>OKRF01000083.1 GCA_900290315.1 Candidatus Sulfopaludibacter sp. SbA3 | reverse complement strand
CGCCGGTGCTGCGCGCCCGCCTGGACCACGCGCTGGAACTCTACCACCGCCATATGGCTCCACGCATCCTCACCACCGGCGGCGCCGGCGGCGACCCGGTCTTCACCGAAGGTGCCGTGGGCCGCTCTTACCTGGTGGGCCACGGCGTCCCTCCCGACGCCATCATCGTGGAGACCGAGGGCGAGAGCACGCTCGAATCCACCGCCATGGCGAGCGAGATCATGCGCCGCATGGGGCTGCGCTCCGTCATCGTGGTCAGCGACGGCTATCACATCTTTCGCGCCAAATCGATGCTCGAAGCGCGCGGCCTCAAGGTCTATGGCTCCCCGCGCAAAGAGCTGAACCCGGGCCTCTTTCACGATCGCTGGAACTACCTGAAGCAGGCCATCGGCTACCTGCTCTGGAAGGCCGGGCTGGCGGCCTGATCGCTCATTTCTGAACACGTTCAAAATAATTGTTGACAGGCAGAGCGATCCGCCGCATACTATTTTTGAACAGATTCAAAAACATGTCGTCCCCCAAAAGCACACCCAAGGCCGAAGAGACCGCCACCCGGATTCTGGATGCTTCGCTCGAACTTTTCCGCCTGGAAGGCTTCGACGCCGCGACCATGCGGGACATCGCCCAGAAGGCCGGTGTTGCCACCGGCGCCGCGTACTACTACTACCCGTCCAAAGACGCCATCGTCATGGACTTCTACCGGCGCGCCTGCGCCGAGATGCAGCCCAAGATTGAAGCGGCCCTGGAGCATGCTGACGGCTTGGAAAACCGCTTGCGCGAGCTGATCCGCGTGAAACTGGTGCACTTCGCCCCCTATCGCGGCGTGCTGCGCGCCCTGCTGCGCAACGGCGCCGACCCCAAACACCCCATCTCGCCCTTCAGCCCGCAGACCGCCGAGATCCGCTGCATCGATTTCGACTGGTTTCGCCGCATCCTGGTGGATTGCGGCATGCGCATTCCGCGCGACCTGGAGCCGCAACTGCCCAGCGTCCTCTGGTTCTTTCAGATGGGCGTGATCTTCTTCTGGGTGATCGATGAATCGCCCGATCAGGCCCGCACTACGCGCCTGCTGGAACTGGCGACAAAGAGCGTCACTACGCTGATCCGCCTGTCCGGCTTACCACTCATGCGGCCGGTGCGCAAGGCGGCGCTCGAACTGATCGCCGTGGTGAAGGGAGACCACGCATGAATACGGGCGTGCGACTCCTGGTGGGTCTGCTACTCTTCGCGATCTTGATTGCCGCTGGGATCGCGATCATCCATGCCGGGGGCTACGGCCTGACGCTGTTCGTCACATTCCCAGTCCTTCTGGGTGGAGTAGCATCGTGGGTATTTCGGCCGGCAACTCATTTTCGAGCCTTGATGTTGGGCGTGTTGGCGGCGGCGGTTGCCTCCGTCGGCCTCCTGCTCCTGAGACTGGACGGGCTGATCTGCATCGTGATGGCTCTGCCGCTCACCGCCCCTTTGGCCGCCCTCGGAAGCTGGCTGGTCTACCAGGCGGAACCCTCCGGGCGCATCAGGCGCGGCCTCGGCATTCTGTTGATGCTGCCGCCCGGCATGCTGTGGGACGCTGCCGCGCCGCCGCCCGTTTTCGAAGTGCACACCTCCCTCGTCATCAACGCGCCGCCAGAGAAGATCTGGAAGTACGTCGTGAGTTTTCCACCATTGCCCGAGCCGCACGAGTGGTATTTTCGCGCCGGGTTGGCCTATCCGACACTGACCCGCATCGAGGGGTCCGGCGCCGGGGCCACCCGCTATTGCGAGTTCTCCACGGGACCCGTCGTGGAACCGATCGAAGTCTGGGACGAGGCGCGCCTGCTGCGCTTCCGTGTGACGGAGAGTCCCGCGCCGATGCACGAACTGAGCCCATATGCCCAGGTGGAGCCCAAACATTTGCACGGCTACCTGGTTTCGAAGGAAGGACAGTTCCTTCTCACCCCGCTCGATCACGGCCGCACCCTGGTGGAGGGCACTTCGTGGTATCAGCACGGCCTGTGGCCCGCGGGATACTGGCGCGTCTGGAGCGACGCCATCATCCACCGCATCCACCTCCGCGTCCTGCATCACATCAAGACGCTGGCGGAGAAGCAATGAAAACCACTCCCTCACGGTCGCGGCTCGGATCGGAGCCGCCCGCGTCAGCATGCGGTCGCCCAGTATGGTGAAGCTCGAAGAAGTCACGACCATCCACGCGCCGGTTCAACGCTGCTTCGATCTGGCCCGCAGCGTAGAGGTCCACCTGGCCGGCAATGTCCATTGGGGCGAAGCGGCTCTCGCCACCGGCGGAGTCACCAGCGGACTCATCGGCATAGGACAGCGCGTCACCTGGCGCGCCCGCCACTTCGCCGTGTGGCACAACCTGACCAGCGAGATCATCGCCATGGACGCGCCCTCGTACTTTCAGGACACCATGGTGCGCGGCCCCTTCCGCTCGATGAAGCACGACCACTTCTTTCGGCCTCTATCCCCGCAGGCCACCGAGATGCGCGACGTCTTCTGGTTCGCGGCCCCGCTGCCGGTGTTGGGACGCCTGGCCGAGTTGCTGGTTCTTCGCCGTTACATGCGACGACTCCTCCACGAGCGCAATGCCGTGATCCAGCGAGTTGCCGAATCGGCCGAGTGGCAAAGGTACCTGCCATGAAAATCGTCATCCCGGGCGGCAGCGGGCAGGTGGGCCGGATGCTCGCCCGCCATTTCCACGCGCAGGGGCACACCGTGACGGTGCTCAGCCGCCATCCCCAATCCGCGCCCTGGCGCGTGGAAGCCTGGGATGGCCTCACCCCCGGCGACTGGGTGGCCGCTCTCGAACAGAGCGACGTTTGCATCAACCTGGCCGGCCGCAGCGTCAATTGCCGATACTACGAGGCCAACCGGCGCGCCATCTACGATTCGCGCGTGCAGAGCACGCTCCTGCTGAACCAGGTGATCGCGTCCCTGAAGCAGCCGCCACCGTTGTGGATCAACGCCAGCACCGCGACCATTTATCGCCACGCACTGGACCGCCCCATGGACGAAGCTCACGGCGAACTCGGCGGCAACGAGCCGGGCGCGCCCGACACCTGGAACTTCTCCATCGACGTCGCGAAGGCTTGGGAGCAGGCCTTCTTCGCGACCGCCACACCGCGCACCCGCAAAGTCGCCATCCGCAGCGCCATGACCTTCAGCCCCGATCGCGGCGGCGTCTTCGATGCATTCCTCGGCCTGGTGCGCCGCGGCTTCGGCAGCAGGCAAGGGATCGGCCATCAATTCGTCTCGTGGATTCACGAGGCCGATTTCGCCCGCGCCATCGAACTGCTGATCGCCCGCGAAGCGCTCGACGGCGTGGTCAATCTGTCGTCCCCGAATCCGCTGCCCAATGCCGATTTCATGCGGGCTCTGCGCGACGCTTGGGGCGCCCGCATCGCCTTGCCTCTTCCGGCATGGATGATCGAAGTGGGGGCCATCCTGATTCGCACCGAATCGGAACTCATCCTCAAGAGCCGCCGCGTGGTGCCGGGACGCCTGCTGGCTGCGGGCTTCCAGTTTCTCTATCCCGAGTGGCCCGCGGCTGCCCGCGACCTGGTCAAGCGCTGGCGCGCATGACGCCCACGATGTCTTTCGCCACCTGCTCCAGATCGCGCTCTTCGGCCAGTTGCGCGAAGATCTCGACCAGCGACGGCAGATTCATCAGGTCGCGCAGGCGCTCCACCGAATCGGCAGCCTGAATCTTGCCGCGATAAATGATCACCACCTGGGCGCAGACCTTTTCCACCACTTCCAGCACGTGGGAAATGTACAGGATCATCTTGCCCTGCTTGGCCAGCTCCGCCAGCAGGAAACGGAAGAGCTGCGCCGAAGTCACGTCGATTCCGGAAAGCGGCTCGTCGAGAATCAGCACGTCCGGATCGTGCAGCAGCGCCGCCGAGATGAGCACACGCTGTTTCATGCCCTTCGAATAGGCGGCGATGGGCGAGTGCCGGTAGGCGGTGAGCGAGAAGAGTTCGAGCAGCTCGTTGGCCTTCTTCTCCACCAGCACCGGCGGCAGGCAGCGCAGCCTTCCGATCAATTGCAGGTACTCCAGGCCGGTCAGATACGAATACAGAATGGGCTCTTCGGGCACGTATCCCAGCCGCCGCTTGAAGCCCACCGGGTCTTCGCGGATGTCGCGCCCGTCCAGGTAAACGTGTCCGCGGCTCGGCTCGAGCAGCGAGGTGATCATCTTGACCGTGGTCGATTTTCCGGAGCCGTTGGGGCCCAGGTAGCCGGTCACTTCGCCGGGCCGCACGGTGAAGCTGACATCGTCCACCACCGCGGTGTTGCGGTAATACTTCGTCAGACCTTTGATCTCAAGCATGGAGCTCCAGTGTGCGGACCTCGGGGTCGCCCGGGTCCTCAAAATCCAGTACGGGTTCGCCGCCGAGCAGCCGTTCACGCCAGCGGTCCAGCAGCACATAGGCGATGGCGGCGGCGGCAAAGAAGGCCGCGGCGGCGATGGGCGTGACCGCCAGCCACTCCTCCAGGCTCGCCATGGTGCCGCTGTAGAAGGTGAAACCGAAGCAGTAGATCACCACCAGTCCCACGAGGTTGATCTTGCCCGGCAGATAGGAGCAGGTGAAAGGCACTTTTCGGAAATCGAAGAACATCAACTCCATCAGCAGCACGGAGAGGGTGATGCCGAACGCCAGGTGGAACAGCGCGGCAGTCCACGGGAAGCAGAGGAACTCCACGGGTGCCAGCACCGCAAACAGCGGCAGGATGGCGCACATCACGATCCACTTCCGCATGGCCGCCAGGCACTCGCCCGTGTTGTTGGTTTCGCTGAGCTGGAACGCCCAGTTGCCGCGCAATTCCGAGGGGAAGTTGAAAGCCGCGCGCATGGCCGAGACCAGAATGAATGAGAGGGTCAGCGGCAGCTTCAGGGAGCCCGAGTGGTCCGTGCCGAATGTGAAGACCGCGAACGCACCGCCGACTCCGGCGTAGGCCGCGAGGAACAGCCGGTGCTTCATGCTGCGGGTGATGGTCTGATTGATGAAATGGAAGACGGCTTGCTGCACGGGATGCCGCAGAATGTGCCGGTCGATGAGGCCGGAAATCGCGCGGCTGATGCGGCCGGGACCGGCGGGGCTGGGCTGCGGCGCTTCCAGCATCTTGCGGGCGTGCGAACGATACCCCGGCAGGTACGTCAGCAGAAAGAGGGCCGCGGCCGCGGCCAGAGCCCGCACGGAAAGAGGCCCGAGAGCCAGCAGGCCGGGGTTCTTGACCGCGGGCCGGAGACCCTCGTAGAATCCCGCGAACCAGTACGGAGGCCAGCAGTAGACCAGCGGACTGTGTTGGCGCAGCAGGTCGCGGAGTTGGTTCGCGATCATGGGCGAGAGAAAGATCAGCATGACGAGCGCGGCCATTAGCAGGGTCTGGATGCAGACCGAGACGCGCCGGAACGCTTCCGCCGGCAGGATGGTGATGAGCACGCCCTGCACCGCTGCCATCGCCAGCGCGGCAAACAAGCCGCTGAGCACCACTGTGACCACGTGCGCGCCGACGATTCCGAGCAAA
Source organism: Candidatus Sulfopaludibacter sp. SbA3 (assembly GCA_900290315.1). GTDB lineage: Bacteria > Acidobacteriota > Terriglobia > Bryobacterales > Bryobacteraceae > Sulfopaludibacter. Next base: position 17,677 of record OKRF01000083.1, on the reverse strand, counting down.
CTCCCGTGGCCTTCGATTCCGCCCCAGAGCAGGATGGAGAAGAAGTTGACGTCCAGAAGGAAGATGCCCAGAAAGATGCCGATGGCCACCGTCTTGGCGAGGAACAGCGTGGAGAGTCGTAGCGGCAGCGGCGTCAGCACCTGGTAATCGCGCCGGTCCGGAAACAGCGCGTCCCATTCGAACACCACGATGAAGCTCATGACAATCATGGAGAGCGAGATGAAGAAGCAGCGGACCGAAACCAGGTCCCAGCCCTGGAAAGTCAGGAGTTGGAACAATATGCACACGAAGGCGCCGGGCGCTGCCAGAAAGCCGAGAGTCTGGACGATATTGGCCTCCGGGTCTCCCTGCGGCGAAAGCGATTCCTTATCGAAGAAGCGGTCGAAGAAATGGCGGACCAGTGCCCCCCAGACGCCCTCGCTATTCATCGCTGATTCACCTATCCTTTAATTTAAGACAACCAAGGGGCACGGAAAGTTCCCATGCTGCAGAATCTGCACTTCGCCCTCCGTCAATTGCGGAAGAACCCCGGATTCACCTGCCTGGTGGTCCTGACGATCGCGCTTGGCATTGGCGCGAACACCGCGATTTTCAGTTGCATTAACGGCTTTCTGCGCCCCCTGCCGGCGCGGTCGCCCGAGCAGTTGGTGGTGCTGGCGGCGCAGACCAAGGGCGATGAGACGGGCCTGAACTACCGTCTCTCGTTTTCCATGCTGAAGGACCTCCGCAGGCAGGCCAGCCGCTTCTCGGATGTGTTCGGCTTCAACACCATGCTGGGCGGGCTGAACGCCGATGGCAAGGTCACCACCTTCACCTACCAGACCTTCAGCGGCAATGCCTTCACTGCCATGGGAATCCGGCCCGCCGCGGGCCGCCTGTTTCTGCCGGGCGAAGGCGAAGCCAGCGGCAGCGCGACCAACATCGTGTTGGGCTACTCGTACTGGCAGAAGCGATTTGGGGGCGACGCCCACGTGGTGGGCAAACAGGTTCGCATGGATGGAATCCCGGCCACCATCATCGGCGTAGTGCCGGAGCAGTTCCGCGGATTGTACTCGGGCGCCGAGATGGATGGCTACCTGCCGCTGAATATGTTGACACTCCGTGGCATCTCTGACCCCAGCGTGTTCTACGGCGACCGCACCGCGCGGCCCCTCACGCTGCTCGCGCGCATGCAGCCGGGGATCAGGCTGGCGCAGGCGCAGAGTTCCATCGACGTCATCTCCCGCCAGTTGCAGCAGCAGTACCCGGCCACCGACAAAGGCATCACTCTGCATGTGATTCCGGAGCGGCTGGCGCGGCCCGTCCCGGTGCACTTCATCACCGAGCAGATTCCGGTGATCACGGTGTGCCTTCTGATTCTCTCGGGCCTGGTGCTGCTGCTCGCGTGCATGAATGTGGCCAACCTGATGCTGGTGCGCGCGGCCATCCGGCAGCGCGAGATGGCGATCCGCGCCGCACTGGGGTCTGGCCGCGGGCGGCTGGTGCGGCAGATGCTCACCGAGAGCGGCCTGCTGGCGCTGCTGGGCGCGTGCGCGGGCATGTTGCTGGGCCGGTGGGCCACCGACGTTTTCCTGGGCTCCATCAATCGCGGCACCAGCCTGCCAATCAAGGTGGATTCCGGTTTCGACTGGCGCGTGTTCGCGTACGCACTGGCCGGCGCGGCATTCACGGCCGTGGCCATCGGGATCTGGCCGGCGCTGCGGGCATCGCAGACCGACGCGGGCTGGGTGCTGCACGATAGCGCCCGCGGCACGCACGGCGCCGCCCGGCAGCGCGTGCGCAGCCTTCTGGTGGTGGCGCAGGTAGCCGGGTCGCTGACCCTGCTGATTGTCGCGGGGCTCTTCGTGCGCAGCCTGGAGCGCGCCCAGAGGATGAACCTGGGCTTTGAACCGCGGCAGTTGCTGACCGCCCGCATGAATCCGCGCGACGTGGGTTACAGCAACGCGCGGTCGAAGGAGTTCTACCGCGAATTGGAGCGCCGCATCCGTGAGGTGCCCGGCGTGCAGACCGCCAGCTATGCCTTCAACGTGCCGATGAGTTACCTCAACCAGGCGGAGAAGGTCTTTGTAGAGGGCAAACCTTTGGCGGAGGGCGAGCAGCCTCCCACGGCCGGCATGAACCCGGTGGACCGCGATTACTTCGAGACCCTGCGCATCCCCATTGTGCACGGGCGCGCCTTTACCGACGCCGATACCGAAGCCACGACCAAGGTGGCCATCGTGAACCAGACCATGGCCGCCCGCTTCTGGCCCAACGAAGAGCCGATCGGCAAGCGCTTTCGCATCGAGGCGGATGGCCCCTGGTGGCAGGTGGTGGGTGTGGCGCATGACAGCAAATACGTTGTGGTGTTCGAGAGCCCGCTGTCTTACTTCTACTTGCCGCTGGAGCAGCGCTTTTTCTATATGCGGGTGCTGCAACTGCGCACCAAGGTGCCGCCGGATTCGCTGCGCACGCGGCTGGAGCAGGAGATTCAACGGCTCAACCCGGACATTCCCATCTCCGACCTGCAGACCATGGAACAATCTCTGCAGGGTTTCATGGGCTTCGCGATGTTCCGCATGGGCGCACAGCAGGCCGGCGCCATGGGACTGCTGGGGCTGATACTGGCGGTGATCGGCGTCTACGGCGTGGTCTCTTGCGGCGCTGCTCAACGCACGCGCGAGATCGGGATCCGCATGGCGCTGGGGGCGGAGCCGCGCGATGTGGCGGCGCTGGTGCTGGGACAGGGCGTCCGGCTGGTGATCGCCGGAATCGCCGTGGGTCTGCTGGGTGCGATGGCGGTCAGTAGGTTGGCTGCCCGAGTGCTGTTCCTGATCAGCACCACTGACCCGCTGACGTTCGGCGTGGTCAGCCTGGTGCTGGCGGCTATTGCGTTGTGGGCGTGCTATCTTCCGGCACGGCGGGCGATGCGGGTGGATCCCATGGTGGCGCTGCGGCATGAGTAGCGGGTTGGGGGCCAGCAACGCCACCGACTGCGTCGGATTGAACGGGATGTGACTCGGGCGCATCGCGAGTTTTGACCGGCGGCAAGACCGCCGGCGTTACCAGGCTTCGCGGGAGTCACAGAATGGGCCGGTCCACGCAGAAACGTCCCTTCTTCGCCTTCGGCCACAACTTCGTAGTCTTCTCTTTGCGGGTCGCCTTGCCTCGATCGGAAAAAACCATTATACGGCGGCCATAACGAACGGCCGGTCAACGGCATTGCTCACAACGCGCCGCACCTCCGGCGCGTAGAACGGCATGGCGAGCAAAAAACGGCATGGCGAGCAAATCATACCCGCCGCGATTGAGAACTTCGCTCCAGAGACGGCCGTCGGCCTGCGGGTCGGCTACGATCACTGGCACTGAGCCGGCAGCCTCCACCACATCCAGCCATGTGGCATCAGGCAGGTCTGCCGTGGTGAAGATCACGCGGTAGTCTTGGGTGCCAAGTATTTTGCGGGCTTGCTGCAGGCTTGCCGCGTGATCCAGCTCCAGCGGCAGAGCATGCAACATTTGTGAGAGGTGGCGGGCATCGTCGGGACACCCGGAGATAAACAGAATCCGGAACCTCATACGCACGCTTCCTTCCTGGTACTCTCATTCTACCGCTGGCGCAAGAACGAGTGATGACAGAAGACGAAAGATATGGTTACACAGGTTTTGCGGAATTCCGGAATTAGTTGGAGATCGCAATTAGTGGATTGTTGGAGGCCTGCCCCGAGATCGTAATCACCAGGGGATGATCTCCGGCGCCCACTTTGGGCACCACGAAATCAGCCTGGTACAGGCCGATCGATCCGGGCGTCAGGCCGATGTAGGTGCTTGTGGCAATCACGCCGCTCACAGTGATGCTGTTCGGTCCCGACACCGGAGAAAATCCACCAGGCGTGGGAGCCCCCGTCACCAGCGGGCCCGAGGCGTTTACCGGTCCGCCGCCGGTGAAGTAGACTACCAGGGTGTCACCGACTTTAGCGGGAGTGGTGGGAGAGTTGACGCTGCCATCCGGATTTACCACCACCGCGCGATTGTTTCCGTACGTCGCAATGCCCGGCGTTCCCGCCGCCGGGATCATCACCGCGACGGCGTTGCTCACCGCGGAACCATTCTTCACCACCACGGTCGCCACACCGGGCTTGATGTCCTCCGGCATCTGGGCGTCAATCTGGTTGGGGTCCACGTAAAACAGAGGCGCCGGCTCCCCATTGACCGTAACCGTGGTGGTCAGCAGCGTAGTGGGGAGCGGAACCGTGGTGGGTTGCCCGACTTTGCTCGCCAGGAGCGATCCGAAAAGCACAAAAACGCTCCCAGCCGGTGTCTGGTCGGGCAGGTAACTCTCCAGGTTCCCTATCGCCTGCCCGGGATTCACGAACGCCACGCGCGCGGTGCCGCTCAAAATCAATTGTGGATTCGCGGCCACCAACACAAACGTCTGTGAAGCCGTCCCAAAAACAGATACCGACCCAACATACTTACTGCCGGCCGTATCGGTAAGAGTAACCGAGCCCAGGCAGGCCGGCGTAACCGAATAAGTTCCCGTAGCCGATATGTTAGTCGTTGCCGTATTCGAAGCCTGGGTCCACGCGCCCGTCACATTGCCTTGTCCATCGAACTGCAGGACTCCCGCGATATCCACAACTCCCGTGTTGGTGGACCCGGAAAGGGAATTGGCCGTGGCGCTGAAAGGCCATGCGCCCGATAGTGTGCTCGCTGCGCAGGCCGCCGGTTGGATGTTGCCGCCTCCGCTGTAGGCGTAGACGGCGTCGGTCCCTACCAGGGTGAATGCCCGCGCCTGTTGGGTGGTGGTATCGATCGAATACGCCACTACGAGGAAGGTCGCGGCGTCCCCACTGGTAATGCTGATCGACCCCTGACAATTGGACTGGAGGGTGTAACTACCTGAGTATGCCAGCGGCGTTCCAAAAGCCTGGCTCCCGTTGACAGAGTTAGCAGTAAGATTGAAGGTGACCTTGCTGTGGCCGTCGAAAGTGGCCGCTCCGTTTGCAACCAGAATCTTCGAAGTGACTCCTCCCGGAGCCAGCCGCCCGCTGAGGTTTAGCTCAAAAGTCCCGTTCAGCGTCGCAGCGTCGCACCCGCTGGTGGTAGTCACTTGCGCCGCGGCGCCGAATCCATCAAAGAGCAACTGTGGAGAGGTGACAGCAAAGGCGAAGGCAGGAGCAGTCGTATAAATGCTAAACGAGACTGCGTACTTGTTGCTGGAGGCGTCAGTGAGCGTGGCAGAGGCCAGGCACGTGGAGTTCACGGTATACGTTCCCGTGGCCGCCACCGTGGCGGTGGTCAGATTGGAAATCTGGGTCCAATTCGCCGTCACGTTGCCTTGCCCGTCGAATTGGAGCACACCTGCCACATCCAGGACGCCCGTCACCGAAGTGCCCGAAAGGGTGCTGCCGTTGGCGCTGAATTCGTGTATGCCAGACACCGTAGTGGGGCAGGTGGCCGGCTGTATGTTGCCGCTCCCGTTGAAAGCATAGGTGGCGTCCGACCCAATTACGGCGAAGGCCTTGCCCTGGTCGTAAGCCTCCAGCGTGAATGTGCCGGTATCGCCGCCCGTGATGCTGATGGAACCCGAACAGTTGGATTGCAGACTGTAAGTTCCCGAATACACCAGCGGCGCTCCAAAAGACTGGCTGGCGCCGACGGTGTTGGCAGTCATCGTCAACGTGACCTTATTCAACCCGTCAAACGCGGCAGTGCCGACTGCCTGTAATACTTTCGAGACCGTTCCGGAAGGCGCCACCTGGCGTCCGTTCAGCATAAACTCGTAATTCCCATCGAGAGAAGAAGACGTACAGGCGCCTCCCCCAATGGTTGTTTGGGCATAAGCCGGCGCCGCCGACAGGCAAAAAAGGATCGGCAGCAGAGTGTTGTATGGTCTCTTCACGACAGCAGTTCGCACTCCTTAGCAACCCACCGTACTCCAAAGAGTCCCTGTGGAACAATTCACCATTGATTGGCCGGTGTGCGTTTCCGTACGAATCAGTTCAAGAAATACGCGGAGTGGACGATATGCGTACTCAGGAGGTCGCAAATGGTTAGCGCCATATCGAACGTGACCCAAACGCAGCCTACGGCCCGCTCCTCGGCCCCAACAAAGGCTCCATCTCAAGCGAAACAACACACTGCCGCCCACTCGGACTCCGTTCAGTTGAGCCAGACGGCCCAGGCAGCCTTGGCTGCCATGAAGGAAGCCACTGAGACTCCAGCTCAAACCACCACGGAAGCCGGCCATGGCGATCCTCAGGCCATGAGGCTGCTGGCAAAGGAGACGCACTCAAAACGATAGGTGGGGTAGGTTTCAGTCTGCCAATGCCGGCTTGCGGGTGCTCCTAAGACCGCTCCGCAGGCTTCATCACCGCCACATACCCTAAGTTGCGATAGAGCTGATTGTAGTCCAGGCCGAAGCCCACAACGAAGCGGTCGGGGATTTCGAAGCAGCGATAGTCCACCGGCACCTGCACGATCCGGCGCGAGTTGCGATCCAGGAAGGTGCAGACTGCCAGCGAGTTGGGCGCGCGCCCCGCAAGAGTCTGCAATAAGTAACGCAGCGTGAAGCCGGTATCGACGATGTCTTCCACCAGCAGCACGTCTTCGTCCTCGATGCTCTCATCCAGATCCTTGGCGATGCGCACCACGCCGGGAGCGCCGCTCTTGTTGGAGAAGCTCGAAATGCCCAGAAAATCGATCTTCACCGGGACCTCGATGTGCCGCGCCAGCGCGGTGAGAAAGAACACCGAGCCTTTCAGGACGCCCACCAGCTTGACGGTCCTGCCCTGGTAGTTGCCCGAAATCTCCGCCGCCACTTCGCGGATGCGCTGGTCGATCTGCTCTTCGGTGAAGAGCACCCGCTCCAATCCCGGAATGGTGATGCCGCTCATGCCTGCACCGGCCGCTCGGACAAGCCGTATTTGAAGATCAGGTTCTCAAAATCCTTCTGATAAAACACCTGGATGTTGAGATGCGGGTACAGTTCGCGCAACAGCCGCACTTTGCGATTCTTCTTAGTGACGAGCGATTGCTTCATGGTGGTCAGTTCCAGGTACAGATCGAATTCCGGCAGGTAGAAGTCCGGAGTGAACGATTCCAGCACGCGCCCGTCGGCGTCGTACTGCACCGGGAAGCTCTTAGGCTCGTAGTCCCACGCGATGCGGTAGAAATCCAGCAGATTGGCGAACATCTCTTCGCTCTGGTTGGCGAAGATCTTCTTGCGCAGGGTGACGTTGCCCGGCGGCACGATGCCGTAGCGCGCCAGCCTGAAGCGCATTTGAAACTGCAGTTGCTGCTCGGCGGCGCCGGAAAGATAGCCGCGCTCGGCGAGGCCGGTGGAGGTGACGGCGGTCTGGATCAGCTCGGCCATCTGTTCGCTGGTGAGTCCTTCGGCGTTGAACACCAGGTCGAAGAGGTCGGCGGTGGCTTTGGTCTTGCCGAATTTGGCCTTGCGGCTGGCGCGATCGGCGGCTTCCAGTTCCAGCAGGTGCTGGCGCGCGGCGGCGCGTTCGAAGCGATGGTCCAGCATCAGGTTGCCGATGCGCACATTTTCCGGCGCCACCACGTGTACGCGCAGCATGCCGGGAAAATGGCGGGCCTGCAACTCGCCACCCACGGCGCAATAAACCAGGTGATGCTCGGTGGCCAGCCGCGCCAGGATGGACGTCACCAGGCTGGGATAGGCGCGGTCGGGAATGCGCGTCTCCGAGCCGAACTCCTCCCCGGCGAGCACCTGAATCCGGGATTGCGTGAGAAGCTCGAACCCGAGCCGCTGCGCGCTGATGCGCGCTACCTCTTCGAAACGGCAACCAGGATGACCCGAGACAGCGATCAGCGCCATGTCACAAGCTCATCATAGCGCCGCCAGGAGTGGGCAACCACTCCCTCACGGTCGTGGCTCTGATCGGAGCCGCGCGCGTCAGCAAGCGGTTTCCCGGAAGCGTTACCTAGGATCTCCACCAGGATTTCCAGAGTCTCCACCACACGCGGCCCCGGCCGATTGAAATAACGATTGCCATCGGCGAGATACACGCAGCCATTGCGTACAGCCCGCAGGTCGCGCCAGCCGGGGCGGCCCGTCATCCAGTACATTTCCTGTCCGGTGCGCGCCAGGTCGAAACCGCAAGGCGCAATGAGCAGCACATCCGGATCGGCGCCGGCCAGTTGCTGCCAACTCATCCACGGCGAATGCTTGCCCGCGTCGCCGAATAGGTTGACTCCGCCCGCCATGGCGATCAACTCCGGCGTCCAGTTTCCAGCCGCCATCAGCGGCTCCATCCACTCGATGCAAGCGACGCGCGGCCCCGCTCCCGCACCCGGAACCGACAGTTGCCGCATGCGCCCCTGAAGCGCCTCCACCACTTCTTCCCCGCGGCCAGGAATGCCGAGCGCGCCCGCCACGCGCCGAATGTCCTGCCAGATCCCAGCGAGCGAATCCGGCTGTAGGGAGACGATCTGGGGATGTCCCTTGATGCCGCGCGCGACGGCCTGTTCCACGTCGCGCAGGCTCACCGCGCACACCTCGCACTGAATCTGCGTCACGATGTGAGTGGGCTGCAGCCGTTCCAGAACATCCTCAAACACGTCATAGATCGACACGAACGTTCGCGCCGATTCTTTGACCAGCCGGTCGATCTCCTGACTGTTTCCGTCTACCGCGATGCGCGGGCGCGTGCATGCCGGCAATTGCCGGACCGCTTCGGGATAATCGCACTCATGAGAGCGCCCCACCAGGTTGTCGAGCTGGCCCAGGGCGCCCACAATCTCGGTGGCGCTGGCGATCAACGAGACGATTCTTGGCACTCGGGCACCCCGATCAGGTCGGCGTAAATGAAACCGTTGACGTCCCGAATCTCGCCCGCTTCCACGGCAATGGGGTGGCGGAACATGGGACCATCGTAGACGCAGGTGTGAAACTCGCCGTTTTCGCCGCAGGGGTCGGCGCCGGGAGGAAGGTCCGCCAGCAGCGCGTCATCGAATTCGCGGCCGGCGAAGCGCGAGTCCAGGACCTTGGAATCCACGCAGCTCAGCCGCGCGCGCAGTCCGCCGCGGATCATCTCGCGCGCCAATTGATCCGTGGGATGCTCCCAAAGCGGAAACAGCGGAGTCAGGCCCGAGCCTGCAAGCTGCCGTTCGCGGTAGGCGCGCACATCGCGCAGGAACAGATCGCCGAACGCGATGCAGTCAAAGCCCTCATCCACGGCGCGCCGGCACGCGTCGGCCATGCGGGCTTCGTAATCGTCGTTGGTGCAGGGCCAGGGCAGCGGCACCTGCCACAGGGGCAGTCCGGCGGCCTCCGCTTGCGCCTCCAGCAGAGAGCGGCGCACGCCATGCATCGCCACGCGATCGGCGGCTTCGTTGAGTGTAGTGAGGAGCGCGCCGATTTCCACTGCTCGCCGGCGCAGCACGTAGAGCGACCACGCGCTATCCTTCCCGGAACTCCAGGCGAGCAGAATTTTACTCACAAGACCCGCGCGTGCTTAAACAGCCTGGGCCGCGACGCGCTCGTTCCGCGCCACCGTGCGGCTGAGCCAGGCATGCAGGCCGAAGAGCACTCCGGCGTAAAACACGTCCGAAGCCAAGGTGCGCCCGTAGAAGGGAATGCCGGCGATGTAGCAGTTCACCAACCCGGCCACGGAACGCCCATAAGTCTGCGGATACGCCAGCCAGGAAGCAAAATTGGTGATCAGGAAAAACTGCAGGCTGCCGGCCACCGCGCCCGCCCCGATCCAGAGCGGGTTTTCCGTGCGGCGCAGCTTCGTGCCGATCCACACCGTGATGAGGAAACTGCCGTACACGAAGGGAGTGGCGTACGAATACCCGCCCAGAAACGGATCCGTGATGGCCATCAGCACGATCGGCAGCAGGTACGCGTGCCAGGAACGCAAACGCGCACCGGCGAACAAACTGAGTGCCCCCACGGGCGCGAAATTCACTGCTTGTGTCACCCGGACGAGCGCCCCCAGAACAATCAGCCCGATGGCCAGCGGCCGTACAGTATCCTTCTGCATCGATTTCTCCTTAACCCTCATTATCTATCAAGCCCGACGTGGATTGGTTGGGATCCCACAAAGTTTCGGCCGCGCCGCTGACATGGCTGGCCCAGCGGCTAAAGACGAACAGCGCGTCGCTCAACCGGTTCAGATAACGGACAGTCTCGGGCGGAATGCTTTCCACCCGGGCCAGCGCTACACAGTCGCGTTCGGCGCGGCGGCAGACCGCGCGGCAAATGTGCAATTCGGCGTTGAGGCGGCTGCCGCCTGGCAGTACGAACGAACGCAACGGCGCCAGATCTTCGTTCATGGCGTCCATCTCGCGTTCCAGTTGATCCACTTCCCGGCCCGTGACGCGCGCTTGCTTCGGGTGAACATCATCGGGCAGCGTGGCCAGAATCGACCCCAGGTTGAACAGTTCGTGCTGCACGCGAAGCAGAATGGATGCCAACCGGGCAGCACGCGGTTCGCCGGCGGCCAACTGCCCGGCGCTCGCCTGCGCCACGCCGACGAAAGAATTCAGCTCGTCCACCGTGCCATACGCTTCGATGCGCAGACTGTCCTTGGGCACGCGCTGTCCACCGGCCAGCGCCGTTTCTCCCTGGTCGCCCTGCCGCGTGTACACGCGGTTGATGGCCAGGCGCGGTTTGTCGAAGGCTTCTTCGGCCACTACTTTGCTCCCGGCAGCGTCCACTTCAAGCCTGCCACAAAATTAAGTCTTGGCGAAGGGTATCCGAAAACCTCTTCGTAGTAGCGATTGAGCGCATTGCGCAGGTTGCTGTATGCAGTGAGACCGTGGCCCAGCGCGTAGTTCAGATTGATTCCCACGTTGGCATAACCGGGATTCTGAAACAGGCCCGCGGAAGCGCCGTACGAAGGCTCCACGTCCAGCACCGATCCACGGAAGTAGCCGCTCACGTTGGCGCTGATCTTGCCACGCGTATAAGAGGCCGTCACCGTGCCGGAATTCGCCGGCCTGCGGAGCAACTCCTGCCCTGGACTGAAAGGCGACGGTGCCTGGTTGGCGGAACCGTTCAGCGAAAGGATCTCGGTATTCAAATAGGTGTACGACCCCGTGAGGAAGATCCAACGCGCGGGGCGCAACTGCGCGGAGAACTCGGCTCCCTGGGCGCGCGAATTGGCGATGTTGTCGGACTCGTAATGGCTCAGCGTGTTGAGCGACCCGCCCAGAATCACAATCAGGTCGTAGAACCGGTTGTAGAAGTAGGTGGCGTCCAGCGCGAGGCGGTCGTGCAGCACCTTGCGCTCGATACCGGCATCGAAGCTTCGCGTGCGCTCCGGCTTGAGCGACGGATTGTTGGTGTATGCCAGGTCGAAGCCGCCCGGCGGGCGGATCCCGGTGCCGAATGAGGAGTGCAGCCGCGTTTCTCCCCACACATACGCGGCCGCCAATTTGGGATTGGCGGTGGTGATGGTCTGTGCCGGGAAGTAGGGTCGCGAGTAACCGTCGGTGGGAATCGCGCCAGTGCGAATGAACTCGCCGCGCACACCCGCGTTGAGGAACAGATGCCCGCCGATCTCAAAGCGATTCTCCAGATAGAAGGCCGTATCGTTGCGCCGGATGGGNNCCTCGCTCACACCGATGGCCGCTACGTAGTGGCGCGTAATGCTGAGGATAGTGCGCGATTCGCCTTGCGCCCGCAGGTCCTTGTTGTACGTGAAGCCATACTGGCTGACGTAGCCGTTGTTGTTGAGGAAAAACGTTCCGAACAGCTCCTCACGCACGCGGTCGGAGAGTTCGGCCTGGTAGTGCACCAGGTAGTCGCCGAAATTGTTCTTGCTGTGGCTGACGGTATCGATTCCCTTGAAGATACCCAGCGGGTTGGAGCCCCACGGCCCCGGCTCACCCACTGAGTTGGAATCGAAATCGCCATGCAAGGTCAGCGACTGGCGCCCGAAGCGGCGCGTCAGATTCAGCATCAGATTTTCGTTGCGATAGCCGCTGTTGACCACTGGTCCGTCATCGTCCATGCGAGAAGCCGACGCCGCCACGCCGAAGCCCAACAACTGGCCGCCTCCCGAAATGCCGAAGCGCCGCTCGTGGTAGGTGCCGCCTTCGGCCAGCACATCCAGATTCAGCGGCGCATCCGGCTCGCGCGTAACGAAGTTGATCGCGCCACTATTGGCATATGGCCCATAGAGCGACGATTGCGGCCCGCGAATCACCTCCACCCGGTCCAGCGATTCGGTGGCGATGTGCGCGAAATCAAAGTTGCCGCCGAAGGCATTGACGGGCACGCCATCGATCTGGACCAGGTTGAAATCGGCATAGCCGCCACGCGTGTACAGGCCGGCCAGGCCGCCGGTGAATCCGGTTTGGCTGAAGGCCAGGCCCGGAATGTAACGCATCAGATCCACGGCCAGGGGCTGATTGCTCTGGCGGATCTCTTCCCGCGGAATGATGTTGACGCTGCCGCCCTGCTGGCTCGCCGCGACATCGATGGCGGAGCCCACCACCCGCACCGAATCCACCACGGGCGCCAGCGCGAGCCTCACTGTAAGCGGAGACGCAGCGCTATCCAGCGCGACTTCCCCGGTGCGAAACCCGGGCGCGGTCACGACTACGCGGGTTCCGAGGGGTACCGCGTCCGGAATCTTGATTTCGAATCCACCGCCGGCGCTGGTGACAGTTTTCACTGCCACTCCCACGCGGTCCACGACGGAGACTTCGGCGCCGGAAATGGGCGCGCCCGACGGGTCGACAACCGCACCCTTGAGCTGAGCAGCGGAAAGACGGGCGGAAAAAAACAGGCAAACGGCCAGCAGGCCGGAGAAACATCGATTCACTTTAGGCCCCTCCCGAGAGAGCCGATTCATGCAATCTCGCTGGCCGGTCTCCTGACTTACGCATCTTCAGACCGCCCGGCCTTCCCATTCCACGAATGGAACAGTGGCTTAGTCGAGCGACCCTCCGCGCTTACAGTAGCGGGGCTGTGCTGGATTCTCACCAGCTTCCCGTGCACCAGCGGAAAATTCTAAACTACGTTCCGAGTGTACACTAATTGAGAGACCCATGTACAAAATCGAGCGCCTGTGGGCGCGGATCGTGCTGGCCTTCGTTCTGGCGGTAGCGCTCACTCCGGCTCGCGGCGCGGACACCAAGCCCGACAAGAAAGCCTCGCAAGCGGCGCTGCAGAGAGGGCTGCAGAACGCGAAATTGGGCCATCGCGAAGAGGCTATCAGCGATTTTTCCGTAGCGATTCAGGCCGACGAATCGAACGCCGCGGCTTGGCGCGAGCGCGGCAAACTGTATCTCGCCGCCGGTCAAAGGGACAAGGCCGTGGTCGACCTGGAGAAGGCTGTGGAACTCCAGCCGGCCGATGGGCAGGCCTACGCGGCGCGCGGCGAGTATTTTTCCCAGGTGGGAGATCATACCCGCGCCATCCAGGATTTCAGCTCAGCCATCGGCCTGAAAGTGGAACGCACCGAAATCTACAATGGGCGCGGCAAAAGCTACCTGGCGCTGTCTCAATACGACAACGCGGTAGAGGATTTCACGCAGGCCATCAAGCTGCGCCTGGATAATCCAGAGCCGTACAAGGGACGCGGCATGGCCCACTTTGCGCAGGGCAAGTACCGCGAGGCGCTGGACGATTTCGATCTCTGCCTCAGCCGGCGGAGCGATTATCAGGAAGTGTACGTGGAACAGGCGCTGGCGTATACCGCCCTGGGGGATTTCCAGCACGCCCAGCAGAGCCTGGATTCGGCCCTTCACTTGAAACCGGACGATGTGCGCGCGCGCCGCGTGCGGGGCGCCGTGCGCGAGCGGTTGCGCGATGACAAAGGAGCGCTGGAAGATTTCACCGAAGCGATAAAACTGGATCCCCAGGACGAGCGGGCCTACCTGGCGCGCGGGACGGTCTACGCACGCATGCAGATGTATCCGGAATCGCTGGTGGATCGCGATAAGGCCGTGCAACTCGCACCGCGCAGCGCCGAAGCTCTGGTGGCGCGGGGCAGCTCTTATCACCTGCTGGGCCGTCATGAAGAAGGTCTCAAGGATCGCACGCAGGCGATTGCGCTCGACCGGAATTATGCGCTGGCGTGGGAGGCCCGGGGCAACGCGTACTACATGCTGGGCCGGTATGACGAAGCGTTGGTGGATCTGCAGCGCGCCGCGGAACTCGAGCCGGGCAACCCGGAGACTCGCCAATTGTTGGCTCAGGCACAGGCCGAAGTGGATGCCCTGGTAAAGAAGGCGAAGGAGAAGGAGGCCATGCCCGACACGGACAAGGTAACCCTTCCCGGCACGGCAGCGGCCCCGCCAGTTCCAGTGACGCCTCTCAGTGACGCCTCCTCCGCCCGAACCAGTGGCGAAACCGGAGCCGCCAAAGCTGGAACCACCGAAAGTAGAAGTGCAACCGGCCGCATCTGCACCTGCGCCTGCGCCCCCACCCGCGCCTGCGCCACCATCCACGCCCGCGCCGGAGCCGGCCAAGCCTCCGGCGGCGAAGAAGCCGACCGTCGGCATCGCCGCTGCACTGAATGCCAAGGGCCGCCAACTCGCGCAGGAAGGAAAACTCGCCGAAGCCGTCGAGGCCCTGACGGAAGCGATTCAAATGGAACCCGGCTATACTCTGGCGTACAACGCCCGCGGCTTCGCCCAGTACCGCTTGAAGCACTACACCGAGGCCATCGCCGATTTCGACGAAGCCATCAAGCTGAACCCCACTTACGCCAACGCCTACCAGAATCGCGCCGCCGCCAAGCGCGCCGCCGGCGACAAAGCCGGCGCCGATGACGACACCGCCAAGGCGAAAGAGTTAACAGCGCACTGATCGACGCAACGAGAACAGAATTCTCGTTGGGGCTGCACCGGCGACAGTTTCCAACAACCCGGCTTTCGACGAACCGGCCGCGGCGACAGTTTCCAACAACCCGGCTTTCGACGAACCGGCCGCGGGCTTGTGGGTAAGGGGATGCTCGTCAATGGGCAGATCGATCAAAGTCAGTTCTCGATCGGCACTTTCAAGGCTGAGTCGACTACGAGGTACTTCACGGGTACTTTCCGCTCGCGTGTCAGTTCGAGCCCCAGCCGTCGGAGGGCCTCGAATATTGTCGGAAACTCAGATGCCTGCTGGCCGTTTCCAAAGCCATTGAAGAAAGCCGGCATGGAATCCGGCGCGGCATCGAAGACGATATCATACGCGCCCGGCAGTTCCGTCTTGTCGATGACTGGCTGGCCCATCTGCCCTCTCAAGCTATTCGCTAACTCAGTCATCGTGAAACGACGCAGCTCAAAATGTCCGTTACTGCGAAAGCTCACCCTTCGAGCTGTGTCGGGCGCGGATTGCTTCAGCTTGAGCCCGCCGCTCGACACTGTCAGTGTGCAGCCGGACTCCTCACGCGTTTCCCAGTGAAGCTTCACGTGAAAACGGTCTGCCAGCAGATTCTGCAGCATTTCAGGAATGTGGCCCTTGGGCGCATCCGCGGGCACGTTCGCATGGATGTCGTATCTCTGCTCCTGCATCCATCCGGGCGCCTTGATGCCGAGGGGGAGCGCACCGTAGGCCCGGCAGATTACGCCGACAAGGCTGACGTCGCTAAAGTCGATCCGAGATGGATCACCCTTGATCTCCGGAGCCATGCCGTTCGGCCTCGCCCAGGTACCGTAGTCTCTCTCCGGCGCGGCTTTAACCGAGGCGACTTCGAAGTTGAACCTGGGGTTCGTCTGCAACCCCTGCGCCTTCGCCAAACCGGCAACCGTGGGGACCACAATTGCAAGCGTCGCCGCCACGGCCAGCATGATCCTCTTCCCCAGGCCCAGGCCAGCGACAAAGCGGTTTTCTATGATGGTTTCGATCCTCTCTTTCAGTCTTCCGCCGCCTACGCCCGCGGCGCACGGCATGGGCGAAGCCAAACAGAACGCGCAGATCTTCAAAATACTCTCCGCGTAGACGTGCGGCTCACGACCCAATCGGATCACTTCTTCGTCGCAGGCCCGTTCGCGCTCATGGATTAGCCGGGTTCTGATCCACCACGCCGCGGGATGAAACCAGAAAACGGTTTCGACAACCATGTGGATTGCGGCCGTCAGATTGTCCCGCCGCGCAACATGGCATAGTTCATGTGCAAGCACGCTTTCCAACTCGGCCGGTGTCAGACGATCCGCGATGCCTTTCGGCAGCAGCAGAACGGGCCGGAAGACGCCGATTACGCCGGGCTCAAGGCGCTCTCGCGAAGACATCGCCGGCAGAGGCAGATTCAAATCGAGCGGCGTCGCCGCGCGCACGGCTGACCGGAGGCGCCGCGCGTGGCGCACCCAGGAAGCGATCCCCATTGCCGCCCCGCACAGCCATATCGCAAACAGCATTGCGGTCAGCGGGTTCGAGTGCGTTGCCATAACCGCCGGAGCCATGGTAGCTGCGGCCGGCGCTGCGAAGGGTTGACTGATCTCGCTGATTGCCATCGGGATCCGAGCCGGCACAATCGTGTGCGGCGTTCGCCATCCCAGTTGGCTGCCGGCGCTGATGAGCAACGGGAAAGGAACGAGGAACTTGATGGATGCCGCCAGCCAGATCCAGTACCGCGCCGCAGCCGGGTTCTTCCTTAGCGCCAGTATCAGCAGCCAGGCGACGCCTGCGCAAATCGTGGACTGCCACAGATGATTCGCCAGAGGCGTTAAATCGGCAGCGCTCATCGCGATGGCTCCTTTCGCGGGCCCTTGCGCAGAGCTTTCTCCGCTTCCTTCACATCGTCCAGGGTGACTTCGCCGGTTTCGACCAGGTGCGCCATGAGCAGTTTGCCGCGGCCTCCAAGCAGCGCCAGCAAATCGTCAATCAGCCGCCGTTGCGCTTCANNTGCTGATCCGCTTAACGCAGCGGAGCGCTTGCTTTCGTTCCAGGCGGTAGACCGTGGTCTGGATGGTAGTGTAGGCCGGCCTGCCGGATTCCGGGAACATTTCCTGGATCTCGCGAACCGAAAGTGGGCTTTTCTGCCAAAGCGCCTCCATGACCTGCAACTCGAGCTTCGCCAATTTTGGATAAGCCATATTAAACTTGTCTTACGTTAATTCTACTACCGCGATCGTTCGATCGCAAGAGTTCCTTGTTGGAACGCTCTTGCGATTCTGAGGATTCAAATGGCGCTTGCCGCAGCAGAACCGGCACGAGGAGGGTGACAGCGCAAGCCGAGGCAGCAATCGCAAATAGGCCCAAGCCGCCAACGTCACGCCGGTTCCGAATGCGAATTGACACAGAATCGACAGCGCCCACCTGTCGTTCTTCGTGTCACCTTGCATTCCACTACTCCATCTAGCGATGACGCAATGCGATCCAAAGCCGTCAGATACAGGATTCTGGTACCAGCGCGCCGTCAAGCGCCTTTTGAGTCGATGCCGAGCTTGCGCATCTTGGCCTGCAGGGTGGTGCGCTTCATGCCCAAACGGGCGGCGGCGCCCTGTTCCCCGCCCACCCGGCCGCCGGAATCGCGAAGGGCTTTGAGGATTGCATCGCGCTCCGCCGCGGCGAGCGTGACGGCGGGAGCGGAAGTGGTGGAGCGGCGCAGCAATTCGCGCACGGGGGCTTGCAGGGCGGCTGCCGGAGAAACAATGACGGCGCGCTCGATGAAATTCTGCAGCTCGCGAATATTGCCGGGCCAATCGTAGCGCGCCAGCGCATGCATGGATTCCGAAGGAATGCTGGTGATGCGTTTGTTCATGCGGCGGGCGTACTGCTGCT
>OKRF01000112.1 GCA_900290315.1 Candidatus Sulfopaludibacter sp. SbA3 | reverse complement strand
GATCCACGCATTGAAGTCCGCGAAGAAGTGGAAGATGCGGTGGGCGAACTGGCCCGCGCACAGGTCGCCGTCGTGCCTCTGCTGGCCGGAAGCGGAACCCGGTTAAAGATCCTGGAAGCGTGGGCCGCCGGAACGGCCGTGGTCTCCACCACGGTGGGTGCGGAGGGATTGCGGGCCCGCCACGGCGAACACTTGTTGCTGGCCGACGGCCCATCCGCATTCGCCGATGCGGTAACACGGCTGCTGGCGTGCAAGGAGCATCGGGACCGCCTGGGAATGGCTGGCAGGCTGTTGATGGAAAAAGAGTTTACATGGGAAATAGGTTGGAAAAATCTGGAGTTTTAACACAGCCCTGGGGCATTATGGTCCGCTATACTGGTACGGTCAATGCGTTTCGCCGTTGATGCTCACGCCATCGGCCGTCATTTAACGGGGAATGAGGTATACGTTCGGAGCCTTCTGAACGCCTTTGCGGCGCTCGATCCCGACTGCGAGTTCGTAGCCTACATTTCTGAGGACTCGGCGCGCGCCTCCGTGCCGGCCCGCATCCGCACTCGCACCATTGCGGCCAACCCCTTCCTACGCCTTGGTTTGGACCTCGCCAGAAGGGTCCGTGAGGATAATCCCGGCCTGCTTCATGTGCAATATACCGCGCCGGTGGGATGCCGCGTACCGGTGGTGGTCAGCGTTCACGATGTGAGCTTTCTGGAGCATCCCGAGTACTTCACCCGCGATCGCGCCTGGCAGTTGCAGTGGACTGTGCGGCGCACTGTCAAGCGGGCCGCCAAGATCCTGACCGGCAGCGAGTTTTCGCGCAACGCCATCTTGAAGGTGTACGGCGATCTGGAAGAAGACAAAGTAGTTGTGGTGCCCAACGCGGCGGCTTCGGAATTCCGGCCCCTCGCCCGGGAGGCGGCATCGGCTGCGGTGCGCGAACGGTTTCGCATCGGCTCCCCGTTTATCCTTTCCGTAGGTGACATTCAGCCGCGCAAGAACCAGATCGGTCTCATCAGGGCGTTTTCGAAGCTGGTGGCGGCATACCCGCAGCTCAAACACGACCTCGTCCTGGTGGGAAAAGAGACTTGGTTTGCGGACCGTGTGCGCGAGGCGGCAAGGGAGTCGGGAAGAGACTTGGTTTGCGGACCGTGTGCGCGAGGCGGCAAGGGAGTCGGGCGTCGGGGAGCGCATTCAATTCTTCGGTTTTGTGTCGGACAGCGACCTGCTGCAGTTCTACAATGCCTGCGACCTGTTCGTATTCCCATCTTTTTACGAAGGTTTCGGGCTGCCCGCGCTGGAGGCGATGGCTTGCGGGCGGGCGGTGGTTTGCTCCAACACGTCGGCTTTGCCGGAGGTGGTGGATGGTGCCGCAATCCTGTTTGACCCCTACGCCGTCGACGAAATCGTGCGCGCCATCGCCGATCTTCTTCTGGATTCTGAATTGCGAGCGCGCATGGAGCGGCTGGGATTGCAGCGCGCGGCGCATTTCAGTTGGCAGAAGACGGCGCTCCGCACCCTGGAAGTGTTCCACGAGGTGGTGGAACATCCCGTTGCGGCGCCCGTGGCCGTTAGATCGGCGACCATAGCTCATCGATGAATCATCTCCCGCATTTCCTATCCATTACCGCCTGCTTCCTGGCCGCGTGCGGACTCGCTGTAGCGCAGAACGGCTTTCCGTGGCAGAACGAAAGCCTGCGCTACAGCATGAACTGGCAGAGCGGGCTGAGCGTGGGGGACGGGAGCCTGACCGCTCACAAGACCGAAAGTGGCTGGAATTTTGAAGCCACCGTGAACGCGGGAGTGCCCGGATTCGCCGTGAACGACACGATTCACTCGTCGTCCACCCAAAGTCTGTGTTCCACCCAACTGGACCGCGAGTTCAATCACGCTAACAAGAAGACTCACGAGCGGACTACTTTCGATCAGAAAGCCGGGTCGGCGGAACGCACCACGCTATTTCCCGATGGCGGCGCCAAACCCGGCAAAAGCACCTTCGATATCCCCAGTTGCGCGCGCGATGCTCTCACCTTTCTTTACTACGCGCGAGTGGAGTTGGGGCAGGGACGCATGGTGCCGCCACAAAGGGTGTTCTTCGGCTCGGGCTACGACGTGAAAATGGATTACACCGGCGCGCAGAACATCCCCGTAGACAAGAAGCCCACTGTCACGGACCACCTGGTGGTCAGCGTCAAGGGTCCCAAGAGCGATTTCCATTTTGAAGTCTTTTACGCGCGCGACGCGGCCCGCACGCCGCTCCAGATCAAGATCCCGCTGAGCATGGGGACCTTCACGCTGGACCTGGTGCGCTGAACATGCGGGTGGCGTTTTTCTCGCCGCTGCCCCCGGCGCGCAGCGGGATCGCCGATTATTCCGAAGCGCTGATCGAATCCCTGCGGCCCATGGTGGATCTGGAACTGTTCTCATCCGCGGAACAATCCTTCGATCCCTCGCGATTCGACATCGCGCTCTATCACGTAGGCAATAACGGATTCCACGCGTTCGTCTATGAGACGGCCTTGCGCCATCCGGGCGTGGTGGTGATGCACGAATCGAATCTGCACCATCTGATGGCCGATTTGACCATCAAGCGCGGCGATTGGGACGCTTACGTCCGCGAGTGCGAATACAACGGCGGCACAGCGGCGCGGCAGTTCGCCGAGCGCGTCCGCAAGCTGGAAGTGGGCCCCGACTATGAAGGCGTGCCCATGACGCGGCGTCTGCTGGAAAGCGCCCGCGGCGTGATCGTGCACAGCCGTTTCATGGAAAGCGAAATGCGCGCCGCTGGCTTCCCAGGACCGGCCGCCGTGATCCCTCATGGCGCCTGGATTCCCGATGCCGACCGAAACGGTTACCGGCACAAACTGGGACTCGACGAGACCACTCCGCTGGTGGGCATCTTCGGCTTCCTCAAGCCGTACAAGCGGATCGCCGAATCGCTGCGGGCCTTCCGCCGCCTGGTCCGCCTCACTCCCCACGCGAAAATGATCCTGGTGGGAGAGCCGCACCCCGAATTTCCCATCGAGCCGATGATCCGCTCCATGGGGCTTTCGGCGAATGTGCGTGTGCTGGGGTTCACTCCCATCGAGGAGTTCGTGGGCTATCTGGGGGCTTGCGACATCGTACTCAACCTGCGTTATCCCACGGTGGGCGAGAGTTCAGGCACGCTGCTGCGGTCGCTGGGATTGGGCAAGGCGGTGATGGTCTCCCAGGTCGGATCCTTCGCAGAGTTTCCCGATGACGTCTGTCTCAAAGTGCCGGTGGGCGCGGGCGAAGAGGATCTCATCTTCGAATACCTGAACCTGATGGTCTCGCGCCCGGACGTAGCGCAAGCGCTAGGCAAGCGAGCGCGAAACTATGTGGCCGAAGAGTGCAACTGGGTCGCGGTAGCCCGCCAATACACAGCGTTCCTGACCGCCGTGGTGTGTGGCAACGCCGGCGATCTTGTCGCCGGTGAGGCAAGCGAAGCGAGCCGCACAACCCCGGTCCCTGGTCCCTGGCCCCTNNTGTCGCCGGTGAGGCAAGCGAAGCGAGCCGCACAACCCCGGTCCCTGGTCCCTGGCCCCCGGCCCCGTTTTCCCCGGCCCCCACATCGCCAGCCTCCGACCTGCCCAGCTACCTCCAAGGCTGGGCCGTCAACCCCGAATCGCACGGCTACCTGGAAACGCACCAGACGCGCCTCGTAAAGACGCTGGAAATGACCCCCGCCGGCGGCCCTTGCGACCGCGTGCTGGAGATGGGCGCCTACCTGCAGATCACCCCGGCGCTGCGCACCCGCCTGGGATATGGCGAAGTGCGCGGCTGTTACTACGGCAAACTTGGCCGCACCGATCATCGTACCGTCACCTCCTGCGATGGCGAAGAGTTCGCCTGCGACGTCGACCACTTCGATGCCGAGAAAGATCGTTTCCCGTATCCGGACGAGCATTTCGCCACGGTGCTCTGCTGCGAACTGATCGAACATCTCTTCGAAGATCCCATGCACCTCATGAGCGAGGTGAACCGGATCCTCAAGCCGGGCGGGCACCTGGTCCTGACCACGCCAAACGTGGCGGCGCTGCGCGGCATTTCGGCCATCCTGTTGGGATACCATCCGGGATTCTTTCACGCCTACATCAAGCCGGCGGATTCCGGCGAGGTGGACGCGCGCCACAATCGCGAGTACACCCCACGCGAGATTCACAAGCTGCTGGAGAATAGCGGCTTCGCCGTGGCGCGCCTGGAAACCGGCGAATTCCGCGACGAACCGCATCCCGAGTTCGGCTGGGTCCGGCACCTGCTGGAGCGATACAAGCTGGAGACCGATCTGCGCGGCGACGGCATCTTCGCGCTGGGCCGCAAAACGGGCGCCGTCAAAGAACGGTACCCGGGGTGGCTGTACTCATGAGTGCGGCGTACCTCGATCCGCGGGTCACGCTGGACGCGGCAACGCGCGAGGTACACGCCGAGTTCGAAATCCGCAACGAGTCGTCCGAGACCTGGCGCGCGGCGGAAGGGTTCGGCATCGGGTATCACCTGTTCGATGCCGATACCGGGACCCTGATCATTGACGGCGCCCGCACGCATCCCGAGCGCGACCTGAAGCCGGGAGAATCGGCGCGCGTGCGCATGGCGTTCGACGTACCGGAAGAGAGCGGCCAGTACCAGGTGCTGATTTCGCCCATGCGCGAAGGCGTCTGCTGGTATTACGAGCAGGGCTGGCCGGTCCTCTTGGTGGAAGCGGAATCCCGCGGCGGAGCAGTCGCGCTAGCGCCAGTGCGGCAGACCACCGCAGCGGCACTGCGGCGCCGGCGTGAACTGCGCGCAGTGGGTCGGGCCGTCGTCTATCCCTTTCGCACCATCTGGCGCAATCGCAGTCTCATTCGCGTGATGGTGCGGCGCGACATCCTGGGGCGCTACCGCGGCAGTTTCGGTGGCTCCTTCTGGACGGTGATGAATCCGCTGCTGCTGATCCTCACTTACTTTTTCGTCTTCGGGCTGGTGCTGGGTCAGGAAGTCCCGGGCGACCCCGGCCGTTTCGGCTTCGCGCGCTATCTGCTGGCGGGGATGCTGCCGTGGCTGGCCTTTACAGAGGGCGCGGCGCGGGCTCCCAGCGTCGTGCTGGAGCACCGCAATTTCGTCAAGAAGTTGGTGTTCGCCGTGGAGACCCTCCCTTTCAACCTGGTGGTGTCCGGCTTGGTCAGCGAGTTCTTCGCGGTGATTCTTTACTGCGGGTTCCTCGTGGCGTCAGGCCGCGGCGTACCAGTCACGGTGTTCTGGCTGCCGGTCCTGCTGATTCCCCAAGTGATGTTCACCGCCGGCGTGAGCTGGTTTCTGGCCGCGCTGGGCGCGTTTGTGAAAGACCTGGGGCAGTTCATCGGCTTCCTGTTGACCATCTGGTTCTTCCTCACGCCAATCTGCTATCCCGAGGCCAAAATGCGCGCCATGGCGCCATTCCTTTCCAAGAATCCCATCTTCATTCTGGTGCGCGGGTACCGCTCGATTCTGCTGGAGCACCACGCGCCGGCGTTCGGGTCGCTATGGAAGCTGTGGCTGCTCTCCCTGATCGTCTTCGTGCTGGGACACGCCTGGTTCTACAAGCTGCGAAAATCTTTCGCCGACATGATTTGAGCCCGTAGGGCCGCCAATCGTGGGACAGACGATCGTTTTGTGTCGTCTGTCATCTGCGCGGCGTTATGCGAACCTCCTCAGCTTGCCCGAATCACGAAAACGCCGAAGAACAGAACTAAAATGATCAGAAGTGTGAGGATCAAGGCGCCGGCGGCCAGCAGCGCGGATTCCACCTGGATCTGTTCTCCCCGGCCGTGGGTCCGATTGTGCAGCGCACCCAGCATGGTTCAAACCTCCCTTGGGCCAATGGCGGCCCGATGGTTCCCTTTTTATTCTATGCCAGATTCCTTAGTTCCCGACCTGTTATTCTTGTACTGGCTTGTGGTGCCTCCTGGAGGCTAGTATGTTTCGATCGATGTCGGGGTTTAAGGCGCAATACCAGGGTCTTACGGTTCTGGTGATCGAGGAGTTCAACGAGTGGCGGGTGCTTATCTATGGTGCTGGTACCACCATTCACGGCGCACGCCAGTTCAGCGAGGCCAAGGCCAAGGAACACGCCATGACCGTTGCGCGGTGCTACATCCAAGACCAGAAACATGGGGAACTGGCGAGCCTCGATCAGATGGCGTGGGAGCCCGCCACTCCCGAGGATTGGCTGGTCTGGGGCGCTAGGTGCAATTGTATTTCGGACCCGATAACCCTATAGTAAAAGTGGGAGGTAACTCTCATGTGGTCCGTATTTACAGTGATTGCCTACTTCGTTCTGGCGCTGCTGATACCGATTGGCTGGGCGCTGGGACGCGTTTGGAGGCGAACGCGGGTTTCCCGGCAGGTGACCTGCCCCGCGCTCAGCGCTCCCACCCTGGTCACCCTTGACCCCTGGTATGCGGTACGCATGCATGCCCGCGGCGATAACGAACTGCGCGTCGCCGATTGCGGACGCTGGCCGGAGCGCCGGGACTGCAATCGGGAGTGCCTGACCCAGATCGGCACGCCGGCGTAAAGCCGATCATGTCTGAAAAAGTAGCGGTATTCGACACAACTTTACGGGACGGCGAGCAGGCAGCAGGCACGCGCCTGGGCAGCCGCGAGAAACTGATCATTGCCAGACAACTGGCGAACCTGCGGGTGGATGTGATCGAGGCCGGATACCCGGCCTCGTCCCCGGAAGACTTCGAGGCTGTGCAACTCATCGCCAGGGAGATTACGGGACCAGCGATCTGCGGTCTCAGCCGCGCCATCCCGGCGGACATCGAGGCGTGCGGCCGTGCCTTGGCTCACTGCCCGCGCCCGCGCATCCACACCGGAATCGGCGCCTCCGATATCCACATCATGGGGAAGTTCCGGGACGAACGATACGGCAAAGATCTGGCTCAGAAGCGCCGCACGATGCTGGCCATGGCGGTGGATGCCGTGCGGCTGGCCCGGCAGTCGGCGGATGATGTGGAATTCTATGCCGAAGATGCCGGACGGGCCGACCAGGCGTTTCTTCTGGAGATGATTGCCGCGGTGGTGGACGCCGGCGCCACCGTTGTCAACATTCCCGATACCACCGGTTACGCCGTGCCGGAGCAATATGGCGCGCTCATCCGCAGCATCCACGAAGCGGTCGGCGGGCGCGCGGCAGTCAGCGTCCATTGTCACGACGACTTGGGCCTGGCAGTCGCCAACACATTGGCAGGCGTCCTCAACGGCGCGCGCCAGGTGGAAGGGACGATCAACGGCGTCGGCGAGCGGGCCGGCAATGCCGCGCTCGAAGAGGTCATCATGGCGCTGCGCACGCGCGCCGACTACTTCGGCGCGCATACCGATGTGGACGCGCGGGAACTCCAGAAGACCAGCCGCCTGGTGGCCGACCTGCTGGGCATCCAGACGCCGCCGAACAAGGCCGTGGTGGGCGCAAATGCCTTCTCGCACAGCTCCGGGATCCATGTCGACGGTGTCTTGAAACAGCGTGAAACGTACGAGATCATGCAGCCCGAAGACGTCGGCATGCTGGAGAGTCGGGTGGTCCTCACCGCGCGCACAGGACGGCACGGGCTCAGCGACCGGTTGGTGAAGTTGGGATATCCGCTGGCCGAAGCGGAACTGGATCAGGCCTACCAGCGGTTCCTTCGCATCGCCGACAAAAAGCGCGAGGTGTTTGACGAAGATCTGCTGGCCATCCTGCACGATGAGTTGCACGCGCCGGGAACTTACCGGCTGGAATACCTGCACATTTACAGCGGGACAGCGGCCATCCCTACGGCGACTGTGCGGGTGCAGATCAACGAAGAAATGCGCGAAGGCGCCGCAGTGGGAGACGGTCCTGTGGACGCGGTGTATCGGGCCATTTCGCAGGTCACCGGCGCCTCGGCGCGGCTGGNNGGCACGGAGGCCATGGGCGAGGTGACGGTGCAACTGGAAGAAGGCGGCCGCAAAGTGGTGGGCCGGGGAGCTTCCACGGACGTGATCGAAGCCAGCGCCAAGGCTTACATCGAAGGGCTCAATCAACTGGTGCGGCGGCGGTAGAAAAGGGGACAGACGCATTTATTTCGCAGCGGCGGCCAGAAGCAATGCTGTCCAATTAACAGGGCCACGTCGCATCCCGGACACCAGCGCTCCCCGAGTTCCTCCTCCAGTTGACTGGGCGGGGACTTCACAAGTAACGGTCCGGGTCGCTGTAGGGCAGTTCGGTGAGTCGGCCAAGCGTCAAAGTGGATGTCGAACCCGGGGCGTATGGGGAGTCATCGGGTGGATCAGCGAAGAGAGTTACAGATTCCCCAAGGACGAACCCACGGTTTTACACCGGTCTCAGTGCTTTAGCGATCTGGCCCGCGAACTCCTGCCTGGGGTCGCGGTGCTCGCCCAGTTCTCTGCCGTACCGCTTGAACATCGGGGCAGGATAATGGGGTGGCTTGAAGCTGTAAAGAGGCCCCGCTACGATGGGATCCGAGGTGCAAAATGGACTGGCTTGAGTGTTCGGAAATCGAAGCCGTTCCCGGCAAGATGGGCGGCCGGCCCGTAATTAAGGGCACGCGGATCGAGCCGCATACCATCGTAGTGTACGAGGAGCACGGCTATTCGCCTGAGCAAACCCATGCCGACTATCCGACCGTTTCGGTAGAGACGATCAGGAAAATTCGTGCGTTCGCTACCAGGCATCAGCCTGTTCCGTGAAAAAGATCCTGCTAGACGAACAATTGCCGCACAGTCTACGGCACCATCTCAATCGTCACGACACAATGACTGCTGCTCATGCAGTACTTGCTGGGCTAAAGAACGGCAAACTTCTGGAAGGTGCCGTGATCGCTGGGTTCGATGTTCTGGTCACCGGCGACAAGACAATTCAGTATGAGCAAAACTTGGCTGAATGGCCAATAGCCATCGTTTCGTTATCCGCCGTGGAGTGGCCTCTGATCGTTTCGCAACTTGGGGAGATTATCGACGCTGTTGATTCGGCAATGCCAGGCTCGTTTACCAGCGTCGATTGCGGGTCCTTTAGCCGGCGACGGCCCAAACCGCCAGCGCCGGGCCTGGGGTAAAGGGGGGATCGTGGGTGCTGATCTCGGGGATGAACATCATAAAATCTACGATAGCGAAATCAATATTAGGATCGGCTGCGTTTGGGACGGTGGGGTCGAAGTCCGGCTCGGGGACGAAATGAACGGGTTCCTTGCGGCGGGAACCAACGGGTTCCTTGCGGCGGGAACCGTGAACGCGGTCAGCGAAATCCTGCCTTGGCTTGCGGATTTCAATTCTCGGTGGGTGCCTTGTCAAGGTGATCGATCACGACCACATCCTGCGAACGTTTTTGCAGCTTCAACTGCAAACCAAGCTGAGGTTGTAAAGCGGAGGAGATATCCGTAACGGGGAATCCACGCTCATCCGAAAGATCCAAGTTCCCTGGAGCGCCAGGGGGAAGGTAGTTTAGCCTGAATTCGTAGTTTCCGGTCAAGCCTGTTTCGTCCACA
Organism: Candidatus Sulfopaludibacter sp. SbA3; assembly: GCA_900290315.1. Taxonomy (GTDB): domain Bacteria; phylum Acidobacteriota; class Terriglobia; order Bryobacterales; family Bryobacteraceae; genus Sulfopaludibacter. Next base: position 19,586 of record OKRF01000112.1, on the reverse strand, counting down.
ACAAGTGATCCCAAGATGCCTTCGAGAACGCCAGCAAGGGACTTGAGATCCATATTGGTGGCTGTGAGGCGATAATAACCGCCATCGGCGATCGACAAGGCCCAAGGCGGACCGCTCGGCGGTTTCCTGGCAGACGGGCCCGGAAATGCCGGCTGAATTGCGGAAGGTTTGAGCTTTGGCTCACCCGGCACCACTACAAGAGTGTAGGCGGGAAGGGTCCTCGTTTCGTGGTGCTCAGCTAAATGGAACCGCTCCGCGAGAAGATTCTGGACCATCAAGGGGACGTCGTCCCGGGTCGCTCCAGGCGGCAGCTTTGCTGCCAGATCATAGCAGGCCTCATTTATCCAGGACGGGCCGTCAAGTCTAGACAGCGATACATTGAATGCGTACCGTGCGAGAAACCCCACCGATTTGCAGGGGCACCTGAAGGTCAGGGGGTCGCGTGTTCCGGGACCGCCAGTGCATCTCGCGGCGGTACCATCTTTCTCCGGAACGCCTAGCTTGATTGATGCCACCTCGAATGTCGGGCTGTGCACTCCGGGTTGCGCAAAACTGACGCTTAGGAGCGAGGCGGCCAATACGAAACACGGCAAAAACCGTTTCATCTGAACTCCGCGAAAAGACGTCCAGGTTATCTTCTCAAGACCGCCCCTGGACTAGTCTGTGTTAATTAACCCTATTCATGACAACTAGATTACGTTCACGAGCACAGCAATCAGTATGGCATTGTGGAGGTGTCCCCAGATGCGTTGGGGGAGCAGGACGCCGTTGCGCATTTTTGACGCAAGACATCTCACGTTTCACCACAAACTCCTGTTCGCGCGAGCCTTCACGGTATCACAACGTGCCGATGGAATCTGGGAACGGATGGCCGCCCCTTCGAAACGGCATCGCTCACTCCCTCGACTTTCGCGAACTCGAAAAGCCCGAGCTGATCAAAGAAGACGAGAACGAGCCGGATCATCTGCTGTTCCTCAAAGCATATGCACTCTGAGAAGGGTACATCAGACGCGCTCAAGGACGCCGAAATGGTTGGCAATATGGTTCGACACATGATCGCAGCAATGCGCGAGGAATTCTATCAAGCAGATCCGATGTAGGAGGCGAAGGTTATTGATGAAGGAAGAATAAACTAGTCGTAACTGAACAGTATTGCCGGCTGGACGAGGGCGAAAGAAATGCGTCTGTCCCTTTTCTATTCCGGAAGCGGCTTGCCTTTCGTCTCGGGGGCGAATGGCAGCGCCGCCAGGCCTACCAGGAAGACCAGGCACATGGTAACGCCGGCGTAACGTAGCGGCTCGGGGTAGCCTTTGAACACATTGCGCGTCAGCAGTCCGAGCGTGAATGGCCCGGCGGCAGCCACCATGCGGCCCACGTTGTAGCAGAAGCTGGTGCCCGTGCTGCGCAGGCGCGTGGGGAACAGTTCGGGCAGGTAGATGGCATAGCCACCGAAAAGCGCCAGTTGGCAAAAGCCCATCATCGGAATCATCCAGAGCATGTCGCCGATGCTCTTCAGATTCCAGAATGTATACGCCGTCATTCCCATGGCGGCCACGAAGCTCACCGCGAATGCCTTTTTGCGATTGAGGTATTGCGAGAGATAAGTGTAGCCGTAGACACCGAAGAACCCGCCGAGATTCTGCAGCAGCGAAGTCACGCCGATCCAGATGTCGGTCTTGCCCGCCAGTTCGGTGCCGCTGATGCCTTGCGCTTTGAAAGAGGCCTCCAGCACCGGGCGGAACAGATCGTAGCTGAAGAAGCCGATGCCCCACAGCCCCACCACTCCGGCGAATGCCAGCAGCATGCCGACAATGGAATTGCGACGCCAGCGGGGCTCGCCCAGGAGGTCGGCGAAGGAGCCCATGCGCTTCTTTTCGGCGCGGGACTTCCACCACTGGTCCGGCTCCTTGAGCTTCTTGAATACCACGATCGCTAACGGCGCGGGCAGAGCGCCGGCCAGGAACATATAGCGCCACGAAGAAGCGATAGTGCCCGAGCGCACCATCTGGCCCAGCACGATTCCCGTCAGCGCGGCCAGCATGTTGCCCACCGCGGAGAATGCCTGCACCATGCCCAGGGCGTAAGGACGTGCCCGGTCGGGCACCACTTCCGCCACCAGCGCCACACCCACGGCAAACTGTCCACCCACTCCGAAGCCGCACAGGAAGCGGTACATGCCGAAATCGAAAACGCTCGTGGAGAACACACTCAATCCCGTGAAGAGGGTGTAGCACAGAATCGTCAGCATCATGGTCTTCGCGCGCCCGATGCGGTCGCCCAGGATGCCGAATAGAATTCCGCCCAGAGCCCAGCCCACCAGGAACACCGACGTGACCCAAGCCGCCTGCTGATCCACAACGCCCGCCGTAGCGCCCGGCCCCAGCAACTCGCGTATGGCCGGCTTGCGCGCCAGGTTGAACAGTTGCTGGGCCATGGTGTCGAACATCCAGCCCATGATGGCGACACTCAGTACGAACCAGTGATAGCGGCTGAGTTCCTTATACCAGGCGTACTTGGCGGTGGACCCTTGAGAAGGCATGAAACGCTATTGTTTCGGAAATACCGCTGCGATTCAAGTGCGCGGCCCCTTCTATTTGATGGAAGGCGACACGCGATCGCCGCTTTTGACCTGCACTTCGCCGGGCAGCGCCACGGAGTCGCCTTCACCAAGGCCTTCGGTGATCTGCACCTGTGTCACCGTGGAGTTGCCCGTTTTCACGGCGCGGCGCTCCACCGTATCGCCTTTGAGGGCGAAGACGTAATCGCCGGCGGCATCGTGGTGCAGAGTCTCTTTCGGGATGACGAGGGCGTTTTCAGCTACGGCGGTGCGAATCTCGGCATCTACGTTGGTGCCCGGAATCAGGTCGCGGCCGGGATTCTCGATGGCGCAGACCACCTCGCCCACCTGCCGCGAGCCCAGCGCCTGAATGGCCGTGGGCATGCGATCCACGGAGCCCTGCCACTGTTTGCCGGGAAGCGCTTCCCATCGAATGGTGACCGGCTGTCCGGCGGCCACGCGACCCAGCAGCGGCTCATCCACGTATACGCGCACGCGCAGGCGATTGAGATGGCCGATGTTCGCCACCAGGTCGCCCACGTTGACATAGGCTCCCGGGCGAACGTCCAGCCCGTAGATTTCGCCGGCGATGGGGGCGCGCACCACGCTTTCCGCGGCGCGTGCGCGCGCCAGTTGGAGGGCCGATTCGGCATCCTGCAGGCGCGCCCTGGCGGCATCCACTTCCGACTTCGAGACCAGCGACCCGCGGCGCTTCTGCAGGCCGGCGATTTCGATTTCGGTCTGATGCATCTTGTCGGCGGCGGCCTGCACTTCCACCGCGGTTACGGCCTGTTTCGCCTGCAGGCGCTGCAGCGTCTCGTACTCCTTCTGTTCTTTCTGCAGATCGAAGCGCGCGCGCGCCAGGCTGTTATCGATCTCGGTCAGTTCCGAAGGCTTGCCGCCGGCCTCCAGGGCTGCCAGGCTCACGCGTACCTCGGTGACCTTGGCCTGCGCCGCTTCGATATCGGCTTGCAGCGAGGGGTCGGTCAACTCCGCCAGCACCGCTCCAGCGGCCACAGTCTGGCCTCCCTGAACAGGCACCCGGCTCACCAGCCCCGCGGCCGCCGTCCGCACAGCTTGCCATTCGATAGGTTCGGCCTTCCCGTTCGTCGGCAAAGTGCTCACCAGCGTCTGGCGGCGCGCACGCGTGAATTTGACCTCGGGCGGCGCGTTCTTACGCACGATTCCCCAAGTGATTACTGCCACCACAATGAGCAGCAGCAAGAGCAGCCACTTCTTCAAATTAGTTTGATCTCCAACTCTATCTTAACTACTGGGCCTTGACACTCGCGCAGTTCCGGCGCAAACTACCAGTAGGTTAACTATGGAACTGTGGCGCAAACTGGTGTTCCTTTTCAAGGGGAGACACTCTGAAAACGATCTGGAGCAGGAGATGCGTTTCCATTTGGAGATGAAAGCGGATGCCAATCGCGCGGCGGGAATGAGCGACCGTGAGGCTCGCCACGATGCCTCGCAACGCTTTGGCAATGCCACGCTGCTGCAAGAGGTCAGCCGCGATGCCTGGGGCTGGGCATGGCTGGAGCGGCTGGGCGACGACATTCGCCTCTCGTTCCGCATGCTGCGCAAGAATCCCGGATTCGCCGCCGTGGCGGTACTGACGCTAGCACTGGGGATCGGCGCCAACACCACGGCGTTTTGCTTCGTGAATGCCATCCTGCTCAAGAAACTGCAGGTGGAGCGGCCGGAAGATCTGGTCAAGATTGGCAATTACGGGTACAACTACGCCATCCTGCGCGAATTCGGGCAGCACACGGACGTGCTGGCCGGCGTGGCCGGCTACGGCGGTTTGCAAATCAACCTCACCTCCGGAACGAGTTCCGCACGCGTGGGCGGCGACCTGGTGAGCGGATCTTACTTCGACGTGCTCGGCGTGCATCCCGCTATCGGCCGAACGCTTTCCGCCGAAGACGATGGGGCAGAAGGTGCGCATCCGGTATGCGTGATTTCGTGGCATCTGTGGCAGGGAACGTTCAACGGCGACCCGGAGATCCTGAGCCGGACCGTGGAACTGAACGCCCACCCATTCCAGATTGTGGGCGTCTTGCAGCCCGGATTCCGTGGAACGCACATGCACAGCCCGCACGACGTAATGGTGCCCATGTCCATGACAGAGATGTTTTACGGCGCGAAGCGCGACGATCCCCATTGGGCATGGCTCGCCGTCATGGGGGGCCTTAAGGCGGGAGTGCCGCTCCCGCGTGCGGAGGCTGCGATCAGCGGATTTCTGCTGAATCTGAAGATTGCCTTCGCCGGCCGCAATCCGGTCTATAAACTCATACCGGCCGAGCATGGGACCGATAACATACAGGAGACGTTGGGCGATCCGGCAAAGATCCTGATGGGCACCGTAGGGCTGGTGCTGCTGATCGCCTGCGCCAATCTGGCGGGCCTGCTGCTGGCGCGAGGCTCCAGCCGCCATCGCGAATTCGCCGTGCGTCTCTCTTTGGGCGCCACTCGTGCCAACCTGATCCGTCAGATCCTGACGGAATCGGCGGTGCTGGCGGTACTCGGCGTCGTGTTCAGCTTCGCGGTATCGGCCTGGCTCACCCGGCTCTTGCTGCACTTTTTTCATGATCCCCAATCGAACGTGACGTTGGCCGTGACGATGGACCCGGCAGTGCTGGCATTCACGGTGGCTCTCGCGGTTGGCACCGCGGTGACGTTTGGCCTGCTGCCGGCCTGGTATGCCACGCGGGTGCAGGTGAACGCCGGCCTGAAGAATCAACTGGCGCGAGCGGGGCGTAGCGGCGGCAGATTGCGCCAGGGACTGCTGGTTTTCGAAATCGCTCTCGGGCTCACGCTGCTGTTCGGCGCCGGCGTGCTCACCCGTAGCATGCGAAATCTGCAAACCATCGAGCTGGGCTTCAATCCCGATCAGGTAGTCACCTTGGCACTGCAACCCGGGCAGAGTGGCTACACCAAGACCGCCGCGCAAGAGTTCTTCGCCCGGTTGTTGGATCAGTCGCGCAAAATCTCTGGCGTCCGGGCTGCAGCCCTGTCTTCGGTGGGCGTTCTCACCGGCGGCATGTGGGCGGGCGGTGTCAAGGTACCGGGCTACGTACCGCACGGCCCAGACGTCAACAACAACTTCAACAATGTGAGCCCGGATTATTTTCGGACTCTCCGCATCCCCCTGCTGGCCGGCCGCGATTTCACCGAGGCAGACCGGCAGGGAGCGCCGGATGTGCTCATCGTGAACCAGCAGTTCGTCACGCATTACTGGCCGGGCCAGAACGCACTCGGCCGCAAAATCCGGGCGAACGGGCGCGACGGCGAAATTGTGGGCGTGGTCAAGACCGCGAAATATCAGCGGCTCAAAGAAGATCCGCAGATCACCATTTATTTCCCGCTGGCTCAGAGGTGGTCCGGTGCGCTGACGCTGGATGTCCGCACCAGCGCCAACTCCGGCCGCATGATCGCGCGCCTGGAGACTCTCGTTCGCGGACTTGACCCGAAACTTACCGTGAACGCCGCCACGACGCTGGTGGAGCAGCGCGACGCCGGCATCTCGCGCGAGCGGCTGCTGGCATTTCTCTCCACGTTCATGGGATGCCTGGCGGCGGCGTTGGTGGCCATCGGACTCTACGGCTTGATCGCGTACGCGGTGGTGCGGCGGACTGGCGAAATCGGTATCCGCCTCGCACTGGGCGCGCAGCCGGGCAACATCCGGTGGCTGTTCGTGCGCGAGGGCCTGTGGATCGCCATTCTCGGTCTGGCGTTGGGTGCGCCGTTAGCCTACATCGGCTCGCGCGTGCTCAAGACGCTGGTCTTCGGCGTCTCGCCCCAGGATCCATTGGCGATGATCGCAGGCGTCGTGGTGCTCGTGCTGGTAGCGGCCGCCTCCGCGCTGTTGCCTTCCTGGCGCGGCTCCAGGCTCGATCCCATGCGGGCCCTGAGGTACGAGTAAGATCGCTCGTAGCACACGTCGCAAAGCGGTGGCAGGCGATTGATTTCGCGCCCTTTGCGAAATCAGGTGCCTCTCGAAAATCGCCCCCAGTCGCCCGGCGGTGGCCGGCGCGGGCCAAGTCCATTGACAGGCGAAGGAACTTGCACCTGTACCCAATCGTCCATTTTCATGCCTATACTCTCTCGAAAATGCCCGCATAGTCCGAAGAAGACAGACGACAAAAGACGATCGTCTGTCCCACGGGCTAACGAATTTTCATCCCACCGGGTGAAGCATCGCCTCATGAGCCGACTGTCACCGTTTTGCCCCGTCGAAAAATCCTGACGCGTCGTTATTATGGCGCCCTTCACGGTGCCCCTCGGAAAACGACAGGGTTGAAAAACCGGCCCAGCGACTGCCAGTGCAACCGGCGGCGAGACCGGCGGCGCTACCAATCGCCGGTCTTTCATGAAGTTTCGCGGGCGGAACGCCCCTAATTGACAGACGACAAAAAACGCTTCGTCTCTCCTACTCCTCGCGCAGCACCACTGCCGGATCCACGTGAGTGGCCCGCCGCGCTGGAAAGTAGCAGCCGGCAATCGCCGCCAGGGAGAGCACGCCGCTGACCGAAGCGTACACCAACGGGTCCGTCGGCCGAATGGTGTACAGCAGCGTCTCCAGGTATCGCGTGAGCAAGAACGCCGCGAGCAACCCTCCAACTAGACCCGCCGCGGCCAGCAGAGCGCCTTCGCGCAGAACCATCCCCAGAATCGAACTGGGCGCCGCGCCCAGCGCCAGCCGAATCCCCATCTCGCGCGTGCGCTGCTCCACCGAATACGAAATCACCGCGTAGATTCCCACGCACGCCAGCGCCAGCGCCACCATTCCGAAGATGCCGAAGATCGCGACTTCCAGTTTAGGACGCGCGATGGAATCGCTCATCACCGTCTCCATGGTCTGGATGTCCTGAATGCCCTGGGCGGGAGCCACCGCGCGCACCTGCTCCTTCACCTGGGCGATGAGATTCTCAGGAGTGCCGCGGGTGCGCACCAGGAGCGACAGGTAGCCGTTGGGCTGCTGCGCGTGCGCCAGAAAAATGCATGGCTCGGGCTTGGTATCCAGTCCATCGTGGCGGATATCCGCGGCGACGCCGACGATCTCCATGCCGTTCGGCGCGATGCTGGACTTGCCCCATTCCACCATCAGACGCTTGCCGATCGGGTTCTCGCCGGGGTAGAGCATGGTGGCGGCAGTCTGGTTCAGGATGGTCGCGGCGGGCGCGCCATCGCGGTCGCGAGCATCGAACTCACGGCCCGCCAGCAAGCGAATCCCCATGGTGCGGAAATACTCCGGAGAGATGACGGAGACCTCGCCGCCGGTCCCCGTTCCCGGAGCCGGCGCGGGCCGGTCGGCGCGGTAGTACCCGGTTCCGGATTGCACACCGGTCATGGGAAGCAGGTGAATGGAACTCGCGGCGGCCACACCCGGCAGGGCGCGGATGCGTTCCAGCATCTGCTGCACACGTTGCACGCGGCTGGCCAACACCTGGTCAAAGTCGTTTCCGGAAGGGACCAACATCATGCGGAAGGCGAGCAGCCGGTCGGCGCGGAACCCGGGATCCACCGAGTGGAGCAGCAGGAAACTGCGGAAGAGCAGGCCGGCGCCGATGACCAGCAGCAGGGCCAGCGCGATTTCGGCCACCACCAGGGAATTGCGAATCATGCGATTGCCCGCGCTGCCGTGCCGTCCACCCTGGCGCAGTCCGTCGCTGACGCGGGCGCGATCGAGTTGCAAGGCCGGAATGATGCTGAACAACAGACCGCAACCGAGAGACACCAGAAACGTAAATGTGAGGACGGCGGGATCCACCGAAATCTCGCCCATACGGGGCAGCGGGAACTCCGCCGGCAGCATGCGGATGAGCGCGGGCACACTCCACCAGGCCAGCAGGAATCCCAGGACGCCTCCCGCTACGGAAAGCAGCAGTCCCTCAATCACCAGTTGGTGCAGCAGACGCCAGCGGCCGGCGCCCAGGGCCATACGGACGGTCATTTCGCGGCGGCGCGCCGAGTTGCGCATGAGCAGCAGATTCGCCACGTTGGCGCAGGCAATAAGCAGCACGAAAAACACCGCGGCGAGCAAGATCAGCAATGTGGGGCGCGTCTGGCCCACCGTCTGGTCCATCAGCGGGACCACATTGGCGCTCCATTTGGCGTTCATATCGGGACGCTCGACGGCGGTCTGCGCGGCCAGCGCACGCATGTCAGCCAGGGCCGCCGCCATCGCCACGCCGCGGCGGAGCCGCGCCACGGTGAAGTAATTGCGGCCGTCGCGCCGCGCCTGGTCCGGGAGGATTCTCATAGGCGTGAACAGGCCGGCGCGGGGCATAGTGGGAAATGCGAAACCGGGCGGCATCACGCCGATCACCTCGACCATCGCGGCGCCGAGGGGAATCTTCTGGCCGATCGCGTCACTCCGGCCGCCGAACCGGCGCTGCCAGAAGCCGTAGCTGAGCACCACCACACGGGCCGGGGCCGCATCCGGCACATCGTCTTCGGCACGGATGACGCGGCCCAGAAGGGGCGGCACGCCCAGAATCTCGAAGAAGCCCGCGGTGACTTGCATGCCGGGTACCTGGACGGCATCGCCATTACCGCCAATGTTCATGCCGATCTGGTAGATGGCGGCGATGTTCTCGAAGGAACGGTTGCGCCTGCGCCATTCCAGAAAGTTTCCGGTTTGCACTACATTGTTATGGTCTCTGCCGGGCGGCGTCTCCCAAACCATCACCAGGCGCGCCGGATCTGGAAACCGCAGCGGACGCAGGAGCACGGAATTTACCACGCTGAAGATCGCCGTGGTCGCGCCGATTCCCAGGGCCAGCGCTACCAGTGCCAGCCCGGTGAATGCCAGGCTCTTGCGCATCATGCGCAGCGCGAATCGCAGATCCTGCACCGCCCGCTCCCAGGCACTCCAGCCCCACATTTCGCGAGTTACTTCCGCGGTCCGCGCCAGATTGCCGAAATCGCGCCGGGCGTTCCGCTTTGCGGATTCAGCACTCTCACCGCGGCCCATGCGCAAATGCGCCTCCTGCTCCAGATGGAAGCGCAATTCCTCATCCAGTTCGCGATTTTCCTCACGGCGATTCCAGAACGACACTGTGGATCCTCCTAGGCCGGGCGCATCACCCGGGCAATGACTTCCACCATCCGGTTCCACCGCGATTCTTCCAGCGCCAGCGCCTTCTTGCCTTTCGCCGTGAGACCGTAGTACCGGGCGCGCTGCTTGTTCTCGGTCATCTTCCATTCGGCCTCGATCAGCCCCTGCTTGCGCAGCCGGTGCAGCGCCGGATAGAGCGACCCGTGCTCCACCTGCAGGGCATCCTCCGAACTGGCCCGGATGGCCACGCCAATGCCGTGCCCGTGCTGGGAGCCCCATTGCAGCGTGCGCAGAATCAGCATGTCTAACGTCCCCTGGAGTAGCTCGATTTTATCCATAGGTGGCAGATAGTCTACCACCTTGGACTTCGCTCGCGCAAAAAGGTTAGTAGCCGTTCGGGGTTTTGGGGTCAGACCGCAGCCTGACCCGAACGTGAGGGGAGCGGTAGAATCTTGGAATGCGTCCGGCCCGATTCCTTTTTCCGCTGTTTTGCTGCCTGCTGCTGCATGGTCAGAAAGGCCCCTACGATATCCTGATCACCGGTGCGCGCGTGATCGATGGTTCGGGCAGTCCCTGGTATGCGGCCGATATCGCCATCCAGGGCGATACCATCCGGGCTGTGGGGCTGTTGCCCGATGCAGCGGCAGCGGTGCGCATCGATGGACGCGGCCTGGTGGCGGCGCCCGGCTTCATCGATATCCATTCCCACGGAAGACGCGGCATTTTCAACGTGCCCACCGCGGAGAACTACCTGCGCGAAGGCGTGACCACCATCATCGAAGGCCCCGACGGCAGTTCGCCGCTGCCGCTCGCGCCCTTCCTGGAGCGCGTGAGCAAGACGCCCATCTCCATCAACTTCGCGACCTTCGTGGGCCAGGGCACCATTCGTGAAAACGTGGTGGGGCTGGCCAACCGGAAAGCCACCCCGGAGGAGATCGAGAAGATGAAAACGCTGGCCGCGCAGGCCATGCGCGACGGCGCATTCGGCCTCTCCACCGGCTTGTATTATGTGCCCGGCAACTTCTCCTCTACCGAAGAAGTCATCGAACTGGCCAAGGTGGTGGGCCGCCTGGGCGGCATTCACATTTCCCACATGCGCGAGGAGGCCGCGCACGTGCTCGATAGCGTCCGCGAGACCATACGGATCGGCGAAGAGGGCGGTCTTCCCACGCAGATCACGCATCACAAGATCATCGGCAAGAGCAATTGGGGCGAAAGTGTGGAATCGCTGAAACTGGTGGAAGCCGCGCGCGCCCGCGAGGTGGACGTCACCATCGATCAATACCCCTACACCGCTTCCAGCACCGGCATCGCCGCGCTGTTCCCGCAATGGGCGTTGGAAGGCGGGCAGAAGTCCGTGGTGGAGCGTCTCGGCGCACCCGCCGAACGAGCCCGCATCAAGGCGGTGATCGTGGAGAACATCAAAGTGGACCGCGGTGGCGGCGATCCGCAGAACATTTCCATTGCGAGTTGTTCCTTCGACCGCAGCCTCGCCGGCAAGAACCTGGCCGAAATCACGCGCGCCCGTGGCGTCGCGGCGACCTTCGAGAATGCCGCCGATACGGCCATCGAACTGCAGCAGAAGGGTGGCTGCTCCGCCATCTACCACGCGATTGAAGAACAGGACGTGGTGCGCATCCTGCGCTCTCCTTACACCATGATCGCTTCCGATGGCGAAATTCCCGTGTTTGGACAGGCTGCGCCGCATCCGCGCAGCTACGGCACATTCGCGCGCGTACTCGGCGTTTATGTGCGCGAGCAGCACGTGCTCACGCTCGAAGATGGCGTGCGCCGCATGTCCGGCTACCCTGCGGCGCGTCTGAAGCTGTGGGACCGTGGGCTGCTGCGTCCCGGAATGAAGGCGGACGTGGTGCTGTTCGATCCGGAAAAGATCGCCGGCCGGGCCACTTTCGAAAAGCCGCACCAATACTCCGTGGGCGTCCGCGATGTGATCGTGAACGGCAAATTCGTGATGCGGGATGACGCAGTCACGAGTGAGCGGCCCGGCCGCGTTCTGTATGGACCGTCACATCAGTAGGCCGTCGCGGCGGCGTTATACTAGCCCATGCCATGAGAACTTCTTTGAGTGTGATGGCGGTCTCGGCCGCCCTGTTTCTTTCTTCGTGCGCCCAACAAGGCACCACGCCCGCCGGCAGCAGCGGCGCGGCGCCGAGCGCCGCTACTCCCGATGCAGACGAGCATCTGCACGATCAGCATTATCACCCGGCGGAGTCCGCCATCACATCGAAGACGTACGCTTTGGCCGCGGGGACCCAGATCCCGGTGCGCAACGAGGAGACCATCGATTCCAGCCGTGCGGCCGAAGGGCAGACCTTCGCAGCCGAAGTCACCAGGGACATTCGCGACGCCTCTGGCGACGTCGTGATCCCGCGCGGCGCCAACGCGCAGATCGTGATCAAGTCCGCGTCCAAGGGCGGACACTTTCGCGGCGCATCGGACCTGGTGATGGATCTGGCGACCGTTTCGGTTGACGGCCGCATGTATCAATTGAGCACCGCCAACCTGGCCGAAAAGGGCCGTGATGGTGTCGGCAAGAATAAACGGACGGCCGAATTCGCGGGCGGCGGCGCTGCGGTGGGCGCCATCATCGGAGCCATCGCCGGCCACGGCAAGGGCGCGGCGATCGGCGCAGGATCGGGCGCCGGAGCCGGGGCACTGACCGAAATCCTCACCAAGGGCACCATTAAGGTGCCGGTGGAAAGCGTTCTGACCTTCCGCCTGGATGCGCCCCTCCGCGTAGTGGCAGCGCAGTAGAGTAGGCCTGTACTGTTGAAAATTCCCACGCTTGTCATAGTCGCAACACGACGAAACGCCAATTGTTGCGGATTTTCGGGCCTTCTGTAATTGATTTCGCGTCTTCTGTAATTGAAGCCACAGGTTCGTCCGATGAGTCCAGCGTGGCGAGGATCGCTGGCTACCAGCCGGAACGACTGGCCTTGGGGGAGACCAATGAGTTTCAAGATCGTAACGCTAGCGATAGCTCTATCTGCCGTTCCGGGCGCGATGTACGCGCAATTCGATTTTAGCCTCGATGGAAAGCAGATCCAGGTCCACAGCTTCGCGTCGCAGGGATTTGCGTACTCGAACGACAACAATTATCTGACCATGAAGACCAGTCAGGGCAGTTTCGCCATGACCGATGTTGGTATCAACGTGTCGACGCAGCTTACTGACAAGTTCCACGTCGGCGCGCAGTTCTACGATCACAATGTCGGCAACCTGGGCCACTGGGAGCCGCAATTGGATTGGGCTACAGCCGACTACCGGTTCAAAGACTGGTTTGGAATTCGCGCTGGGAAAGTGAAGACCGTGATCGGCCTCCACAACGACACACAAGACTTCGGGTTTCTGCACACTTTCGCCCTATTGCCACAGTCTATCTATCCCGTGGACTTGCGGGACGCCTACATTGCTCATACAGGCGGCGACATTTATGGCACTCTGTCTTTGAAATCTCTGGGTAGTTTGGCTTATACCGTCTACGCCGGCCACCGCCAGGACAGCCTCTATGGCGGGTACATATACCTGCTGCAGGATCGTGGTGTCAATTACACCACTTACGGGGGTCTGCAATACGGCGCAGACCTGCGGTGGAATACACCCTTGAAAGGGCTCGTCGCCGGAATCTCGCGCATGAATCAGGACACCAAAGGCTCTGGAACGGCCGTGTGTACGGCCGCCACTCCGGTCAACTGTGCGGTTTATAACCCGAAAGGCGGAGCAGGTGTCAGCGCTCCGGACGAGGAACACTCAAAAAAGGATTGGACCAACCAGTTCTACGGAGAATATGCCATTGGCAATCTGAAAATCGACGCTGAATACCGCCGTTACTACCGCGATGTGATCGCCTGGAATGATCTGCTCGACGTGTGGTCCGACAATCGAGGCTGGTATGTGTCGGGATCGTACCGCCTCTCGCGACGATTCGAGGTTGGATCCTACTATTCGGCCCTCAGCACCGCGTACAAACGCGGTTCCTTACCGGCATCATTGGACACCAGCCTGCCAGGGAACCACATTCACGATAAGGTCGTGACAGCCCGCGTCGACCTGACTAAGTTTTGGGACGTGAAAGTGGAAGGTCACTTCATGGATGGCTACAACAATAACCAGTACCCTGCCGGCTTCTATGCTCCGGACAACCCGCAAGGCTTCCAACCAAAGACCAACCTGCTGATCGTCCGGACCGGCTGGTACTTCTAGAATGGCGCCTACACAAAGGAGATCACGATGAAACACCTGTCAGTTCTATCTGTGCTAGTGATGATGACGATCATCGCAGCCTCGGGCCTCGCTGCGGCCGATCTCAAAGTAATCGCAAATTCCAGTGTGGGAACCTCTTCAGTCTCTGTCGATGACTTGAAGGGTGTCTTCCTGGCCACCAAGTCGTCCTTGAGCGACGGTAGCCACGTGGAGCCGGTACTGGAAAAAGGCGGCGCCACACACGAAGCCTTTTTGAAGGAGTACATCGGTAAGACCGATACGGCGCTGCAGACCTACTATCGCAGCCTGGTCTTCACGGGTAAGGCATCTATGCCCAAACAACTGGCTTCCGACGCCGAAGTGGTGGCGTATGTGGCCAAAACCAAAGGCGCGATCGCGTACGTCAGCGCCGCCACCAGCACGGACGGCGTGAAAACGCTCGACGTCAAGTAGGCGTGGGACAAGCCTTGAACCGTCTCAACATCACAGCCAAGATCTGGCTGAGCATTGCCGTCTTCGTCCTGGGATTCGTCGTTGCCACGGTCCTGGGACAACTGCAGGGGCGCAGTACCGAAAGCGCTCTGCGGACTGCTTCGGAGAGTCTGTTTCCGGCGGCGCAGCAGAGCCAGAATGGCGCCAACGGTTTCGAAAAGATGGTCAAGGGCTTCAGTGACGCCGTCATGACGCAGGATGCGTCAGGCGTAGAACAATCGGCCGCGGAAGGACGACAGGTCGTGGAGAGCCTCCGCGGCTTGTCGTCGCTCAGCGGGTCGACGGCGGATCGGCGTGACGAAGCTGGAAAGCTAGCTGTGTCGGTGGATCAGTTTGTCTCCGAAGCGCAGAGCGTTTATGGAGCTGTGCTGTCCAATCCGGCGAACATGGCCAAGATGCAGGACCGGATGCGCGGATTAGCCACTCTCACCGAGAGCAGCAAAGCCGCGTTGCAGAAGCTGAAGGAAGAGTGCTCCGGCGACCTGAAGCAGCAGTTGGCCACCGTCCAGGATGGTTCTGCGCGTCAGCGCCTGGTCGATCTGGTGGTCTTTGCCGTCACGCTACTGGTTGCCGGCGTGATTGTCAACCTGACCATCCGGCGCGCCATCACAGGTCCCATCATGCGGGTGATCGACGGCGTACAGGGCGCCGCCGAGGAGGCTGGTAATGCGTCCGACCGCATGGCGGAGGCCGGCAAGGTGGTGGCCCGGGATGCCCAGGAACAGGCCTCATACATCGAAGAGACTTCGGCGTCGTTGGAGGAGATTTCGGCCACGACACGCCAGAATGCCGATCGGGCCGGCGAGGCCGACGGATTGATGCAGGAAGCTACTCAACTAGTGGCCCAGGCGACGCACGCCATGAACGATCTGACCACCTCGATGGATCTGATTGCGAAATCCAGCAACCAGGTGGCGACGGTGCTGAAGAGTATCGACGACATCGCATTTCACACTAATATCCTGGCGCTGAATGCGGCAGTGGAGGCGGCGCGCGCCGGTGAAGTGGGCGCAGGATTCAGCGTGGTGGCCGATGAGGTTCGCTCGCTGGCACACCGTGCGGCCGATGCGGCTAAGGAGAGCGCGGATATTGTGGCTAAGACCATTACCGATGTCTCCAAGGGAGTGGAGTTGGTGTCGTTGGCGCACAAGGCCTTCGACCGGGTTTCCGGGAAGATCGGGAACAGCAGCCAGGTAGTGAGCCAGATTGCCATTGCGAGCAAGGAGCAGTCGCGCGGAGTGGAGCAGATCGGGCAAGCAGTCTCGCGTATGGGAAGTGTGACCCAGAACAACGCGTCCAACGCGCAGCAAACCGCGGAGTCGGCGGATGCACTGACCACACAGGTTCAGACAACCCGTCGCCATCTGGAAGAACTGGTGGCCGTGGTCGGGATGCACCGGAACTAAACGCAACCAACAACCACGACTGCGCCGCAAACAGGTCGAGAAGCCACGGATGGCGCCGCGACTGGCATCACAAGGTAAATGGGCGGAGACCGACCAGAAGAAGGGAAGCCATCGAGGCTGAACAAGAGGCAGTAAGAATCGCAAGCGATGGTCGCTCCAGGTCGGTCCGTCACCTCTCCCCGAGACCCCCTCAGTCAGGACCGTTGAGGATTTCCCATACAAACCGGCCGCGGCGGCTTGCCTTGGGGGAGACACATGAATTTCAAGATCGTGACGTTAGCGGTAGCTCTGTCTGCCGCACCAGGCGCGATGTACGCGCAAATTCGACTTTAAGGTCGATGGCAAGCCCGTGCAGATACATAGTTTTGCGTCGCAAGGGTTTGCTTACTCTAACGACAACAACTACATGACGATGAAAACCAGTTCTGGCAGCTTTGCCCTGACTGATTTAGGCGCCAACGCCTCGATGCAAATCAGCGACAACCTTCGCGTAGGAGCCCAATTCTACACACGGAACGTAGGGAACCTGGGGAATTGGGAGCCCACGCTCGACTGGGCCGATGGTGGACTACAAATTCAAAGACTGGTTTGGCGTGCGCGGCGGGAAGGTAAAGACCACGCCGGGCTTGTTCAACGATACGCAGGGCCCCTGCGCGTGGTCGCAGCCCAGTAGAGTGGGACTCTTCGCCACGCGAGGAGTTGCCAGAACCGCCGCCGCATCCGGCCTAGCGATTCGTGATACTCAAGTTGACGGCGCCGGCCCGGAGCCGTTTCATTTCCCAGGCGTCGAAGGCGCGGCCGGAGGCGACATTGTCCATCTCCCGGGCGCTCAAATTGGGTCTCATGATGCCGTGATTCAGCCGGTGGGATAGTCCCAGCAGGTGGCCGATTTCGTGGATCAGGATGCAAGCCAGAACCAGCGAGGCAGGCCGGAGATCCAATGCCGCGGTCGATTGCGCGGTGGAATAAAACGCGTAGGCGCGCGGGCGATTGGACAGGGCCAGCCCTCCCACATCGCGGGCGCCGGCCGCGCTCTGGATCGCCGCGGCGATGCGCGGCACCACCAACATTTCGACATACTGGCCGGAAGGCGGCAGCGGCGCCGTGCACTCCCGCGGCACAACGCCGGAGAAGTCGCAGATGGACCAGACCGTGTCGATTCCGGCGGCATGGAAACTCCGCCGTGCCGTTTCGACTGCCGGCCGCAGCGTGGCGCCAGGCATGCCGGCGTAGTCGAAAACCGCGATGGTCAGGCGTTCGTTCCCAGAGAGACTGGCGCGCGCGGGCGCAATCCAGGCTAGTGCGAGGATGATCCAGTAGTATCTCAAAGTAAGTGTTCCTGCCCAATACGCGCGAGTTAGTGCAAAACACCGCCAAACACCGCCAATTATTCTGGCGGACCTTCTAAGCGGCGGATATAATCGGAACAGCAAAGGCCTGCGCAAATGCCCGACTCTTCTGGAGAAGTAACTGTGCTGCTGGCGCAGATGAAGGCAGGCCGCGAGGGCGCTCTCGATAAACTGCTTCCCCTGGTCTATAACGAACTGCGCCGCCTGGCGGCGTACTACATGCGGGATGAGCGCCGGAGCCACACTCTGCAGCCCACAGCCCTGGTGCACGAAGCCTTTCTGCGCCTGGCGGGACAGGATCAGGCCAACTGGAAGAACAAGGCGCAGTTCATGGGTGTGGCGGGACAATTGATGCGGCGAATCCTGGTGGACCATGCGCGCAAGCGTCATGCCGCCAAGCGGGGCGGGGTGCTGGTGACCCTTGCCGACGCCGCNNAAGAGATTCTGGCGGTCCACGAGGCGCTGGAGCGGCTGGAGAAGATGGACGCACAGCAAGGCCGTCTGGTGGAACTGCGCTACTTCGCCGGGCTGACGCCGGAAGAGACGGCTGATGCCTTAGGGCTTTCCTTGCGCACCGTGGAGCGCGAGTGGCACAGCGCGAAAGCGTGGCTGCGCGCGCAACTTGCCGAGGGAGCGCAGGAGTGACCGCCGAGCGATGGCAGCGCGTGAAGGCCGTTTTTCAGCAGGCAGAGGAGCGCGGGCCGGAGCAGCGCGACGCTTTCCTGGCGGAGGCCTGTGGCGCCGATGGCGAACTGCGTCGCGAAGTGGAGAGGATGCTGCGCCACAGCGGCGGCGAGGGGCCGCTGGACACTCCCGCCTGGAACGGAGGGCGCTTCGACGGCAGACTGGCGGAGGGCGCTCAGTTGGGGCCGTACCAGATACTCGCGGAAATTGGCGCCGGAGGCATGGGTACAGTCTACAAGGCTCGTGACCAGCGGCTGGGCCGGACGGTCGCCATCAAGATCTCCAGCGCCGAGTTCAGCCACCGCTTTCAAACCGAAGCGCGCGCAATTTCGGCGTTGAACCATCCGCACGTTTGCGCTCTGCACGATATCGGGGAGCAGGATGGCATCTCTTTCCTGGTGATGGAGTATGTGGAAGGCGAGTCGCTGGCGGCGCGGCTGCGCCGAGGGTGCATGCCCGTGGAAGAAGTGGTGCGCTACGGTGCGGAGATTGCCGACGCTTTGTCCGCGGCGCACGCCCAGGGCATGGTGCATCGCGATCTGAAGCCTGCCAACATCATGCTCACCAAATCCGGTGTCAAAGTGCTGGACTTCGGGCTGGCGCTGATGGCGGATGGGTCCAGTGGGTCCGAGCCGCAGGCGGTGGAGGCGATGGGCACTCTGGCCTACATGTCGCCGGAGCAGTTGGCGCGCAGTCCGGCTGACGAGCGCAGTGACATCTTCGCCCTGGGACTGGTGCTGTACGAGATGGCGTCCGGCAGGCGCGCCTTCGCCGGCGACAGCCACACCGTCCTGCTGCAGGAGGTGTGGCGCGCCGATCCGCCGCCGTTGGCAGATGTTCCGCCGGAGTTGGCCCGCCTGATTGGCCGCTGTCTGCAAAAGCAGGCCGCCGGACGCGTGCAGAAGATGAACGAAGTGTGCCGGGTGCTGGAGGGTCTCAAGGGCAAACGTCACCGGCCGGCGTGGATCTGGCTGACTGGACTTGCGGCCGTGCTGGTATTGGCAATCGTGAGCCAGGCGATCAGGCAACTCGCCCCGCGCCGCGACCCCATGGAAGGCGTCTCGGTGGTCCCTCTGACTAACTACACCGGCAATGAAAGAGACCCCAATTTCTCTCCCGGCGGGGACCAGTTGGCTTTCGCATGGAACGGGGGCGCAGGGGGCCGGTACAGCATCTATGTGAAAGCTGTCGGATCCTCGGCACAGCCCACCCGGTTGACCCGGGACGGCAACGATTTTGGCCCCGCCTGGTCGCCGGATGGAAAGCAGATCGCCTTCCGCCGCACAGATGGCGGAAGCGGGATCTACATGATTCCGTCTGGGGGCGGACCGGCGCGGCGGCTGGCGCAACTAGACTTGCCGGACCAGGAAACCATGCCGCAGATGTCGTGGTCTCGCGATGGCAAATGGCTGGCGTCTCCCGATCACGATGCCAATGGCGCCACGCAAATCTACCTGTTCCCTGTGAACGGCGGCCCGCGGCGCCAGGTCACGTTTAACGCCACGGGCAAGGACAATGCGCCCGCGTTTTCTCCGGACGGGAAACTGCTCGCCTACGCATCGTGTGCGGCGGTGTATCCCTGCGATATATTTGTGCGGAAACTCGGCGCGGACCAGCTTCCCGCCGCACAACAACCGCGAAGGGTTACCAGCCAGGGCGTCTACATCCGGGGGCTCGCGTGGATGCCGGACAGCCGGCGCCTGGTCTATGCAGCGGGACAGGACATGAGTATACAGACATCGCTGTGGCGGGTTTGGGTGGACGGGCTGGAGCCGCCGCAACGAATGGATCTGCTGGGGACTCAGGCG
>OKRF01000508.1 GCA_900290315.1 Candidatus Sulfopaludibacter sp. SbA3 | reverse complement strand
AGGCGGCGAATTTCGAGCCTGGCACGGTTTGCGGCGTGCGCACCGGCTGGGGATTTTCGAGGGAGGCACGAAGATTCGCCAAAAGGCGGCGAATTTCGAACCCTGGCACGGGTTTGCGGCGGACACCCGGCTCGGGATTTTCGAGAGAGGTCATCGTTTGGAGAATGATGGCGGGCCGCCGACCCGCTTGTTCTTGGTCTTCTTTCGGCTGGCCAAGATCGACCAGCCAGACCTCGCCGCGCTTTTCCGGCTTCATGGCCGATCGTCTTCGGGCAGCGCCTCGGCGTAACTATCGAGACCGCCTTCGGCCAGCAGCAAATCTTCGTCCTCCCGTGGCCCTATCGGACCGCTGGGCGGCGTGGTTTTCAGCAGCCCAATCACCTTTGTGAGGTGGAATGCCTGGGCCAAGTAGCTTTTGCTCCATTCCGCCAGGACAGCTACGTTTTCCAACCTGCCCGGCATCGCGTGTCCGTTCGACAGCGCACTCAGTGCCAATAAAACAGGGGAGAAGGTCATAGCATACGCCATCATCGAATTCGCCCATGCTCGACCCCGGCCTTACTCTCCTTGCTATCCTGGTCTCGGCCGTTTCGATATGAGCCCGACCCGCAGGGATTTTCTGTCCGCCGCCACCGCATTCCTTCTCGATCCCCAGACCGCCGCTGATCTCACCCTGAGGATCGGAACCGTAGACGTGGCCATCGCTCCGAAACGCACCGTTCGCACGATCGGCTATAACGGTTCGTTCCCCGGCCCGGTGCTGCGCTTCCCCGAAGGCCGCTCCATCACGGTGGACGTGGTCAACGATACTGCTTCGCCGGAACTGGTGCACTGGCACGGCCTCTTCCTTCCTTGCGATGTGGATGGCTCCGCCGAAGAAGGGACTCCCCTGGTGCCAGCGCACGGCCAGCGCCGTTACTCTTTCGTGCCGCGGCCCTCCGGTACGCGCTGGTATCACTCGCATGTCTACGCCGGCCACAACCTGCACCGCTCCACGTACTCAGGGCAGTACGGCGTGCTCATCGTCGAACCCCGCGAAAACCCGGCCCGCTATGACCAGGAGATCGCGCTCGCTTTGCACGGCTGGAACCCTTTCTTATCGACTCACGGGGGAGGCGGCGAAGGGGATGAAGGCTCGCTCGAAGTCCATTACGGCGCGTTCACGGTGAACAGCCACGCCTTGGGTGGGGGTGAGCCCATCCGCGTGCATCAGGGCGAGCGCGTCCTCTTTCGAATTGTCAATGCCAACGCCACCTTGGTTCATCGCCTGGCGTTACCAGGTCACAGATTCACAGTCGTGTCGCTGGATGGCAATCCCGTGCCGAATCCGTCCGCGGTCCACGTGCTGGAACTCGCCCCGGGGGAGCGCATCGACGCCTTGGTCGCAATGGACCAGCCCGGCATCACGGTTCTGGGTGACGTCAATGACCAGGTCCGCAAACTCGGATTGGGCGTGGTTGTCGAATACGCCGGGCGCTCCGGCGATCCTCAGTGGGCAGCCCCACCCGATGAGCACTGGGACTACACTCGCTTCGGCCGGAATGAAATCACCCCTGAACCCGATGAGCGAATTCCGCTGGTTTTCAAACAGAAGTGGAACGGCAATCGCGCCGTGGATCACTGGACCATCAACGGCAAGGAATACCCCAAGACCGCACCCATCCAGGTCCGTGCGGGCGGCCGCTACCGGCTGGTCTTCGACAACCAGAGCGACGATATGCATCCCGTCCACCTGCATCGCCATTCCTTCGAATTAGTGACGGTGGCCGGACGACCGGCTCGCGGTGTGTTCAAGGATGTGGTGGATGTCATGCCCCGCACGAAAGTGGAAGTTGACCTGGTGGCCGGCAATCCCGGCCCATCGCTGTTTCACTGCCACATGCAACTGCACATGGATTTCGGCTTCATGACCATGCTGCAATACACCGGGCAGCCGCCTGCGCCGCCGATGGCCCATGGCCGCGCCTGATGGTCTACATTGGATAGAGCACCGCTCAAATCATTGCTTAGGGGCATGGTATTCTTGCGCTACTTCAACAGGGCTGTCATTCTTCTGAGTTTCTGCGCGGCGGGTGTGCGCGCCCAGGGCAACTATGAGGTGCAGGTTTACGGGTCGGACCTGGTTCAGCCCAATGTCACCATGGTGGAGTTGCACAGCAACTTCACCGCGTCCGGCGAAAAGAGAACCATCGACGGCGTTCTTCCCACCAATCACGCAGAACACGAAACGGTGGAAATCACGCATGGTTTCAACGAGTGGTTCGAGACCGGCTTCTACCTCTTCACCAGCATCCAGAATGACGGCAGTTGGTATTACGTGGGGTCGCACATCCGTCCGCGATTCTCCGTGCCCGAAAAGTACCATCTGCCGGTGGGCATCAGCATTTCGAACGAAATCGGATGGCAACGCCCGAACTTCTCGGGCGACACCTGGACTTGGGAACTTCGTCCGATTGTCGACAAGAAGATCGACAAGTGGTACCTGGCGTTCAACCCCACCATCGACAAATCCTTTCGCGGGCCCGAAGCACACCGCGGTTATGAGTTTTCGCCCAACTTTAAGTTCAGCTACGACATCACCAAAAAGGTCGCGGCTGGAGTAGAGTACTACGGTGCGCTCGGCCCAGTGACCGGATTCGACCCGCTGCACGATCAGCAGCAGCAGATTCTTCCGGCCGTGGACATTGATTTCGGCGAAAAGTGGGAGTTCAACTTCGGCGTGGGAGTCGGCGTCACCGGCGCCACGGACCACCTGCTCATCAAGGCCATCCTGGGATACCGGTTCAACTTCAAGAGCGATAAAAAGTAGCCTGTGGGACAGACGATCGTTTTATGTCGTCTGTCAATCGGGGGCGGACCGCCCCGCAAAAACGGGATGAAAAAACCGGTAACGCCGGCGGTCTTGCCGCCGGTTGCACTGGCCGGCCGGCGACGAGATCGCCGGCGTTTGCCCAGTCGCTCGACCGGTTTTTCGACCCCTCAAATCAGCGACTACGTTTTCGCCGCGTTGAACTGCACCAGGGTTCGCGTGGCCAGATCCACCGTGACGGCGTCGTCGGGAGTTTTGGCCGCGGCTCCATCGGGCGCCGGATGGTATTCGATGCGCAACTGCTGCGTCGTGACCACCACCCGCAAATAGCCATAATCCTGATCGTCGTAGCTCTCGAAGGTCACGTTCGCGTCCAACTGCAATCGCAATGGCACGCGCAGCGCCGGCTGGCCCGCCTTGACGAGCGGAGTGAGGCCGTGCCCACCATTGCCGCAGATCACAAACGGAATCTGCATCTTGTTGATGTTCCGGGTGTACCGTTGATAACTGTGGGCGTGGCCGGAGAGCACCGCATGCGGCCACACGCCGGTCTTTTTGCACGCGGCATCGATGTCTTTCAGCATCAGGGGGCTCCCGCCATGCAGCCCGTTCGTATAAGGAGGATGATGGACTGCGATGATCACCGCACCTGCGAATTTATCATCCGCTACCCGCTGCAAACCCGCCTTGAGAAAGTTGAGTTGATCGTCGTTGAGCGCTTTGACGGTTCCACCCTGGCTCGAAATCACTCCCGGATCTTCCAGACGATTGCTATAGAGGCCGAAAATGCGCGCCAGTGGGGTGTCGAGCGTGAAGTAGACGCCCGGCTGGATCATGGTGGTGCGGTCGAGTCCTCCGGCGTCGGGAGCAGTTTGAAAATCGGTGGCGCAAAAATTATCGACAAAGGCTTGTAAGGTTGGCGTCGTCACGCCGGGAGCTACCATGCCGTCGTGATTCCCGGGAATGGCCACGATGGGCCGCGGGTAATCGCGATAAGGTTCGTAAAATTGATCGTAGTAGTAGGCGGCTTCTCCGAAGCTGTAGACTACGTCACCCAGGTGATAGAGGAAGACCGGTATATCGGCCTGATTGGTTTCCTGAAAATCGGTGATCAGCTTATCCGTAACCGCGTTCTGCGGCTTGGTGCTGCGGGTATTCCCGGTATCGCCTAGGGCGTGGAACACCATTTGTTTCCGCTGCTTCACTGCCTGGACCAGGCCGGGGCCTTCCTGGGCGCCGAAGACGTCTTCCAGTTTCAACACGGGCTCCACGCCGCCGCGCGCAGTTGGAAAAGGAAGCGGCTGCAGGGTCTTGGCTTCTTTGTCCAGAATGTTATAAGCCGCGGTGTCCGAAGCATGCGGCGTGCGAAACTTACCGGGGTCGCCAGTAGGTTCCGGTTGCGCAAAAACCGGCAGCCCCGAAGGCTGCGCAGTTACGGAAGTCGGGGAGGTACCGGAAGCCGGCGTCTTCTTCTTCTTAGTAGCCATAGCTGATTCTAGAAGTCCTGTACTCAACATTCAACAAAAATAATGTTACAAAGAGACAGGTGAGCTTACCGATCCTCGCGCTTCTCGCAGCACTGTCCACCGCGCAGACTCCCGTCTCGCACGAACCCATGGCCACGTTCGGAACCACGGTGGTCTCTTCGTCCGGCTTCCGCGGCGACATCTATTTCATCCCGCCCGGCACCCCCAAACTGCCCAGGTTCGACCGGCTGAAACCCGAGGGTTCCATCTACACCAACATCCTCCATGTGCCGCCGCGCGATTTCTCGGAAGGGTTCCCTGGCGTGACCGACCGCTTTGAGTGGTTCGCCATCGACTACAACGGACGGTTCTGGATCCAGGATCCTGGCAAATACAATTTCTATCTGATGTCGGACGACGGCTCCAAGCTCTATATAGACGGCAAGACGGTGATCAACAACGATGGCGTGCACGCCAGCATCGAACGCACCGGCGCCGTGACGCTGAAGGCTGGCATCCATCACATTCGGGTCAGCTATTTTCAGGGCCCGCGTTTCCACGTGGCCCTGATCCTGAACGTCGCCCGTCCCGGCGAAGAGTGGCATCCGTTCAACCTGGACCGCTACCTGCCACCACCAGGGCACGAAAATTGGAAATAGTCACGTGGGACAGACGATCGTTTTGTGTCGTCTGTCGTCTTCGCGACCGTGCGCTTCGTCCCCAACCCGGATAGAATCATCTGTTCGAGGTGCTGATGTCGAAATTTCCGAAGTGGCTCTCGCTATGCGCCCTGGCCGGTGCACTGCACGCGGCCGTCAAGCTGCCCGCATTGATCTCCGACCACATGGTGTTGCAGCAAGGCGTCCCGGTGCGCATCTGGGGTACCGCCGACCCCGGCGAGATGGTGCGTCTGGAATTCCAGGGCCAGACTGCGACGGGCAAAGCCGCCGAAAACGGCAAGTGGTCCCTCTGGCTCAAGCCTCTGTCCGCCGCCGGCCCGCTGGAGATGACCATCAACGGCACGGCCATCAAAGATGTCCTGGTGGGCGAAGTCTGGCTCGGCTCCGGCCAGTCCAACATGGAGTTCGCGCTCAACCAGGCCGTCAATCATGAGGAAGAGATCGCCCACGCGGATTACCCCCTGATCCACGTCTTCCTGGTCAAGCGGATCGTCGCCGGCCAGCCGGCAGACGACGTGGTGGGCGCGTGGCAGGTCTGCACCCCGCAGAACGCGCCGCGCTTCTCCGCCGTCGAGTACTTCTTCGGGCGCGCCCTGCACAACTATCTGCACGTCCCCATGGGCCTCATCGAGTCCTATTGGGGCGGCACTCCCGCGCAATCCTGGACCAGCGCTGCCGCCCTGCAATCCGATGCCGCGCTCCAGTACGTCGCCGACGAATGGGACCGCGTGCTGGCCAATTACCCGGCCGCCAAGGAACGCTACGACAAGCAGGTGGAAGCCTGGGACAAAACCGCTGCCGAAGCGCGCGCCGCCGGCAAGACCCCGCCGAATCGTCCCGCCGCGCCGCAGGGCCCGGGCCATCCCAACACGCCGGCCGGCCTGTATAACGGCATGATCGCGCCCCTCACGCCGTACACCATTCGCGGCGTCATCTGGTATCAGGGCGAATCGAACGCCAGCCAGGCCCACGCCTATCGCTACCGCCGCCTCTTCAGCGACATGATTCAGGACTGGCGCAACCAGTGGGGCGAAGACGATTTCCCCTTCCTCTTCGTGCAACTGGCCAACTTTAAATCTAACGCGTATTGGCCCGTGCTGCGCGAATCGCAAACCGAGACCCTGTCGCTGCGCAATACCGGAATGGCAGTGACCATCGATATCGGCATGAGCAGTGACATCCACCCCAAGAACAAGCAGGACGTAGGCATGCGTCTCGCTCTCACGCCACATCGCCTATCACGATAGCGCCGTGGAATACTCCGGTCCCGTGTGCCGCCAGATCACCCCGGAAAACAACGCACTCCGCATCTGGTTCAGCCATGCCGATGGACTCCAGGGCAAGGGCGGCGCAGCGCTCACCGGCTTCACCATCGCCGGCGCCGACGGCAAGTTCGTCCCCGCCGAAGCCAAGGTGGATGGCGCCACCGTAGTGGTCTCCAGCCCCGACGTCGCCAGCCCCGTAGCTGTGCGCTACGCCTGGGCCGACGATCCTGTCTGCAACCTGATCAATCAGGCCGGCCTGCCCGCTGGCCCCTTCCGTTCCGATGAGCCTCACTATGCGCAATAACCTGTACCTACTTCTGGCGGCCCTGGCTGCGTGCATTCCCGCCACGGCCCAAAGTCATCCCGACGCACTCTACGATGAAGCCAAGGTTCCCAAGTACACCCTGCCCGACCCGCTGACCCTGCAAAATGGCGACAAGGTCAAAGACGCGCGCACCTGGATCAACAAACGCCGGCCCGAAATCCTGGCCATTTATCAGGAGGAGGTCTTCGGCCGCAGTGCTGCCCCACCCGCCAAAGTGGATTACGAAGTCGTCTCCGTGGAAAAGCAGGCGCTGGGCGGCAAGGCTGTCCGCAAACTGATTACTCTGTCGCTGGCCGGCAAGAAAGTGAATCTGCTGCTCTACCTGCCCGCCGAAGCGAAGAAGCCCGCGCCCGTCTTCCTGGGCCTGGGCTTTTCCGGCAATCAGACCGTAGCCCTGGACCCCGGTGTGCCGCTGGCCGAAGAGTGGAGCATCGATCGCGTCACCCGCAAGCTGGTCCACAAGACCGCCGCCGAAGATTCACGCGGCAAGAGCACGCAGCAGTGGCAAGTGGAAAAGATTCTGTCGCATGGCTACGGCCTAGCCACCATCTACTGCGGCGATATCGAGCCCGATTTTCCCGGCGCCCTTGCCTACGGCATCCGCCCGCTCTTCTTCCAGCCCGGGCAGACCATGCCGCTGGCCAATGAGTGGGGCGCGTTGGGCGCCTGGTCCTGGGGCCTCAGCCGCGCCATGGATTATTTCGAAAAGGATCGCGACGTGGATGCCAAACATGTCGCCGTCTTCGGTCATTCCCGCATGGGCAAGACCGCCCTTTGGACTGGCGCGCAGGATACCCGCTTCTCCATTGTGATCTCCAACGAATCCGGCGAAGGCGGAGCCGCCATCAGCCGCCGCGATTTCGGCGAGCGCACCAAGGACCTCAACACTCACTTCCCCCATTGGTTCTGTGCCAACTTCTCCCAGTACAACGACCGCGAAGACGCCATGCCCTTCGATTCGCACATGCTCCTCGCGCTCATCGCACCACGCGGCCTCTACGTCGCCAGCGCCGAAGGCGATCAGTGGAGCGACCCCCGCGGCGAATTTCTCGGCGCCGTGAACGCCAGCCCCGTCTTCGAGCTCCTCGGCAAGAAGGGCCTGGGCACCGATAAAATGCCAGTGCTGCAGCAGCCCATCATGCACGACGTGGCCTATCACATTCGCCCCGGCAAGCACGACGTCACTGCCTACGATTGGGACCAGTACCTCAAGTTTGCCGACGCCCAGTGGCTTCGGTAGCATAGTTCCCCACGCCCCACGCGCAGAATGCGTGCTACCAATCCGGCAACGGCGCACACACCAAGCGGTGTGAAGATGAGACCAAGGATCTGCACCTTGATCCAGAAGCAATCCGAAAGAAGCGGCACAGTATTCTTATCGGGTGCATGCGCCGTACCTTTAACCGCCAGCAACTTCCCTAGTCTGTGACTCCCGCGAAGCCTGGTAACGCCGGCGGTCTTGCCGCCGGTCAAACTCGCGATGCGCCCGAGTCACGCCCCGTTCCATTCGCCGCCAGCAGCTTCCCTGGCCTCTGATCGGCGGTGCGTATTACGATGGATGTTTGACGCCCAAAATCTCAGCGCTCTCAGAAATTGCTTTGTTCGCCGCCCTAAGTGAAAGCGAACTGCAGGGGCTTGCCCAACGGGCAGTGGAGAAGCGTTTCGCACCGGATGAAATGCTTTTCTGGGAAGGAGAGGAGTGCGCTGGGATATTCCTCATCATTCAAGGAAGTGTGAAGATCTTTCGAACTTCTCCCGGTGGACGCGAGGTCATGCTTTCGATTGAAGCGGCGCCGGCGACGGTAGCCGAATTGCCCCTGTTCGATGGAGGGCCATACCCGGCTTCGGTGCGGGTGGTGGAACCGGTGGTCTCGTTGTTCATCAACAAGAGCGACTTCCAACAGGTCTGCCGCCAATATCCCGAAGTCGCGCTGAAGGTCTTGGCCGTTGTGGGCCGGCGGCTGAGGCATCTCGTCGGTCTGGTCGAAGCGATCACCTTCGGAAGCGTCACACAGCGGCTGGCGCGTCTGCTGTTGGACGCTTCGAAAGTAGCGGGCGCCGAGACCTTCGATCTCCCGGTGACCCATCAAGAGATCGCGTCGCGCCTTGGAACTGTGAGGGAAGTGGTCTCGCGGAATTTGGCCCGATTCCGCGCGCAAGGACTGATTAAGGTCCAGGATCGGCACGTTGAGATCGTGAACCGGCCGGGGCTCCAGCAAGAGGCGGAGGCCCAGGGCTGAGATTCCCGGAAGTTTGGCCAGAAATGAAGGTACGAGCACCAGCGCCGCAATAGCGAATACCGTGTCCGCCGGGGACTCAGCCATGGGATTCCAGAGTTACCGATGGTAGCACGCCGGGGCAACGTGTCCGCTCCCTCAATCGCGGCCGGGCACGACGTCTATCTGCAGTTTGGGATCGGCGGCGGGGACCGGCGTTTCCGGCAGTCCGAGTTCCCGGCACGATGTTGCAGCCCTGCGCGATGGCTCGGGCCTTATAGAACGTAATCTCGCGATTGCAGCCCTGGCGCCCGAATTCGCAATCGCTGTACACAATCAGGCGGCCGGCGGGGATGTACTGCAGCGCTCTGCGGATCTCACCCGCGACGTCTTCGGGCCGATCGGCCTGCAGTACGCGGTGGCTGACGGCGCCGATGGCGATCTTCTTCTTGAGATCGTGCTTGAGGGGCCCGAACAACTCCAGGTGCGGTCTTTCATCTCCAGGGTCCACACGTCGCCGCGGAAGCGTTCCATGTAGATCTCGACGGAGTTGGCGTAGCTGGTGTCCTCCATCACGCGCTGCGTGTTGGGATGCCCCAGCATGTGTGGATCCGGATTTCCACGTCGTCGAGGCCCTGCACTTCGCGGTTGAAGGCGTCCACCATGAACTTACTTCGTTGTGCTCTTTGCCGAAGGTATTGGCCATGAAGATGAAGTGGAACGTGGGCTCCTCAATCTGCATGCCGGCAACCGGCCGCGCGCAGCCGCGAGAAGAATCCGGAGGTAGTGCTCGGCAGGACGAGGCCGTCAGTGGCAGTGAACATGGGTGCCTCCTGGGGAATGGCAGCAAGGACTCAGACCTCGCGGTCGGAGAACTGGCTGATGCGGACGGAGCCGTCGGGAAACGACGCGCGGATTTCCAGTGTTCCGCCCATGGCTTCGATGAACCTGGCGAGCGTGCTTACATACATGTCCGCGCGCCGCTCCATTTTGGAAATGCTGGCCTGCTTGACACCGAGCAGTTCCGCCAGGTGCTCCTGGGTCAGGTGGCGCGCCGCTCGCAATTCATCGAGCGGCATGTTGGCGAGCATTTCCCGCGCCTGCGCCTCGCTGCGGGCTCGAGCTTCGGGGGACATCTTTGCCCGGAGCTCGTTGAAGTTTCGTGCTTTCCCCATTTTAGTTTTCCTCCAGTTCTCTCAAGTGCTCTCTATAGAGCCGCTCTGCAATCGGCACAAAGATCTCGTACCAGCGGTCGTTCCCGGTCTTATCCCCGCCGATCAGGAGCAATGCATCCCGGCTGGGGTCGAAGGCATNCCCCGCCGATCAGGAGCAATGCATCCCGGCTGGGGTCGAAGGCATATAGAACGCGGTACGGCCGTCCTTCGTGCTGGACGCGCAGTTCCCGCATGTGGGAGAACTGGCTGCCGGCAACCTTGGAACTGTGTGGGAATCCCAGGCTGACTCCTTGCTCTTCCAGAAGCAACACGCTGGCGTTGACGCTGATCTGTTCTTCGGCGCTTAATCCATTCCACCAGACTTCGAATTCATCGGTGAACAGCACACCGGACATGAATCAAATATAGCTCGCAGAGAATATTCCGTCAAGGGAATAAAAGCGCCTAGCTTTGCGCGTTACTTCGCGAAGGAAGCGGAGACCAGCCCAGAGGGCAATTGCAAACAGATGTGCCAGATCAGCGAACCGAGACAAAGCTCAACGAATCGGATACACTAGTGGGGACAGGTGCCCTGGGATGTTCCACCACCCCAGGGCGACTCCTCCTGCGGTCAGGAGGTGGTGCGAAACGAAGAGGTTTCTTGTTCTCTTCGTAATCATCCAGGTGGCCAACAGTTACGTGATCGTAGCGGTCGCCTGGATAATATCAACGGCTTCTAGATCTCTCTAGAAGCCCCAAATCGGGAGGAGCTTTCGGTTAGCCGGAAGTTCCTCCATTGCCAAAGTCGACGAATGTGGGCCGGTGGTGTCAATTGGGAGCACAGGAGAGTGTGATTCTCCGTATGCGGGTTCGAATCTCGCCCAGTCCACTCCATCACTTCTCATCTCAAGTACTATCCGTGTTGATCTCAGCTATATGGTAGCTACCCATTAACATCCAATAGTTGCACGAAACCCGGTTGTTGCGCAACAGCGCGCACTATTGCCCAATGCTGGCTAATGGCCCGTTGACTGGAATAAGAGCCATATTATCTCTTAGAAGTCTTTTCGGAGCGATTTTGGAGAACATCGGGAGCCTTAAGCTCATAGGCGCGTTAGATGTATCCAATCTTGACATCGGATCTCTAAACTGCTACATCTTAAGCCTCCTTCCTACGCATTCCTCTCCAAAGCCGTCTTGCTCTAGGGGGTTTGCATCCTGATGGATTGCCACCCAACCAGCACAACCCTTGGAACACGACTGCCCTCTTGTGGTATATTTATTCATAGTAGAGAATAAACAAACATGTCGCTGAAAGTTGGCATCGTCGGGTATCGCGGGTACAGCGGGGCGGAACTGATCCGCATCCTGCAGCGACACCCTGGAGTAGAACCTGTCCTCCTGGAGCATCGCAGTGATGCCGGCGGCGCCTCCCAGCTACTTCACCCGCACGGCCCAAAGACCCTCCCCTGTGACCCGGAAGCCATTAAAGCAGAAGGAGTTGTGCTAGTTTTCCTGGCCACGCCTCCGGAAGTCTCCATGGAACTCGCGCCGGCATTATTAGCTGTGAATTGCCGTGTTGTAGACCTGAGCGGCGCCTTCCGTCTGCGGACTCCGGAGAATTACACCGCCTGGTACAGAGCGCCCCACACGCAGCCTGGCCTTCTGGCCGAGGCTGCTTACGGCCTCCCGGAGTTCTGCCGCGAGCGCATTCCCGCCGCCCGCCTGGTGTCCAATCCGGGCTGCTACCCCACCGCGGCTAATATGGCGATCCGCCCGCTCATCGAGGCGGGCGTGGTGGACCGCGCCGCGGGCATCGTTTGCGACGCCAAATCGGGCGTCAGCGGTGCAGGCCGCAAGCCCAGCCTCACCACCAGCTTCTGTGAAGTCACCGAAAACTTCTGCGCCTATTCGATTCTTAAGCACCGGCACGTACCGGAAGTCCTCATGATCTCCGGCCTGGAGGAGCGGGAGTTCAGCTTCACCGCCCACCTTCTGCCGTTGGATCGTGGCATTCTGGAAACCATCTACTTCCGCGCGGGGGGTGTGCACAGCGCCGAAGACCTGCTGGCGATCTACCAGCAGCGCTACCACGCCGAGCCCTTCGTCCGCCTCTACCGTGCCGGCCGCGTACCAGACCTGCACGCTGTCGCGCGCACTAACTTCTGCGATATCGGCGTGACGTTCGACGCCGCCACCGGCCGCGCCGTCGTAGTCAGCGCCATCGACAACCTGGTGAAAGGCGCCGCCGGGCAGGCCGTGCAGAATATGAACCTGATGTTGGGATTCGCCGAGACCGGGGGGCTGCAGTGAAACTGCTGGTCAAGCTGGGCGGCACGTTGCTCGATGCGCCCGAACCGCGCGATCGCCTCGCCGCCGAAGTGGCCCAGGCCCGCCGCGAGGGAGTCGAAATCGTGGTGGTCCACGGCGGCGGCAGGCAGATGACCCGCTACCTGGCGGAGCGCGGCATCGCCAGCCGCTTCGTGAACGGCCTGCGGGTGACTCCGCCGGAGATTGTGGACGCGGTCCTCAAAGTGTTCGCCGGCAGCGTCAATCACGAACTGGTGGCCAGCCTGAACCGCGCGGGCGCTCCCGCCGTAGGGCTCAGCGGCATCGATGCCTTTTTGGTGGAGGCGGAGCAAATGGATCCGGCCCTGGGAGCTGTCGGCCGGGTCACCAAATCCAATCCGGCGCTGCTCCATCTGCTGGCCGGAAACGGCTTCGTACCGGTAGTGGCGTGCGTGGCGGGAGACCGGCAGGGCGCCATTTACAACGTGAATGCCGATCAAATGGCGGTCGCCTGCGCAGCGGCCTTCCACGCCGATCAACTCATCTTTCTGACCGATGTGGATGGCGTGCTGGATGGCACCGGACAAGTGCGTCCGCTCCTGACGGCGCGCGAAAGCGAACAACTGATTGCGGCCGGCGTCGCCACAGGGGGCATGCAGGCCAAACTGAATGCCGCGCTGGCAGCGTTGCGCGGCGGTGTAGGACGGGTGTGTATCGCGCCCGGCTCCACCGGCAATGTTTTGAGCCGCCTGCTGGGCGGAGAAGCTCTGGGCACCCGCATGGTGCTGAGCGGAGGACAGGCGGCATGATCAGCGGACTGTTTGCGGACTCTTTCGTGGAGGCGCCCTTTACAGGCCAGCGCCTCACCGTGCGCAAGGCGGTGATGCGTGATATTCCGCTCGTTCTCGACCTGATCAACGCGTATGCTGCGAAAGGCATCATGCTGCCGCGCACCGAATTCGAGATGTCCGAGGCCATCCGTGACTTTGTTGTGGTAATGCATGGTCCGGAACTCCTTGGGTGCGGCGCATTACACTTTTACAGCCCAGGGGTGGGCGAGATCCGCTCGCTGGCCGTGCACGAACACGCCAAAACCAAGGGGGTGGGTCGCATTTTAGTAGAATCGCTGGTGCGCGAAGCGGATCTTTACGAGTTGGATGTGGTGTTCGCCTTCACATATGTTGTTGAGTTTTTCAACAGGGTGGGATTCCACGTCGTCGAACGGGGTGTCCTTCCACTCAAAGCATGGAAGGATTGTCTGCGTTGTTCGAAGTTCTCCGCCTGCGACGAAATCGCTGTCCTGCGCGTGTTGCGGCCTGATCGCTGGTCGGAATCGCAGCCCCAGATGTGGGTTCACACGGCCTCTGCCGACGATCAGTTCATCCAGATTCCCACGCCGCTCCCCCTGACGGAAATACCCTCAAAGTAGGGATTCGCCTCACTCCCCACAAAAGACCGCAGAAATAGACGGTGTTTTCAAGGGGTACCGGATGTATGATTCTGTTTAAGGATAAACAAACCTTAAATTAATCGATCCGGTCCCTGCGAGGCAAGAATATGAAAGCACAAACTGTTGACGTGAAGGCTTCCACCGGCAGAGTTCTCTGCTGCACGGTTTTTCGCCCGGGTGGTAAGAAACTGCTCGCCAAGGGGCATGTGATCAGCGATGAGGACGTCCGCGTTCTCGAATCCGAAGGCATGGAGACCATTTGGGTCACCGAACTGGAGGAAGGCGAGGTCGGCGAAGACGATGCAGTTTGCCAGGTTGCCAGCGAAATGGGCTGCGGCAGCTTCGAAATCCGCCTGGCTGCCGGTGGCCGCGCCAATCTTTTGGCCACCGAAAACTGCTGCCTGCTGGTGGATGATGAGTTGCTCAAGGCCATCAACAGCACCGCCAGCGTGGTGATCGCCACCTCGCTGAATTTCAGCTACGCCGTCGCCGGACAGCGCATCGCCACCGTAAAAAGTGCTCCGTTTGCCGTCGCCAAAGATCAACTGGAAGCAGTGATCGGCATCCTAAAGGAAAGGGGTCCCATCCTCCAGGCTCGCCCGGTCCGCACCCCGAGTGTAGGAGTTCTCTACACTGACCCGATCAGCGGGGAGCGCGCCCGGCAGTTATTCGAAAATATCATGCGCCAGAGGCTGGAACGCTTCGGCGTGAACGCGAATTTCGTTTTAGCGTGTACGGAAGATGAGAATTCTGTCGCCCGTTGCCTACAACATCTCTTACGATCCAAACCGTGCGTCATCATGGTGGCATCCACCACGGCGCCGGCTGGACCGGAAGACGTGATTGGACAGGCGATGTTGCGGGTGGGAGGTACAGTAGAACGGTTCCTGGCCCCGGTCGAGCCGGGCAATCTGCTGTTGCTCTCCTATAAGGACGAGGTTCCTATCATTTCGGCGCCGGGATGCTTCCGCTCGGCCAAACCGAACGTGGTCGACTTGGTCCTACCTCCCCTGCTGGCACGCTATCACGTCACGGGTTGGGAAGTGGCGTGCTTGGGACATGGCGGTTTGCTAGCCTGACAAGTTCCTCCACCCCTGCAGTCCGCAAACCTCCGAGGCGGACTACAGGTGCTCCTCACCGGGCCCGGCAACGGGCCCGGCTTTTTTATTTCCACTCGATTCCACGGCTGGTGAGTTCCCGTTCGATCTGTGCTGCCGATTCGAACTGCACGGCATCCATCCCCAGAGCGCGCGCCGCGTCCACATACGAGGCGATATCGTCGGTGTAGAAGCACTCTTCGGGCCGGCATCGGGCGGCATCGATGGCCTTCTGGAAGATGGCCGGATGCGGCTTCATGGCCTTCACTTCGTAGGACAGAATCAACTCGTGGAAGTGACGCAGGAGCGGCGCGTACGTCTCGCGGATCATCTCGAAATGGATGGCGTTGGTATTAGAGAGCAGCAGCAGCCGGTAGCGCGCCGCCAGACCCGCCAGCAACTCCGTGGGAATCAGCGTCTCAGTGAAGATGCAGCTCCAGATCCGGCAGAAGTGGTCGTAATCCACCTGCAGTTCGAGCATGGCGGAAAGCTGCGCGACGAAATCGTGCGGTTCCACCAGGCCGGTTTCGAAGCGCTCCACCAGGCGCGTGCTTGCGATTCGTTTGGGAATCTCGGCCGCGGGATAGGGACACAACCCTTCCAGCGCGCGGTAGCCGCGTTTGAAATCGAAGTGGACCAGCACCTTGCCCAGATCGAAGATGACGGCTCGATACATTGCCGTTGCTAGAAGCGCCGCTCGGAGCGCCCAAACATCTGCATCCAGCCGCCCACCAATCCCAAGAGCCCGCCCAGCATCAGGTAGCCCGCAGTCTTGGCGGTGGCCGGATCGAAATGATAGCCGTTGAAAATGTAGCCCCTGATCATGAAAACAAGCACGGCCAAGGTCCAGACGAAGAACAAAGGACGGAGCTTCCCTAGAATTGCCAGCAGCGCCAGGGCGAGGCCCAGCAGCCCGCCGAGCAGCAAAACGAAATTGAGCGTGGACCCGGTCCACGGCAGCATATCCAGGTGCAGCGAACTCCCGGATACCAGCGCAACGCCGGCGATGGCCGCCAGGAAAAGGGCCAGCAGCCCCTCGAACAGATAGCTGAACGCACTCATGATGAACCGGACCGCTCCCACTTCCGCTGACCTCCTTGCGAATGGAATGGCTATTCTACCAGTTCTCTCGATTTATCGGGCCCATTCAAGATTCTTCATTGACCTCTTTACTTTCAAGCCGTTAGAATTGATGTAGGGGACTTGTAACTCTAACCTCATGCGAACGGACGCGCCGCTCCAGACCAGGCACCAGGAGGTTCTCACATCCATTGTGCGGGCCTACATTGAGACCGGGGAACCGGTGGGTTCGCGCACCATCTCCAAGCGCCGGAACAGTGAGCTGAGCCCGGCCTCCATCCGCAACGTGATGGCCGATCTGGCTGAAGAGGGTTTCCTTTCGCAGCCTCACACGTCGGCGGGCCGGATCCCCACTGAAAAAGCATTCCGGTTCTATGTCCGGTCCCTGACGGCCGGCCGCATCTCCGGAGTGGATACCGAGCGGCTGCGCTGTGAGTTCAGCGGCCTGCACACGGTGGGCGCCAGAGTGGAACGCTCAAGCTTCCTGCTGATGGAATTGACGCGCAACGTGGGCATCGCGGCGGCGATTCCGGCGCTGGCCCAGGAGTTGGATCAACTCGAACTGGTGCCGCTGGCTGAGAATCGCGTCCTGATCGTGCTGGTGACACGCGACCACATGGTGCGCAATCGTGTGGTGGCGCTGGAAGAGCCGACGTCGCAGGAAGACCTGCTCAACATCCGCAACTACGTGAATCGCAATTTCGCCGGATGGCGCTTGGGTGACGCGCGCCGCGAACTGCTGAGGCGCATGCTGGAAGAGCGCGCCCTCTACGACGCGGTGATGCGCAAGCTGCAGGTGCTCTATCAGAAGGGGCTGCTGGAAGTAGACATCTCTCCCGAGGTGCACATGGAAGGCGCCTCCAACCTGCTCGGCCTGGACCTGCATCTGACGCGCGAGAAGTTGCGCGAACTGCTGCGCGCCCTCGAAGAGAAGCAGCGGCTCATCGACCTGCTGGATCGCTTCCTGGAGCAGCCCGCCGGCGAACTCGAAGTGCACGTGGGTCTGGAAGAAGCGCATCCCGCCATGAAAGACCTGGCGCTGATTGGTATGACTGTGCAGATGGCCAGCGGACTGCCCGCGAAGGTCGCGGTCCTGGGCCCCATGCGCATGCACTACGAGCGCGTGATGGCCGCCGTGCTGCAGACCAGCCGCGCGCTGGCAAACGCGGAGTTCTAAACAGATCAGGCCAGCACATACTGCCGCTTGGGGTCGTGTGGACCCGTGCCGATTTCAACAAGCAGGCCCCTGGATGCGAGGGCCTTCAACCGCGTTAGGGTAGCGCGCTGAGACAAGCCCACTTTCTTGGCCACGGCCGCTGTTGACCGCGGAGCGCCATCCCGGAATATCGCCAGGATGCGCTGGTCTACCTCGTCCGCATGGGGTTGCTTGACTTTCGCCGTGAAAATGGTCACGCGAAAATGCATCCCTGCTTCTTCGAATCTGGGAGGGGCCAAGCCGGCCTCCACGCATGCGGAAGTCATCCGTTCAATTCCGCTGCCCCATTGCTCAATCAGGTGGAGTTCGCGAAAGACCCGTCCGATTACGCGGCTCCGCAGCCTGGAGACTCCTCTCATAATGTCCTCGATTGTCAAGCCAAATGGCAGAAGACCCGGATTCTCGATTTCAATCCGGTCGTCAAATACTGCGATTCGGATGGGCGCGCCCTGCGGAGCGTAGTCGGCGTGGACGACCGCATTCATGACCGCCTCGCGGATGGATACCAGGGGAACCGGCCAACGCTCTTCTCTGCGAACGCCTTCAATGATCGATTCGCGCGTGAGATGCTGTTGGGCGAATGCAACGGCATCTTCCGCAGCACGAGGCAATAGAGACCGGATTGCCGCGGAATCGAGGAGACGCACCCGATTCGTCCCCGCAAAGCGGCCGGCCTGGATTCAGGCATCCGGAAAACGTGCGAACCTGTCCTGGCCGAAGAGCAGCAATCCCCCAATGGTGGGCACCTGCCCGGCCCTGATGCTCAGTAGTCACGCGAAGTGTGTTCCATGCTGAAGGAGTCAATTGCCGGTAGGGGGCGAAGAACTCGGAAGCAGCTCGGAAGTCGAGTGCTTCCGAGTTCAGTCCCGGGATGGCTTGCTCGTCGAACGTGCTGGTGCGATTCGGGCGCTTCAACTCATCGATTTGCAGGGCGTCTGCTCTTCGATTGGTCGAACCGACGCGAATGAGGACTCCATCCTCGGATCCCAGCCGTTCCAGGTAGTGCGGCCGCGTGTTGCTTGGATAGACTTGAACGGCCAACAGGTTCAGACTGCGCCAAGGCACGATTTCGATATATCGGGAATGAGCCGCGGGCGTATTGAATCCGCGATCAGGCTTGCAAGCCTCTCTTCGGCGGCAAGCACGTCAGGCACGCCGCGAACGCGCTTGGAGCCGTCCTCGACGCCAATGACTGCAGTACCGCCGGCAGTATTCGCAAACGCTACCAGCACTTGAGAATTCCCTCAGGAGACGACAGATCCCTCTTGAATTCGAGAGTCTTCCCTTCGTTGCGCTTCAGTAGCTCGACCAGCTTCACTACTCCGCATTTTACTCGGAAGCACTCCGCACAGCAAGACTTCCGAGTCTCTGCGTCCGGCCTCCTGTCCAGTATGGACCTTGGGGCATCGCTGAAATCCGTTGAGAAAAAGAACGAGCAGCCGGCACTCATCTATGTTCAGTCCTATGAGAGGGCTCAGTTACCGCGAGAAACAGGAATCCCGCCCTGAAAGCGACCAACTGGTATGCCGGACCTGCGGCTACAAGAGGATTCTGACTCCGATTTGGATAGACCAACTTCGGGCCCGCGATCCAGGTTGCACGAATACCGAACTGCTCGCGCGCGTTCTGCACCGACTCAGGTGCTCCAATTGCCACGCCAAGAACGTCGAGTTAGTGCACAAAGTTCAAGCAAGGCCAAGCCCGAAAACGGAGCAAACTGGTGACTTGAGTCCTTCATGCACACAGTGCGGAGAAGAGATCCCGATCCGGAGACTGCAGGCGGTGCCAGGGACACGCGTCTGCGTCAAATGCCAGGAAGAACTCGAAAACGGCGGCCCCACGGACGAACCGGTCTACTGCAAGCGATGCCGAGCTAAAATGGTTTGGCGCGTTCGCGAATCGGTACGTCCGACTAAGTATTTTCTTGGCTGCTCGAACTACCCCCGTTGCCGCTATGTGATCGCGGGCAGTTGGTAAAATGTGAGTCCAAATCTGCCCCTACTTTACCTCTTCGATCTTCGTCACTTGAATGCCGGCGCCGGACAACACTCCTGTCACTTTCACCTTTTGGCCGGCGAACGGGGCGGGCGTTTGTTGATCGCTCAGCGGGTACACGTTCTTCCCGTCGTAGAGCACGAACTTCACCGTGCGGCTGGCCTTGACACATTCGCCGATGCACTTGGGGTCCGGCGAGATGTGCATCATTTTGTGGTTGGCCACGCACATCGAATCGGTGATCACTCCCGTGAAACTGCGAGCAGGGCCACCGGCGAACAGCGTCGCGGCGGCGATGAGAAGAAGGATTGATTTCGTCATTTGAGAATCTCCAAACCTTGCGCTCGATTTACTTTGAGCCATAATTCCTGGTAACGGGCTTCGGGCAGCACCTGCTTGAGCTCGAAGCGAAACTCCTTTTCGCGCGTGGTCACGGTCAGGTCGAAACGGCCACCGCTCGCGACCGATTCGATATCGGCGATCCGCCAGGTGCGTGATTCGCCGCTTCTCTCGGCGCGGAAGACCACGCCATCCGCACCCACCAGGAGCACGCCTTGCACTTTACTCGTGAGACTGGCGGGAATCTGCCATTCGGGCTTGATGGCGTCATCGGCCAGTGCTGCCACGAATCTCTGGTCGCGCCGGGTGCTGAATACGGGGTACCAGTTTTCCGCCACTTCCTTCGGCAACGGGTCGAACACAAATTCGCGATTCCGCCGCTCGTAGGTCTGCACGCGAAGGAACGTAGGCCCGAGAGTCAGTTGCCGGATGTCGTCGAGCTTCCACACGCGCGAGCGCTCCTTATGCTTTGGCGCTGCTTCAAACGCGATGGAATCGGCGCTGATGCGCAGCACGCCATCGTGCACGCGATACTCCTGCGCCGCAACGGGCAACGCCATCAGGAATGCGAAAGCCGCGGCTTCAATTCGAAATGCCATTTCCATACCTCATAAACTGCCGGATACACCACCAGTTCCAAAAGGAACGAAGTAAAAATGCCGCCGATCATGGGGGCGGCGATGCGCTTCATCACATCGGCGCCGGTACCCACGCTCCACATGATCGGCACCAGCCCGAGAAACATCGCGGCCACCGTCATAAACTTGGGGCGGATGCGCTTAACCGCGCCTTCCAGAATGGCCTCCTGCAGTTCGCGCAGGTTGCGCAGGCGGCCCTGAGCGGCGGCGCGCTGGTAGGCGATGTCCAGATACAGCAGCATGAACACGCCTGTCTCGGCATCCACACCCATGAGGGCGATCAGCCCGACCCAGACCCCGATGCTCATGTTGTAGCCCAGAAGCTGCAGCAGCCAGATGGCGCCCACCGCCGAAAAAGGCACAGCCAGCACCACGATCAGCGTCTTCACAATCGACCGGGTATTCAGATATAGCAGCGTCATGACCAGGAACAGGGTGAGCGGCAGCACCAGCATCAACCTCTGCCGGACACGCGCCATGGCCTCGTACTGCCCGCTCCATGACAGCGTGTAGCCTGCCGGCAGATGCAGTCCGCGCCTCACGGCGAGCTTGGCCTCGTCGACGTATGTCCCCAGATCGCGGCCGGCGACATCGACATAAACGTAGCCGCTCAACATGCCGTTTTCATCGCGAAACATGGAGGGTCCACTGGTCAGCTTGACGGTGCCTAATTGCTGGATGGGAATCTGCTGCTGGCCGTTCATGACCGGCACCAGTACATGTTCCAGGGCGCTGGTATCGCTGCGGAAAGCTCTCTGATAGCGCACATTCACGGGATACCGCTCGCGCCCTTCCACGGTGGTGGTCACGTTCTCGCCGCCGATGGCGTTCATGACCACCGCCTGAGCCTCGTCGATGGTGAGGCCGGGTGAGGCCGTAGCGCGCCAGCCGCTCGCGGTCCCATGTGACGTCGAGGAAGTAACCGCCTCCGGTGCGCTCGGCAAACACGCTGCGGGTGCCGCGCACGCCTGCGAGCAGCACCTCGATCTGTTTGCCAATCCGCTCAACGGTCTGGATGTCCGCTCCGAACACCTTGACGCCGACCGGTGTGCGGATACCCGTAGTCAACATGTCGATGCGATTCTTGATGGGCATGGTCCAGGCGTTGGAGACTCCGGGAATTTGTAGAGCCGAGTTCATCTGGTCCACCAGGTCATCCTGCGAGATGTGATCGGGGGTGATGTGGCGGAAGACCGGCCGGATCCAATCGGGCGCCCAGGCGGAATACCAGGTGTCCACTCTGCGCCACTGGTCGACGGGCTTGAGCGTGATGGNNTCCGTGGACGTCTCGGCGCGTCCCGCCTTGCCGAGCACTTGATCGACTTCGGGGAAGCGCGCCAGAATCCGGCCCTGCACCTGCAGCAACCGCTGCGCCTCATCTGCCGAAATGCCGGGGACCGTGGTCGGCATGTACAGCAGCGCGCCTTCATCCAGCGGCGGCATAAATTCCGAGCCCAGCTTTTCGTACGTCGGAATGGTTGCGGCCACCAACAGAACGGCGCCCGCGATCACGGCCCACTTCCATCGCAAAGTCCACTCCGCTACCGGATGATACAGCCGGATGAGGATGCGGCTGATAGGATGATTCTCTTCGGAGTGGATCTTGCCAACCAGCACGGCGCTGGTGGCGCGTGCCAGCCAGCGAGGCCGAAACTCGAAGTTCTTCATGTGAGTGAAGAGCAGGCGCAGTGCCGGGTCCAGCGAGATGGCCAGCACGGCGGCGATGATCATGGAGAAATTCTTGGTGTAAGCGAGGGGCTTGAACAGGCGTCCCTCCTGCGCTTCCAGCGTCAACACGGGCAGGAAGGAAACGGCGATCACCAGCAGCGCGAAGAAACTCGTGCCGCCGACTTCCTTCACAGCATCGATCACCACGCGGTGATAATCCTGTTTGCGGCCCGTGCGCTCCCACTCTTCCAGCTTCTTGTGCGTCTGCTCCACCACCACGATGGCAGCATCCACCATGGCGCCCACCGCGATGGCGATGCCGCCTAGCGACATGATGTTCGCGCTGACGCCCATCAATCGCATGGGAATGAACGAAATCACGATGGCCACCGGGATGGTGAGCACCGGGATGACGGCGCTGGGCACGTGCCACAGGAAGATCAGGATCACCAGCGAAACAATGATCAGCTCTTCGATGAGAGTGTGCTTCAGATTGGCGATGGAGCGCAGGATCAGCTCGGAGCGATCGTACACGGGCACGACCTTCACGCCCGGCGGCAGGCCCGTCGCGATCTCCTTGAGCCTGGTCTTCACGCGATCGATGACGGCGAGGG
Source organism: Candidatus Sulfopaludibacter sp. SbA3 (assembly GCA_900290315.1). GTDB lineage: Bacteria > Acidobacteriota > Terriglobia > Bryobacterales > Bryobacteraceae > Sulfopaludibacter. The sequence continues at coordinate 532 of OKRF01000508.1, read as the reverse complement.
CATTCTCTCCCTGCCGCATGACCACGATGCCGGAGACGGCATCGCCCGTGCCGTTGAGGTCGGCTACGCCGCGGCGGATATCGGGGCCCAGTTCGACTTGCCCCACATCCTTCACGCGCACGGGAACGCCCTCGCCGGAGGCGGTCAGCACGATGTTGCCGATATCGCCGGTAGATTGTGCATAGCCGCGGCCGCGCACCATGTATTCGGCGCCGCTGAATTCCACCAGCCTCCCGCCCACATCGTTATTGCCGGCGCGCACCGCGTCCACTACGCGCTGGATGGGAATCCGGTAGCCCTGCAGCTTGGCCGGGTCGACATTCACCTGATACTGGCGCACGAATCCGCCGAGTGACGCCACTTCCGCCACACCGGGCACCGACTGCAACTGGTAGCGCAGGAACCAATCCTGCACAGAGCGCAGTTGCGCCAAATCGTGCTTGCCGCTGGTATCGGTCAGGACATACTGAAACACCCAGCCGATGCCGGTGGCGTCCGGTCCCAGTTCGGTACGGACGCCCTGCGGCAGGCG
>OKRF01000204.1:6308-6518 GCA_900290315.1 Candidatus Sulfopaludibacter sp. SbA3 | reverse complement strand
GGTCAACAGGCTAATCAGAAACGCAACGTTGAGAAGACGCAACATGGGGGACCTTTTCTCTCTGAGTGATGTCGATTCCCGCGGAAATCCTCACCAATCTTAACGCAAGAAGACACCCTCGAAAATCCCGAGCCGTGTGTCCGCCGCAAATCCCGAGCCGTGTGCCCGCCGCAAATCCGTGCCAGGCTCGAAATTCGCCGCCTTTTGGCG
>OKRF01000204.1:254-6298 GCA_900290315.1 Candidatus Sulfopaludibacter sp. SbA3 | reverse complement strand
AATTCGCCGCCTTTTGGCGAATCTTCGTGCCTGGCTCGAATTTGCCCCTTCGCGAAATCCCGAACGTTGCCCGCGTGCGGACCCCCTAACAGGGTCGAAAAGCCGGCCCAGCGACTCGGTAACGCCGGCGTTACCAACACCGACAAAAAAACGCTTCGTCTGTCCCACGAGTCTAATTCTGGGATGGCATCCCGGCGTAGTCGATCACCACGGCGTCCATCAGTGCCGTACCCGGCTCCAGTTTGAGCCCAAGGCGCTCCTGGAGAGCCACGAAGACTGACGGATCCGCGCTGTCTGGTTCGCCCGCGGCGAGGTAGTTGGGCGCCCACTCGATTTCGAAGTCGTAGAAGCCCGTCAGTTCGGTCTTGTCGAACACCGGACGGCCCGCGCCGTGGTTCGGATTGGTGAGTTCTCCAATCAGGTTCGCCATGGGAACATGAACGGCCCTGATGCGGAAAACTCGTCCGTCTCTCATGGCCATCGATGCCTTGGCGTCCGAAACGTTTTCCTTGATCTTAGGCCCGTTCTTGCCCACTACCAGGTTGAACACGGGCATGTTCTTCCTGACATGGTGGATCTTGAGCTGAAATCGCTCGGCCAGCAGCGTTCGCAGCATGAGGCGGAACTGCTCGATGGGCGGAGGCGGGCCGTCGGCAGCCTTGGTCACCACAAGATACAGGGTCGACTCGGCGCCCGACACGTCGGAGAGGACGCCGTGGTGCGCCCACGATGGACCTCCCGAAAGCTGCGAATCGTCGGTTCTCAAGTCGTAGGCAAATTCGATCAGACGGTACAGGTCGACGTGCTCGCCAGTGAGCGTATTGCCGCGGACGAAGACTCCGACCCGGCCCTCGTTGGTCCACGGCTGCGGTTTGATGGACGCTACCTCAAACGATTGTGCGTGAATGCCGAGAACGAATGTCGCGGTGATTGCCAAGCGAATCAATTTCGGTCTCCGGCTGATCGGACGGTAAGGGAATGGCGAGTGTTAACAGGGAGGCAGAAAATTTTTGGGGGGTTGCCAGAAACGTAACCCGCCACCATCGCCAAGCGCCCTAGTCGCAGGGAGGGCCTGTGGCTTTGTGGAGAGGAGTTCTCATTCTGTTAGCATCGGCCCGAATGGCGCAGCCGGGCCCGCAGGACGATTTGGTGATCCGAACCACTACAAATCTGGTAGAGGTCCGCGTCGTCGCGGCAGACCGGCATGGTAAGCCAATCGGCGATCTGCGAAAATCCGATTTCGAGATTTTCGACAACGGCCATCCCCAGGACGTTCGCTTCTTCGCCGCTTACCGCGGCCCGGCCCGGCCCCCAATGCCCGCGCTGGATGGCGCCCCGGCCGATTCATCCCCCACGCCGGCCGGCTACGCCCTGATTCTNNTCGTTCAGGAAAAAGTGCTGCAACTGCTCAAGGACTACCAGCCCAGGCAGCGCCTGGCGATCTACGTCCTGAGCCACAATAAGCCAGGCCTGTTATACGACTTCACCAGCGATCGCGACCTCCTTGGCCTTTTGGTCGAGCGCCTCAGTCTCGACCCCGAAGAAATGTCCGGCCCCGTCAGTGGTGAGGGCAGGGGAGGCCGCAGCGGGCTGATGGCGCTGGCTCACGACGAGATGATCTTCAAAGCCACGAACCGATTGGCCGACACCACGAATGCCTTCAACAAGATCGCCGAGCACCTGCGCAAGCTCCCGGGCCGCAAGTCGCTCCTCTGGGTCTCGTCGGGCGTGGCGATGAGCATCGACGGCGCGTACCGGGCATCTCTTGTTGAGCGCGCCTTAGGCAAACTGAACAGTTCCGACTCCGCAGTCTATGCCATCGATGCGTCGGGCTTCAATCCCAATCCATCCCCCAGCCTGATCGAATTCGCCAGGCGAACCGGTGGCGCGGCCTACTACCTGAACAATGACTTACACGAAAGCATGCGCCATGCGTTGGAAGACATGGCCGTCAGTTACACCCTGGGCTTTCATATGCCCGAAGGCGCTACACCTGGCCTCCACGGAATCCGTGTCGTTGTGAATCGCCCGCGCGTCACGCTGCGCTATCGGGAGTCCTACGATCCTGCCTCGGCCATCCGCTAATCGTGCCGCAACGCCACCATCGGGTCCACCTTCGCAGCGCGGCGGGCGGCGAGACAACTGGCGGCCAGGGAGACCGCGGCGAGCAGGGCAGCGGACATCGCCAGGGTGGTGGAATCCCGTGGCTGCAGGCCGAATAGAAGAGTGCCCAGAATCCGTGTGGTGGCCAGGCAAAGAGCGATTCCGGCGGCGATTCCTGCGGCGAGCAAGACGGCCACGTCGCGCATTACCAGGCCCAGGATGGCTCTCGACTGCGCCCCCAGCGCCATGCGGATGCCGAACTCAATACGGCGCTGGGACACCAGGTAGCTGAGCGTGCCGTAGAGGCCGATCATCGCCAGGATCAACGCCAGTAACCCGAACAACGCGGCCAGCGAAGCCAGCAGCCGCTCGCGGGTCATGGAATCGTCCACCTGGGCGGCGAGCGTGTGGACTTCGAAAACGATCTCTTTGTTGACGCCGGCAAGGGCTGTTTGGATCGCCGCGGTCATGGCGGCTTGCGGCAAGGCGGTGCGAATCTCGAAGTTCTCCGAATCCTCCTCCGGCGACTGCGCGATCGGACCAAAAACAGTAGGAAAAGTATCTTCGTGCACGGACTCGTATTTGGCGTCTTTGACGACCCCGACCACCTCCACCGGCGGTTCCAGCTTGCGCGCTTCGCCCTCCACGCGAAAAATGCGCCCGATCGGATTCAAGCCGGGGAAGAATCTTCGCGCCATGGCTTGATTGATGACGGCGACTGGAGCCGATCCGCTGGTATCCGCACTACTGAAATTACGCCCAGCCGTTACGGGCGTGCGCAAGGTGTCAAAGTAAGCCGCGCTGACGAAGTTGAACCACACGAGTGCGTCGTCGCCCGCCGGCGGACGGGGAACGTCACTTTGGACATTAGTGTTCCATTCCATGTTGCTTAACGGTGTCCGATACGAGCGGGCGGCGGACACCACACCGGGAAGCCCGCGCAGGCTCTGTTCAATCTGCTCGTAAGTACCGGGGTACCGGCTCTTCGGCACCTTGGCGTTCTTCGGCACCTTGGCGTTCGTGAGACCTACGTTGACCAGGAGGACATGGTTGCGGTCAAACCCGATGTCGAGCGTGGCCAGGTTGCGGAAGCTGCGCAGCAGCAGTCCGGCGGTGACCAGCAGGACCAGCGAAAGCGCCACCTGCGAGGCCACAATCCAGAGACGGAACTGGCCGCGCATTCCCCGGTCCGTGGCGTGAGTCTGTTTGATGGCGGCGGTCAGGGAAGTGTGCGTGCCGCGAAACGCGGGCGCCAGGCCGAACAGCAGGCCGGTGAGCACAGCGATGCCCGCGGTGAAAGCGAGGACGCGAGGATTCAGGGAGAAGTCGAGAAACACCTGCATGCGGACGGTGGAGAGGTGGCGCAGCAGCACGGCGTTGCCCCAGCGCGCGAACAGCAGACCCAGCGATGCACCGCCTATGGAAAGCAATACGCTTTCCGTAATCAACTGGCGCATGAGGCGAAAGCGCGAAGCGCCCAGAGCCTGCCGCATCGCCATTTCCCTGCCTCGGGCGGCGGCGCGAGCCGTCAGGAGGCTGGCGATATTGGCGCAAGCGATGAGAAGGACGAGCCCGGCCACCCCCATCAAAACGCGGAGCGGCTGCTCGTACGGTTCGCGCAAGCCGGAAAGTCCCGTGCCAATTGGCTCGGGCTGGAGGACCCGCAGGCGGAATTTCTGCTGCGAGTCAATGTCGTAGTTCTGCGGCACCACTGCGCCATAGATGCCGGGAGACAGAGCGGCCAGCCGCGCTCGCAACTGCGCCATCCCGATTCCGGGCTTGCGGCGGCCGGCGATATTCAGCCACCACCAGCTTCGCGCGTCCAGGCGTGAGCGCCGCCCATCGAATAGGGCGGAGGCGCAGATGGGAACGGCGACGTCGAACTTCATCCCCACATCCATTCCGAAAAAGCCGGAGGGCGTCACGCCGACGATTTCGAACGCATGGCTGTTCAGCATAATGCCTCTGCCGATGACGCTCGCGCCGCCGCCATAGTGTTGCTGCCAGAAGCCATAGCTGAGCATCGCCCGGGCCGCGCAGCCGCGCCGGTCGTCATCCGCGGAGAGAAGGCGGCCGGCGGCGGGCTTGAGACCGAGCGTGCGGAAGATATCTCCGCTCACCCACATGCCGTCAACTAGTCGCGCCATACCGGCCTGCGACAAATTGAAGCGGTCCGTGCTCCAGGCGAAAACGCCGCTGAAGACGTCCTGCTGGCCGCGCACCTCTTCCCACAGGGGATTGGTGAAATAGGTGTGCGACACTTCCACCAGTTCTTCCGGTTTGTGGACCGGCAGAGAACGCAGCAGGATGGCATCGATGAGGCTGAAAATCGCGGTGTTGGCGCCGATTCCCAACGCGAGCGTCACGACCACCACGGTGCTGAACACGGGAGCTTTCGCCAGTACGCGAAGGGAATAGCGGATATCGGTCCCAAGAGACTCGACTGCCGTCTCCCAGCCTGCGCTGCGGATTCCGTCTTTCACCGATTCTATGCTTCCCATCTCGACGCGCGCTGCCCGCTGGGCATCGGCGGGGCTCAAGCCGGCGCGCATCCTGCTTTCCGTTGCGGCATCCAGATAGGCGCGCAACTCGTCGTCCATCTCGAGCTCCGCCTGGCGTTTGCGGAAAAGGGCGCGGAGGCCTCCAGTAAGATTCGTCCACAGCGGCATCGCCTAGCAAGCCTCCAGAATCCGGCTGATCGCCGCGCTCTGGCGGCTCCACTCTTCGGCTTCGCTCTTCAGTTGTTTGCGGCCGCGATCGCTCAGCGAATAATATTTGGCGCGGCGGTTATTTTCGGTGGGCTTCCACAGCGGCTTGATCCATCCCGCGCGCTCCAGGCGGCGAAAGGCCGGAAACAGAGAGCCGGGATTGACGTGGAATACCCCGTGGCTGATCTGCTCGATGCGCTGCGCGATGCCGTATCCATGCATTGGTTCGAGCGCCAGGGTTTTCAGAATCAGCATATCGAGTGTGCCCTGCACCAGGCCGCCTGAACGTTCTCCCATTCTCTCTCTCCTCTCGACAAACTAGATATACGGCCTTTCCTCTCGATTGTCAAGTGGAGCAGCGAGGGCGATTCTAGATAGTCTCCAACTTGGCCTACTCCCGTCACGACGGACGGCGGCTCACTGTAACAGCCTCCGAAACATCACGGAGCCGCTTTCGGTCAACCTTCAGCGCTATGCGAACGCTCTGCTAATCTATTGTGAAATGAGGGCCCTGATTTATCTCCTTCTGCTGGCGGCGGCGCTGGCCCAGACGCCGGAGAACGCCACCTTTCGTACCAGCACGCAGGAGGTGCTGGTGGACGCCGCGGTGTTCGATAGGAAGGGCAACTTTCAAGGCGACCTGACGCGCGACGACTTCCAGCTTTTCGAAGATGGCAAACCGCGGAAGATCACCAGTTTCTCGCTCGCCGGCGCGAGCGCCGCGAGCGGCCGGAGCCCGCACTTCATCGCCCTGGTATTCGAGCACGAAGAGGAAGGACTGCGGGAAGGGGTTTCGCAATTCGTCAGCCGCGCGGCCTCTCCGGATCTTTATTTCGCGGTCTTCTCCCGCGTGAACGGCGAAATGCGCCTGGTCCAGCCGTTCACCACGAATGCGGCGCGCATTCAGGCCGCGCTGAAGGAAATGCAGATTGTGCCGCCCATGCCTGCACCCAGGGAACACATTATCGTAGGCCCATGGGCCCTCGACCGGATCAATTCCGTGGCGGATGCCATGGCGCCCATCCGCGGCCGCAAAGTGCTGTTCCTTTTCAGCTATGGCGTGTTCGGAATTCGTAGCGCCGCGGAACTCCAGGAGGACGGCAGTTACCGCCGGGGGCCAGTGCCGCCGATGGTCCGGTTCATGAATCAGGCCATCGACGATTGCAATGCGGATAATGTCGCGGTGTATTCCTTCGTGAGCCAGATGCGGCGGGGGACCCTGGGAGGAGACTA
>OKRF01000204.1:0-244 GCA_900290315.1 Candidatus Sulfopaludibacter sp. SbA3 | reverse complement strand
TATTCCTTCGTGAGCCAGATGCGGCGGGGGACCCTGGGAGGAGACTATTACAATCCGCCGGCGGATCCCTCCGACGATCACGGCGGCGCCACCGACTTCATTCGCGATCTCGCGCTCGGTACGGGCGGCAAATACACCCCGGCCGGCAACTACGACCTGGCCTCTTATCTGGGCAGCATCGCCGCCTCGCAGAACAATTATTACCTGCTGGGCTATGCGCCCTCCGCGGAATCGGCCGCGAAGC
>OKRF01000142.1 GCA_900290315.1 Candidatus Sulfopaludibacter sp. SbA3 | reverse complement strand
CGCGGCTCGTGTGGTTGTGCTGCCTGCTCGGTCTGCCCTTGCATGCGGAGACTCCGCCGTTCCGCCAGCGCGTACAGTCCGTGATCGATGCCTACGCGCATCCCAGGAGTTCGGGTCTTTTGGGGTATGCCAATATCGCGGCGAAGCTCCGGCTGCACGAAGACTCCGCCGTGTGTTCGCGCCGCCTGGAGGAGCTGCTGGCGGAGCCGACCGGCGACATGTTCTGGATGTTTCCAGTCACTGCCATCGCCTACCTGGACCAGGGCCAGTTGTCGGATTCGGCCCGGCTGGCGCTCCGCCGCTCCTTCAAAACCTATATGCCCTATCGCGGCGACACGGAAAACCATTGGCTGCTCTATTACACCAGCTTGTACCTGATGGCGCAGATGTGGCCGGACCAGGATGCTGGGCAGTGGTACACCGGCAAATCCTCCGCGGAAAATCTGCACGAAGCCGAGGGCTGGATCAATTCATGGGTCCGGTTGACCACCACGCGCGGACAGGGCGAGTACGATAGTCCGCACTATATGGGCCTGTACTTTCTTTCCATGTCGTACCTGGCGGAGTGGGCCAGGGATCCGGCGATGAAGAAGCGCGCCACCATGATGCTGGACTACCTGATTGCCGATTATGCGGCGGAGAACCTCGACGGCATTTATGTGGGCGCCCACTCCCGCCTTTACGATCAGCCGGTGCTCGAAAAGTGGCTCAACCCCTCGTCCGATTTCGGCTGGGTGCTCTTCGGCCAGGGCCATCCGCTCGAGCCGCCCGACGGCTACATCATTTTCTATGTGCTTGCCAGCGCCTATGAGCCTCCGGAAATTCTGCAGCGGATCGCCACCAGCCGGGACACGCCTTACACCCATTACGAACGCAAGAGAACCCGGAATCGGTGGCGGTTCTTCGACGAACTGCACGGGCCGGTCTATAAGACCACTTACGTCAGGCGGGAGTACGCGGTCGGGTCAGACCAGGGCGGCACCCTGCAGCCCATTCAGGAACATTCGTGGGATGTGACGTGGAACATTCCGGACGCACGCGGCGTGCAGAACACGTTTTTTACGGTGCATCCCTATTCGTCCCTGCGCGAGTTGCAGACCTATTTCACATTTCCGCCGGATGTGGGCATCGCCGACGTAGTCAGCTCGAAGAAGAGCTACGATTCGCCCGACAAGTTCGTGGGGGGCTCTCCCTACGAGCAGATTTTCCAGAATCAGGATTCCGTCATCGTGCTCTACGACATTCCGCCAGACACTCGTTTTCCGCACATCAACGGGTTCTTTTCGAAGGATCTGGCGGAAGTTCGCGAGGACCCGTCAGGCTGGATTTTCGCCCGTGGTGGGGACGCCCTCATCGCCTGCCGTCCGTTGCAGCCCTATACCTGGAAGCCGATCGATGGCGGAGGCAGGCGATTGTTCAGCCCTCATCTCAAAAATGGGATCGTCGTGCAAGTGGCGGCCCGTTCGGAATACAAGGACCTGGAGGCCTTTCGCCGGGCGATTCTGGCGCTGCAGCTTGAGTTCAAACTGAATCCCGTCCCGAGCGTCCGGTTTGGCTCGCTGCGTGGGAAGACTCTATGGTTTACTTACGGCCAGATTCCCCGTGTGGACGGCGCCCCTCTGGATTACGATCATTGGCCTCTGTTCGGAGGGCCCTTCGTGGAGGCCGCTGTAGATTCCGAGCAACTGACTCTCAAATATGGCAAGATGCGCCGGACCCTGGACTTCCGTCGCCTGACAATAACGGACGTTCGGTAACGCCGGCGATCTTGTCGCCGGTTTGCTATTCCAAACCTGTGCTGAGTACAGTCACGATATCGCGGACCTCTTCGTCGCTGGGGAACAGCCAATCGAATTTGAGATCGCGCGAGCGCCGGAACATGTCCTCGCGCTTCTTTTCAAACCGCGTGGTCAGCACATTCGGGTCGAGCGTCTTTCCCGAGCCGCGCAGCGCCGGCGCCCACTGAGTGCCTTGGCCACCCGCTCCATGACATGCCCCGCAACCGTTGACGGCATAGTCGGCTCTTCCGCTGCGCACCGGTCCTTTGTCCCCGGAGGGCTTTCGGAAGCTCAGGAGCGCCCGCAGTTTCCCGCTGAGCAGGCTGCGGAACTCCTTTTCCGCGAAATCGAAGTGTTCCGAAAGCAATTCCCCTGTGGTAAACGCCGGTTGCGCCACGCCTCCCTTGCCGTGATGCCTGGTTTCGGCGAATACGTGATAGAGCTCGTGCCCTAAGACACGGGCCATCGCTCGCCCATAAAGCTGTTCCCGAAACCGGGGATCCATCTGCAGCAATTTCGCCTGAGTGAAATCGCGGAGGCGATCGCAATCCACGTCGACAAAAGGAAGGATGATGCCATCGTTGATATGAGTCCAGGCCAGCGCACCGGGTTCCAGGTGGCGCGGCTCCAGCCCGGTCACATCACACCTGCCTTTGAAGGTAACGACCACCAGTGCCGCGGATGCCTCGCTGCTCGCCGGCCCCACCAGCGGCCGCCATTCCAGCCGCAGGCCGATGGGAGCCACCAGCGACGCCAACTCCCGTTCGAGGGAACTTTGCACCCCACCCGTCGGGTCGCGTTGGAAATCTGTGTATATTCTCAGTGGGGCGCCGGAGCCGTCCCGGATTCCGCTGAGCGCGGACAGGGCGCTCAACGCCAGACAAACAAGGTATTTTCTCACGCCGGTCCTGACGCTTTCCCAACGTCTTAACGGTAACGCCCCGCAACCTGCCAGTCAATCCCCTCTTTCGTCTTATGCCGCCTTACTTTCCTCCTAATTTGTTCACCTGGGGCGCCATCGTCGGCAACGGTATTCTCTACGCGAACGGCAACGGGAGATGTCCTCGGATCGTTCCCTGTCGCCGGCGTCGATGGCGTGAACGCCATGACTCTCAGCACATCCGGCCAGTTGTGTCGGGCATCCCAGCGCTCGGGATTCGGGTTGCCTGATACTACCAATGCGGTGGATGGCGGATGAGTTGGGTCAACGTTCCTTCGAGCGGCAAGTTGCCTCCCACTGTCGCGACCTGTCTTACCCCCGGAAGAGGATCTGAATAAGCCCCGAGTCAGCAGGCCAGCCGTGATGAGCAGAATCATCGCAGCGGCAACCTGCCCGGACAACAGCATAACGCGAAAATCGCGATTGAGCCACCCTCGGTCCGGCTAGCTTAACTAAAGCGCGATCTTAGTGTGGGGGTATTGCGACGCCAGCCGTTCTGCTACGATCCTGGCCGCGTCCGCCACGGCGACGTCGGACGATTGGCGGGTCTTTCGGTCCACCAGTTCCACCAGTCCGCCCGACAACTTCTTGCCGATGACGATGCGGAAAGGCAGGCCGATCAGGTCGGCGTCTTTGAACTTCACTCCCGGCCGTTCGTCGCGGTCGTCGAGCACAGCGTCCAAACCCAGAGCCAGGCAGTTCTGGTAGATCGTGCGGGCGGCTTCCGCCTGCGCGGCATCGTTCAAGTTTGCCGGCGTCACCACTACCTGGAACGGCGCGATGCCGGCGGGCAGAATCATGCCGTCTTTATCGTGATACAACTCGATCGCAGCGGCCAGAATCCGTTCGATGCCGATGCCATACGAGCCCATGATGGGCGTGACTTCCTTACCGTCCGCCGCCAGAACGCGCAGCCCCATCGAGTCGGAATACTTATATCCCAGCTTGAAGATGTGACCAATTTCGACGGTCTTGCGAATCACCAGGGGCTTGCCGCAGTGCGCACAGGCGTCACCTTCGGCCACCTGGCGCAGATCGCGGACTTCCGCCTGGAAGTCTTCGCCCAGCGTCACGTTTCGCAGGTGATAGTCGTTCCGGTTGGCGCCGGCGATCATGTTGCGGCGGCCCACCAGCGCCTGGTCCACATAGATGGGTATGCTCTTCACGCCCACCGGGCCCAGCGACCCGGCTTCGGCGCCGAACCATCGCACAATCTCGTCGGCGCGCGCCGGGCGAAATTCGGGATCGCCCGAGAGGCTGCCGAACTTGGCTTCACTCAATTGATGATCGCCGCGCAGCATCACCAGCACCGGTTTGCCATCGGCCACCAGCACCAGGCTCTTCATCTGCGAAGTTTCGGGAAGCCGGGTGAACTCGGCCACTTCGGCGATGGTCTTGCGTCCCGGCGTGGGAAACTCTTCCGGCGCGAGGTCGCCTTCCGGATCGGCAACGGCGGGGGACTGAGGCACGGAAACGGCTTTTTCCACGTTGGCGGCATAGCCGCAGCCCTTACAGATGGCCACGAAATCTTCGCCGGCGTCCGACTCCACCATGAATTCGTGAGACTGGCTCCCACCCATGGCGCCAGAGTGCGCCTCGACCACCGTGTACGCCAGGCCGCAGCGCTCGAAGATGCGGCAGTACGCCTTGTAGTGCTTGTCGTAGGCGGCATCCAGGCCGGCCTGGTCCATATCGAAGGTGTAGGAATCCTTCATGATGAACTGGCGGACGCGCAGCAGGCCGCTCTTGGGGCGCGGTTCGTCGCGAAACTTGGTTTGAATCTGATACCAGATCTGCGGAAGCTGCTTATAGCTGCGCAGTTCGCCGCGCGCGATCACGGTCATCACTTCTTCGTGAGTCATGCCCAGGCACAGGTCTCGGCCGAACCGGTCTTTCAGACGAAAGAGGTTGTCTCCCATGACGTCCCAGCGGCCGGACTCCTGCCACACCTCGGCGGGGTTGAGTCCCGGCAGCAGCATTTCCTGGCCGCCGATGGCATCCATCTCCTCGCGTACAATCTTCTGGATTTTCAGCAGCGACCGCTGAGCCAGAAACAGGTAGTTATAGATACCCGCGGAGAGCTGGCGGATGTATCCGGCGCGAAGCAGCAACTGGTGGCTGGCGACCTCGGCTTCAGCCGGGTTTTCGCGTAGCGTGGGAATGAACAACTTGCTCCAGAGCATAGGGTTGTGAAGGGAAAACTCAATTCTAGCACTCGCGCTTTGGCGCGCGATGGTAAAATCAGACTGCTCCCTTTATGAAGATCGCCATCGCCGCGGACCATGCCGGGTTTGCCCTCAAAGAGCAGTTGCGCCGGAAGTTGGCGGAAGACGGCCATGAAGTGGAGGACTTCGGCACCAGTTCGGGCGAGTCGTGCGATTACCCCGATTTCGCGCAGCCGGTGGCCCGTGAGGTGGCGCAGGGACGCAGCGATCGCGGCATACTGGTCTGCTCCACCGGAATCGGCATGGCTATGGCGGCCAACAAAGTGGACGGCGTGCGCGCCGCCCCGGGACAATCCGAGGACGAAGTCCGGCTCACGCGCGAACACAACGACGCCAATGTCCTGACCCTGGGTGCGAAGTATTTGGATGAAGCGCACGCCATGGATCTAGTCCACATCTTCCTGGGGACCGAATTCGCCGGCGGCCGGCATGCCCGCCGCGTTGCCAAGATCGCGCAGTTAGAGAAGTAAGAAATGGCTCGGCTTGGCGAGAAATCGTAGTTGCGGAGGAAACACTATGACGGCAGCAGAGAAGATGCGGCGGCGCTTGGCCGAGGTCGATCCGGCGGTTTTCGAGGCCATACAACACGAGACCGAACGGCAGAACTCGCAACTCGAGCTGATCGCCAGCGAGAATTTCACTTCCGAAGCGGTACTCGAAGCCACCGCCTCCGTCTTCACCAATAAGTACGCCGAAGGATACCCCGGCAAGCGCTATTACGGCGGGTGCGAGTTCACCGACATTGTGGAGACCCTGGCGCGCGACCGCGCCAAAAAGCTATTCGGCGCGGAGTACGCCAACGTGCAGCCGCATTCCGGATCGCAGGCCAACCAGGCGGCCTATTCCGCGGTTCTCTCGCCCGGCGACAACATCATGGGGCTCAACCTGGCGCACGGCGGCCACCTCACCCACGGGCACCCGCTCAATTTTTCCGGCAAGACCTACCACGTGGTGCCCTACAACGTGCGCCAGGAGGATGAGCGCATCGACTATGACGAGGTCGAGCGCCTGGCCCGCGAGCACAAGCCCAAAATGATCATCACCGGCGCCAGCGCGTATCCGCGCATCCTGGATTTCGCGCGCTTCCGCCAGATTGCCGATGCCGTGGGCGCGCTCTTCCTGGTCGACATGGCGCACATCTCGGGATTAGTAGCCGCGGGCTTACACCCTAACCCGTGCGAGTACGCCGACATCGTCACATCCACCACGCACAAGACGCTGCGCGGGCCGCGCGCAGGCATCATCCTGGCCAAGGAGAAATTCGGCGCCGCCATCGATAAGACCGTCTTTCCCGGCGTGCAGGGCGGTCCACTGGTCCACATCATGGCCGCCAAAGCAGTCTGCTTGCTGGAGGCCATGCAGCCGGAATTCGTGGAGTATCAGAAGCAGGTGGTGGCCAATGCCAAAGCGCTGGCGCAGAGCCTGATGGACGAAGGCTTCCGCGTGGTCTCGGGCGGCACCGATACGCACGTGATGCTGGTGGATGTCTTCTCTAAGGGGGTCAAGGGCAAGGAGGCGGAAGAGGCGCTCGACCGCGCCCGCATCACGGTCAACAAGAACGCCATTCCGTTCGATACCAACAAACCGTTCAACCCCAGCGGCATCCGTCTGGGCTCGCCGGCCGTCACCACGCGCGGCTTTCAGGAGTCCGAAATGCGCCAGGTGGGCGCGCTGATTTCCGAAGTGCTGCACCATATCGGCAACGAAGAGGTGACCGCCTCGGTGCGCCGGAAAGTGGGAGAACTCACGGCGCGTTTTCCTTTGTACAACTGGAAGCTCGACCCGGTTCGAGCCTGAGGAATGCCCCTGCACATCGCTATTGATGCCCGCCGGATCCGGGACTTCGGCATCGGGACCTACATCCGAAGCCTGGTGCACGCCCTCGCCGCCATCGATTCGAAAAACCGGTACACGCTGGTAAGCGGACCGGGCGAGGTGCGGACTCTCGCCGGGCTGCCGGAGAATTTCCATACCGCCATCTACGGCAAAGACGACCACTCCCTCCCCGATCACCTGCTCTTCCCTTTGTTCCTGCGGGGCCTTTCCCCGGACCTTGTGCACATTCCGCTGAACCGCGTGCCGCTGCTGATGGTCCGGCCTTACGTAGTGACCATTCACGATCTGGCCAACCTGCTTTTCGAGGACGAATCGGGCCTGCGCATGCGCTTGCGGCGGTTCCGCTTCCGCCGCGGCCTGGTGCGCGCCGCGCGCGTGATCGCCGTCTCCGAAGCCACCAAAAGGGATGTGGAAAACATTTTGGGCGTGCCGCCGCAGCGCATTCGCCGCGTCTACAATGCGCCCGATCCGGAATTCGCGCGCGCCAGCGGTCCGGAGGCCGCGGAGAAACTGCGCATCCTGGAACGCTACCAGATCAGCTATCCCTTTCTGCTGTATGCCGGCAATATCCGGCGTCACAAAAACGTGCCGCGCCTGGTGGAAGCCTTCGCCGTAGTGCGCGAGCAACTGGCCGGCCACCCGATCTACCGGGACCTCCGCCTGGTGATCATCGGGGACACGATCTCGCTATACCCCGAAGTGCGGCAGGCAGTGATCAAGAGCAAGATGGAGCACCAGGTCAGGTTCCTGGGGTTCGTGCCGTTCGATACGCTGCGCTGCTTTTTCGAATCCGCGGCGGCCTTCGTTTTCCCTTCGCGCTACGAAGGCTTCGGCCTGCCGCCGCTGGAGGCCATGGCGTGCGGCACCCCGGTGGTGACTTCGAATATCAGTTCGCTGCCGGAAGTGGTGGGCGATGCGGCCGTTCTGGTGAAACCCGAGAACGTGTTCGATATCGCGCGCGGCATCCGCGAAGTGCTGCTGGATGAAAACCTGCGCGCCGAACTGGTTCGCCGCGGCCGCGAACAGGCTGCCCGCTTCAGTTGGGAACGTACTGCCCGCCAGGTGCTGGAGATTTACGCCGAAGCGGCAGAAGGCGGGTAGCAACAAACGAATGCGGCACCGCATCCAGCGGCGCCGCATCCCCTCCGAGAGCATCGAAGCGCTTAATGAAGGTCGACCATCGCCAGGGTGATGACCTTGGTTTCCCGAGCCGCTATGTCTCCGTGCGCCTTCGGAGTGGGGAACTTGTACGCGTATTCGTCTCGCCCGTTCCACATCCGCTGCAGGGAGCACGTGGAGCCGAGGCACTCAAAAGCGAGCCTGGGGCTGCCATCCGCCCGCCACGCCTTGGGGGCATCCCCCTTCACGCCCTGCGGCAGCACAACCGAATTGTATGTCGCGAGGCTGCGGACAACCACATACGCGCCGCCGGCGGTCTGCAACTGGCGGATCTCGTAACTACCAGCCGGCAAGACTTTGCCCGCGGCGTGGAAAGACATCGGGATCTCCGCCTTCAGTGTCTGAGCCGAAGCACTACCCGCAGCAACCACCAGGGCGGCCGCCGCCATGATCAAACGCATCGTTGAAGTGTTCATTGTCGTATCCTCTCTTCGGGCGGCCCTTTTTCTTGGGTCCCGACTTACGGGCGGTATAAAAGCAGTCCTGATGCCAAATCGTAAAACACTGTAAAGACAACAATTCAGTATCACGATGGCGTGGAATCGGAACCGCCCGGTTCACGCGCGTGAACCGGCCGGTTCACGGAAGAGCGATAACCTGCTAAACTTGCACCCGGTCATGATGTCGCAACCCAGCCCGCGGTCGCCGGAGAACACGTTACTACAGGCGTGCGCGCTCCTCTTCCTCTTTCGCGCCCTGGCACGGTCGCAGGACGAGGCACAGCGTACCGTCTGGGAGGAGCAGATCGTGCGGCTGATCGGCGACCTGGTGCCGTGTTCGGGCGGCGCGGTCGTTCTGGGAGTTACCGACGAGGACATTCCCGAGGATTGCGTGGCGCTTCCGCTCTATGTGCGCGGCGAGATTGGCGGACTCCTGGCAGTCTGGTTTCCGCCCGAGGAATCGAGTCGCCTGGAGAGTCACCGCGAAGTCTTGACGGCCGTGGCGACTCTGGCTTCGTCTGCTCTGGAGAACGTCCGCGACGTGCAGCGGCTGCGCACCGAAAACACGCTCTTGCGCGAACAGCTCGAGAGCGTCGACACCGGGATTGTTGGGGAAAGCCCCGCGATCCGGAAGCTGATGCAGATGGTGGCGCGGGTCGCGCCGCAGGATACTTCCGTGCTGGTGCTGGGCGAAAGCGGGACCGGCAAGGAACTGGTGGCACACGCACTGCACCGGTTGAGCCCGCGAGTGGAGAAGCCCTTCATCGCCATCAATTGCGCGGCGTTGACCGATACGCTCCTGGAGAGCGAGTTATTCGGCCACGAAAAAGGCGCCTTTACGGGAGCAGTCGCGCAGAAGAAGGGCAAGCTGGAAACGGCTGAAGGCGGCACGGTCTTCCTTGATGAAATCGGCGAACTTGCCCCCCTGCTGCAGGCCAAATTGCTGCGCGTCCTGCAGCAGAGGGAGTTCGAGCGCGTGGGCGGCACGCGAACTTTGAAGTTGGACGTGCGGGTGGTGGCGGCCACCAACCGCGACCTGGCAGCCGAAGTGCGCCGCGGATCTTTTCGCGAAGACCTCTATCATCGGCTGAACGTGGTGGCGTTGCGGGTGGCCCCGCTGCGCGAGCGTCCGGGCGACGTTCTTCCGCTGGCGCGATATTTTCTGGATCGTTGCGGCGCCCGCTGCCGCCGGCGCGTGGCCGGCATTTCGCCGGAAGCGGAGCGTTACCTCACCGAGTATGCGTGGCCCGGCAATGTGCGTGAGCTCGAAAATGCCATCGAGCGCGCCGTCGTGTTGGGCCAGTCCGAAACACTGTTGCCCGAGGATCTGCCGGAGACCATTCTGGACGCCGCCGCCGTGGCCGCAGTGCCTGGCGCTTTGCAGACTTCCGTGACCCAAAACAAGCGCGAGTTGATCCTGGCCGCCTGGCGCGAGAGCGGCGGCGATCATAACCGCGCGGCAGCCAGGCTGAAGATTCATCCGAATTCGCTCCGCCGCCTGATCCGCATGCTGAATCTCCGCGACGCTCTGGGGTAAACGCCGGCGATCTTGTCGCCGGCCAGCCAGGCTTTCGCGGCTGTATGAGGCGGTACGACGGCATCCCACCTGCATTATCTTCCCAGGTGCTTCTCAGATCATGGATGGTGCTCCTTCTAACGTTCTGCTGGTGTAGCCTGGCGCAGACGGACCCGCTGCACCGCGAAACGCCCCGCAGTTCCGTTTCTTCCTTCCTGGAGGCTTGCCACGCCGGCAACTACGGGCAAGCCTGGCGATACATCGACCTCCGCAACGCTCCAGCCGATCAGCGCTCGAAGGTGGGTCCACACCTGGCCCAACAACTGGCACAAGTCCTGGACCGCGATGGCCGGTTTGATGTGGCGTCACTGAGCGGATCCGCGGAGGGCGACCGGAAAGACGGGCTTGCGCCCGATCGCGATCGCATCGACTCATTCCGGCTGGACAACCAGGAAGTGGGATTGGACCTGGAGCGAATCACCCTGCACTCGGGGCTGACCGTGTGGCTGTTCTCCTCCGGCTGCATCGACCTGATACCCACGCTCGCCAAACTGGCCAGTGACTCTCCCATCGAAAGGCACTTGCCGCAACCCTTAGTCGATTGGAGGCTGATGGATACCGCTCTCTGGCGCTGGATCGCCCTGATTGCCCTCGCCGTGGCGTTGGGCCCACTCTCCCGCTTGGTGGTCGGCCCCATCCTTGCCTGTGCCGGATGGGTCGCCAGGAGAATCGCTCCGCACTTGAATCACAGCTCGCTTCAAATCTTTGTAGGGCCTCTGCGGCTGTTGCTCTGCGTCGCGGCCTTTCGAGCGGGTATGGAGTGGGTGGGTCCCGGCGCAATCCTGAGGCTCTACCTGGAGCGGCTCGTGGCGCTGCTCTTCTTCATCGCTCTGGCCCGCCTCTGCATGGCGATTGTAGACGTAGCCATAAGGCGTCTTCGCGTGGTGCTCCAATCCAACCACCAGTCCTTCTCTTATTCGGCGCTGCCGCTCACTTCCCGCGTTTTGAAGATCACCATCGCGCTGCTGATGATCGCAGCCATCCTCAGCAGTTGGGGATATAACACCACCACCATCCTGGCCGGCCTGGGAGTCGGCGGCCTGGCAATTGCGCTGGCGGCCCAGAAGACCATCGAGAATCTTTTCGGTGGCGTTGCTGTCATCACAGATCAGCCCGTCGGAGTCGGTGATTTCTGCCGGTTCGGCGATCTGGTGGGCACCGTGGAAGACGTGGGACTTCGCTCTACCCGGATCCGGACGCTGAACCGCACCGTAGTCACGGTCCCCAACGGGGAGTTCTCCGCGATGACCCTGGAGAACTTTTCCAAACGCGACAAAATGTGGTTCCACATCACCCTCAACCTGAGGCGGGACACTCTGCCGAGTCAAGTCCGGGAATTGCTCCAGGAGATCACGCAAACTCTGAAAGGCCACCCCAAGCTCGAAACAGGAAGCCTGCCGGTCCGTTTCATCGGAGTGGGGACGTACTCGCTGGACCTGGAGGTCTTCGCGTACGTCCTGACGGCGGATTACGATGAGTTCCTCCAGATTCAGCAAGACCTGCTCCTCTGGATTCTGGACGCCGTACAGGAAGCGGGAACGGCCCTCGCCGTGCCCACTCAAGCGTACCTTTCCTTAAACGCCATCCCGGCCAATACGAAGGCGCGCATCCCTGCAGTTAGCGAGCGATAGTGGAGCGGACGCCTTGTCCGCGCGCGACCCCCTGGGTTGCGGCAAAGCGCGACCGACTCATTGGTTAGGCCGGCTTCTCTCGCGGAAATCGAAACGGTATTCGAAAAACCGGCTTGTCGCAACTGCCTTTTCAACAGAAGTTTGGTACAACCCGGGGAACTTCTTCATCGCCATGCGTGTCATTAAAGCGGAGGGACAACCCATGAAAGTCCTGACCTGGTGGACCGCGGCTTTTATCTCCGGCAGTCTCTCGTTGGCCGGAGATATAGACCCGAAAGTGCTGAAACTGATCGGGCCCGATGTACCTGCGGTGTTCGGCATGGACGTGGAGCGGTATCGTGACTCCCCGCTGCAGGCAGGTCTTTCCCTGGCAACTACTCCCAGTGAACGGAACAGTTCGCCAGACGATGGTGGTCGATTACGCCCATCGGGATGGCAAGCCACCCCTCACAGTTTTGATAGGTACCCCACTGCGGTCGGAGACGGACGGCAACCGGCATTCTCACCTGGCTGGATTCCGCTACCGCCATTCCCGGCGATCCCGCCGGTGTGCAAGAGGCGCTCTCGCAGTGGCGCAGCAAGGAGCGGGCCGGCGAGATCGCCAGCCGGGTCGGCAGCCTGAGCAGCAGCTACGACAATTGGTTCCTGGTGCTACATCCGCTCCAGCGAGGGTTCCAGGCAAATGGTCCGCGCGTACTGAAGTATCGCGACGATTTGATGCAGGCGGTGGAGCAGATTAGAGGCGGAATACGTCTCGGCGCGTTTAACGAGATCCGCCTCGCGCGGAAAACCTCACGGTCAGCGCCGATGGCAAAGTCGTATCAGTCTCATGTACGCTTCCCAGCGGCAAATTGTCGGAGGCGATCAAAACGTTTCGCTCCCCGGTGGAGTGACGGCGCCTAACCAATCCCTCGCTCCATCGTCTAAACCGGGGACTGGAGCCTTGCCATGACGAATCTTCGTTCCCTGGGAACCGCACTAGTGGGTGCGGCGTTACTTTTCGCCCCTGCGCCGGGCAGCGCACAGACGCGCATCCGCAACCGGGACCTCAGCATCGTCATCCAACGCGACGCAGAAAGCTGCGCCGACCTGAAGGTCACCTCCGATGGCCAGGTGGCCCAGTCCAGCGAAAAGTCCACTCTACAGCGCAGCGAAGCGCCTACGCTGGAATTGAATGCCGCCGATCACGGAATCATCAAGGTACGCGGCTGGAGCCAGGCCGCCTATTCCGTGGATGTGTGCAAGATCTCAGTGGCGGAAGACCGCGGCACCGCCGAGCGCGCGCTGAGCGCCATCTCAGTCACTCGCAGCGCCGGCCATTTCTCCTTCACCGGTCCGCAGGGGGATGCCAATAACTGGCAGGCGTACTTCATCGTGCATGCACCCGCGAACGCCAGTCTGGACCTGCAAGCGGCTAACGGACCGATCTCTGTAGCAAATGTGAACGGCAGCATCAAAGTCCGTGCCACCAACGGGCCGCTTTCCATAAAGGATTGCAGCGGCTCGGTAGATGCGCAGACCAACAACGGCCCCATCGCATTCGCCGGTGATGGCGGCGAAGTGCGCCTGCATGCCGGCAACGGCCCCATCTCCGTGAAGGTCTCCAAAGACCTTTGGAATGGCTCGCTGCTGGAGGCGCAGGCGTCCAACGGCCCCATCAGCTTGGTGCTGCCGGCTGCGTTCCACTCCGGCGTCCGCGTGGAAACCGCCGGGCACGCCCCCATGAGTTGCCGCCACGAGGCATGCGCCAGTGCCTATCGCAATTACAGCGGTGACAAGCAGACGTTGCAGATGAACGGCTCCAACGAAACCATTCGCGTCACCACCGTGAGCGGGCCCATCTCGGTGGGCACCGATAAGAAGCCGGAAAAGATTCTGTAAGGGGCCGTGCGGGCTCAATCCTCGGCTCAATCCCAGGGACGATCGCGCACCAGCGCTAGTGTGCTATCTTCTCCCGCAGATGCCATTACGCAGAACGGCAGTTCTGTCTACGGTCTTGGTCTGTGCCCTGGGCTTCGCACTCAATCTCTGGATCGCCGCGAATAACAGCGATGGATGGGGCGTCGATTTCAACCAGTTCTATTGCGCCAGCCGCCTGGCCGGAACAGGCCAGCTCTATAACTGGGATGTGCTTCGCAAACTGGAGGCGGAGCACGGCAAGGAGGTTCGCACCGGCCGTCTGCCGGTAGTTTCCTTCGCCGAAAAGCTGGTGGGCTGGATGCCCTATTCCGCCGCGCACATTGTCTGGCTGGCTGCATCAACCCTGGCGCTCCTCCTGTTCGCGCTCTTATGGCCGCGCATGAATCGCACCATGATGCTCACAGCACTCTGCTGGAGCATGCCCGCCGCCCTGTTGCTGATCCTCGGGCAGGACACGCCGTTCTGGCTGATGAGCGTCGCTCTGGGTCTGTGGCTGCTCGAGCGCGGTCACCCGCGGCTGGCGGGAGTCGCCTTCTCCCTCTGCATTTGCAAGTATCACCTGGCAGTCGGGATTCCCATCCTGCTAGTCGCCCAGAAGCGCTGGAGCACACTGGCCGCGGGCGCCGCGGCGGGAGCGGTCTGGATCGCCGCGTCGTTCGCCATCGAGGGCACCGATTGGCCGCGGCATTATCTCGCGATGATCACGCAGCCCCTGTTTTCCCCGGCGCCCGAACGCATGCCCAATCTGCGCGGCATCGCTCACTGGCTGCCCTGGCCTTCGGCTGTCGAAATGATTCTGGCGGCCGGTGTCGTACTGCTGCTCTGGTCGATTTGCCGCAAC
This sequence comes from Candidatus Sulfopaludibacter sp. SbA3, assembly GCA_900290315.1. Lineage (GTDB taxonomy): Bacteria > Acidobacteriota > Terriglobia > Bryobacterales > Bryobacteraceae > Sulfopaludibacter. The sequence continues at coordinate 3,344 of OKRF01000142.1, read as the reverse complement.
AGGTCCGATCTGGGAGCGGCCGGCGCCATCGCCGTGGCCGCAGGACTCATTTTGGCCCACCACGGCTACGCCAACGATTGCGCCCTGCTCATTCCCCTGCTGGCCCTCACCATCCAACGCCCCGCGGCCCCCAAGTGGCTGAAGCTGTGGTCCATCGTGCTCCTGACGCCCGCCCCGACTCTGCTCATCGCCACGGTCAAGCCGTTCGCTGGCACACTCCTGCTCGCCGGCTTTGTGTTGGCAGCGCTCGCGGCGGAGCGCTTGCGAAGGCCGCAGGAGGTGTAGAGTAAAGTAGAAAGAAGACCCTCATGGCGGCGCTTCCCGACCTGATTACGGTGGAACAGTTCCGGCAGATGCCGGACGACGGCCGCGCTTATGAATTGCACCATGGCGAGGTAGTCGAGGTGACCAGACCTAAGGCAAAACACTATCACCTGCAAAGGCGGCTGGTGCGCCTTCTGGAACACCGATTGGCCGCCTTTGGCGAGGTCGGCATGGAGTTCCCTTATCGGCCCGTGCCAGAGTTCGACTTTCGTGTCGCCGATGTCGCGGTGGTCGCACAAGCACGCTACGGCCAAATCGATCCGGAGGATAACCTCCGCGGGGCTCCCGAGCTCGTCATCGAAGTGAAGTCGCCGTCGAATACCAACCGGAAGCTGCGTGAGTTGGCTTCGCTCAGCCTGGCCAACGGCGGCTGGGAATTCTGGATCGTGGACATTGTTGCCACGTCGGTGACCGTGGTTCATCGCGACGGCTCCAGTTCCCACTTTCACGCTCCCCAGACCCTCTCTCTAGCGGCGTTCGGCGGCGAGGAGTTGCCCGTTGCCGAAATCTTCGGCTGACGTTCCTATACGCCTCGCAGTCTCTCCGCTGCCGATTCCGGTGTGATGTCCCTCTGCGGCATGCCTAGCATTTCGTAGCCCACCAGAAACTTCCGCACCGTCGCCGAGCGCAGCAGCGGCGGGTAGAAATGCGCGTGAAAATGCCACTCCGCGTGCGCTTCTCCATCGGTGGGCCGCTGATGAAACCCCATCGAATACGGAAACGAGACCTCGAACAGCCGGTCGTAGCGCGCCGTGGTGCGCTTCAGGATGTCCGCCAGCGCATCCCGCTCCGCGGCGTCGAACTCATCCATCGCCGTGACATGCCGCCTGGCGATGACCATCGTCTCAAACGGCCACACCGCCCAGAACGGCACCACCGTGACGAATCCATCGTTCTCTTCCACCACACGCTCGTGCGACGCAAGTTCCAACCTGGCGTAATCGCACAGTAAGCACCCGTTCCAGGCGAGTTGCGCCACCTGCTCCTTCGCCACTTCATTAGGCACCGCGTGACTCGACCAGATCTGGCAATGGGGATGCGGATTGCTGGCCCCCATCATGGCGCCGCGATTCTCGAAGATCTGCACGTAGTTGATCTCGCTGCGTGCGCCCAGTTCGACGTACTGCTCCACCCACGCATCCACCACCTTGCGCAGGCCGGCAGTCTCCATGTTGGCGATGGTGAGATTGTGTTTGGGCGAAAAGCAGACCACCCGGCAGACGCCCGGATCCGATTCCGCCACCAGCAGGCCACCCTGTTCGAAACGGTCCAGCGGCGTCCCCGGTTTCAACGCCGCGAAATCGTTATCGAAAATGAAGGTGGCATCGTACCGCGGATTGCGCACGCCGCCTGCGCGCGCATTGCCGGGACACAGATAGCACCCGGCATCGTATTCCGGTTGCGCGGCCGCGCCGCTAATTTCCTTTTGCCCCTGCCAGGGGCGCTCGGTGCGGTGTGGAGACACCAGCACCCATTCGCGAGTGAGGGGATTGAATCGCCTGTGCGGATCCCGGTTCCAATCGAACATCCATTTCACTCTAACTCAAAGATCACCACGGCCCTGCCGAAGTGAATTTCGTCCCCCGGCTCCAGTTTCGTCCCGCGTGCATTGCGATGCACCTCCTGGCTCATGCCGTCGCGCACAATCCAGGTGCCGCACTCCGGCGATTGTCTCTCGCCACGCGCATACCACCGGTCGTTGAACAGCCGGTACTCGCCCGCCACCTTGTCGCGTTGAATGTGGGCATGCTCGCGCGAGACCGAGCAGTTGATCTCGTTCTCCTCTTCGAACGCCAGGTCGTTGCGCCGGAACAGTCCTTCGTTGCGATAGACGTCACGGGTACGGCCGATGTTGGTGCGCGCCTTCTCCAGGCGCAACCCGGAGGAATTGGCAACGCCTTCGCGCACGGACAGGCGCGCCACCGGCCGCGCGGGGCCGGTGGATTCCTGCGACACCGCGTCCACCACCAGCCAATCTTCGCCCCGCTGCGGCATGCCCGTACACGGGTGGACGTCGATGCGCAGATTCTCCGGAAACCGGCAGCCGGCCGCGCGCAGGGCGCCGTGCACTTCCTGCTCCAGATAGCGGCGGAAGAATTTGCCCGCGAACAGATCGCGCCGGCTCTCTTCGACCCCGCGCAACTCCACGCGCAGCAGGTCGTAGGGAAACACCTTCTTCCCGCCCGAGCGATAGCTCTTGTCGCGAATGCGGTCGAGGATGGCGAGACGAATCTCCGCCAGTTCCGCTGGCGCTTCCGGGTGCGGCGCGCCTGCCAGGGGGCTCTCAAATACCGTTCGACCGAACTTCTCCAGAAACTCACCGAGATTCATGTTTCAACCCTCTCTCGCAATGCCGACGAGGCACAAAGAGCGCAAAAGTAATAAGCATGTTCATTTCACAACTCAACTCCTTTTCGGAAGCAGACCGAGATGCATTTCAACCATTTCTCACCAAAACGCCAAGAGCCAGGAACCAAGAACATAAACATAGTTTTCTTTGCGCCTTTGCCCCTTTGCGCCTTTGCGAGAATGTGCTCATCTCCGCAACACCAACTCGTCTTGGTCGGTTAGCTCACCGAGATGCATTCAGGCCTTTCTCGCCAAGACGCAAAGAGCGCAAGAACATAAACATGGTTTTCTTTGCGCCTTTGCCCCTTTGCGCCTTTGCGAGAATGTGCTCATCTCCGCAACACCAACTCGTCTTGGTCGGTAGCTCACCGAGACGCATTCAGGCCTTTCTCGCCAAGACGCAAAGACGCCAGGAGCGCAAGAACATAAACATGGTTTTCTTTGCGCCTTTGCCCCTCTGCGCCTTTGCGAGAATGTGCTCATCTCCGCAACACCAACTCGTCTTGGTCGGTAGCTCACCGAGACGCATTCAGGCCTTTCTCGCCAAGACGCAAAGACGCCAAGAGCGCAAGAACATAAACATGGTTTTCTTTGCGGCTTTGCCTCTTTGCGCCTTTGCGAGAATGTGCTCATCTCCGCAACACCAACTCGTCTTGGTCGGTAGCTCACCG
>OKRF01000027.1:13314-13465 GCA_900290315.1 Candidatus Sulfopaludibacter sp. SbA3 | reverse complement strand
CGGCGGGTTGCGCGCCCGGGGCCAGGCCGGCCGGAATCTGTACGTTGACCTGCAACAGAGCGTTGGTCAAGCCGGAGGCGCAGCCCGCGTACTGAACCACGGCGTCCTTGCCGCCGATCTGCACCGTCACGGCGGCGGCCGGCTTGGGCAG
>OKRF01000027.1:12972-13304 GCA_900290315.1 Candidatus Sulfopaludibacter sp. SbA3 | reverse complement strand
AACCACGGCGTCCTTGCCGCCGATCTGCACCGTCACGGCGGCGGCCGGCTTGGGCAGCGGCACGCTGGCCAGAACTCCATCCTGGCTCGCCGGAGTGAGCACTCCCGCACCTGTGGCATACAAGAGCACGATGTCGCCGGTCTTGGCCGGGTTGGACGCCGAATTCAGCTTGTAGTTGACGTCCTGAATGGCGCCCGGACCGGTGCCGGTCTGATCGAGGGAGAACAGCGCGGGAGCGGCCGCCGCGACCGGCAGCGTTACCGTATTCGAATAAGCGCCCTGGTACACATATTGCACGGCGGTAGACGCCTTGCCCGCCACTTCGAAGGGCA
>OKRF01000027.1:2387-12962 GCA_900290315.1 Candidatus Sulfopaludibacter sp. SbA3 | reverse complement strand
ACTTCGAAGGGCACGATGAAGCTGGCCTGGCCAGTGACCGCATACACGGCCGGAGCCGCCACGCCGTCGAACAACAACTGCGCGCCACCGGCGGAAGTCGCGATCTTTCCCGCGGAATCCAGTTGCAGCCCGGCCAGTGACGGCGGCCCGAAATCGGCGCCGAACAGCGTCACGATCTCGCCTGGCGCCACCGCGCCGGCTATGTAGTTGGCGGCGTTGGTGAGAGCCCCCGCGGCGATCACCGCCGGCGTGCTTACCATGGGGTCCAACCACGAAGAGTAGGCCGCCTTGGGCTGGTAATTGACATCGAAGGCGAGCGCCGCACCGGTTCCCGGGAAGGTGGAAGGTACCCAGGAATGCTCGTCGCTGATGCCCCATGTCTGCATCGCCACGCATCCGGGAAACTGGATGCAGGTGGAGGAGACGCGGCCGTAGAGCGTGGCCTGAATGGCCAGGTCGGTCTCGCTGGCGACGCCCGTGGAACTCACGGGCAGGCGCACGTCCATCTCCGTGACGATCACAAGCAGGCCCAGGCCGTTCAGGCGTTTGATATTGGCTGCCAGACCAGCGGCCGAGGGGTAATTCGGGTCGTTAGTCAAGTGCATCTGCAGGCCCACGCCGTGGATGGGCACGCCGTCGGCGAGCATCTGTTTGACCATGGCGTAGATGTAGTCGCTCTTGGTGTTGCTGTCCTCGGCGCCGTAGTCGTTGTAAAAGAGCAGCGCGTGCGGATCGGCGTCGTGGGCCCAGCGGAAGGCCTGCTCGATCCAGACGATGCCAGTGAGCCCGATTCCCGGCTGGTTGTTCCAGATGGAGTCGCGGAGCTTGGTGCCGCTCGGATCCACGGCTTCGTTGACCACCTCCCAGGAGTACACTTTCCCGGCGTAATGGCCGGCCACGGTGGCGATATGGTCCTTGAGAATCGCGTTGAGCTGGTCCGCGGTGTAGCCTCCGTTGGTCAGCCAGGTGGGCAGGGACGAGTGCCAGACCAGGTGGTCGGCGCGCACCAGCATGTTATTGGCCGCCGCAAAGGTCACCAGCTTGTCGGCGCCGGTGAAATTGTAGGACCCCTGGCTCGGGTGGATGGTGCTCCACAGCATCTCGTACTCGGGCTCGATCATGCTGAACTCGCGCGTCAGGGTCTGGGTGTATATGGGCTCATTGGCGATGTAGCCGGACTGCACGGCGGCGCCTATGTGCATGCCGCGCTTGGCGGCAGCGTCTTTGAGCGCGTCGGCGGCATCCAGAAGCCCGGAGACGAGGGCGGCGAAGATGACCAGGCGAGGCAGGAGCATTTGAATGCTATCGTAGCGCGGTTCAGCAATGCTAAAATTTTCGTCACAACGTGCTCGTGGATAACGTTATTAACAGTGTGCAGCCTGCGGAGGAATTCGCCCTGGAACGGCCCAATGCCGGCGAAGGGCGGGGTGCGTCCTGGTTCGATGCGCTGTTCCAGGAGCACTATCCGCGGATTACCTCGATGCTGGCGCGGCTGACCGGCGACCGGGGACAGAGCGAGGAGATTGCCGCGGATGTATTCTGCAAGCTTTCGCGCCAATGGACCCTACTGCAGGGCAAGGGCGAACTGACCGCCTGGGTCTACCGGGTGGCCACCAACGCCGGGCTGGATGCCCTGCGCAGCAATTCGCGGCGCCGCAGGCGCGAGCAGGAGGCCGGGGTGGAGACTCTCCGCACGGCATCCCGGGGCGGCGCGCTGGAGGGCCTGTTGCGCGAAGAGCGTTGCGCGCGCGTCCGGGACGTACTGCAGAGCTTGAAGCCGCGCGAGGCGCAGTTGCTTTTGCTGCGTTCAAACGGGATGGCCTACCGGGAAATCGCCGAGGCGCTGGGCATTCCGCCGGGTTCGGTGGGCACCATGCTGGTCCGGGCAGAGGCGGAGTTCGAACGGAAATTCCGCGCGCGTTATGGAGATCGTTTATGACGCAATGTTGGGGCGAAGGCGAACTGCGGGCATGGCTCGACCGGGAACTGCCGGCCGGGCAGGCGTTGGCCGTGGAACAGCACCTGGCAGAATGCGCCGCGTGCACGGCCGTCTATCAAACGCTGGCTGCGCGCGCCGAACGGGTCTCTACGTTGATGGAAGCTCTCTCCGCCGATATACCGGCACACGTGGCCCCTGTCAGGAGGACGATTTCGCGGCCGGCGGTATGGGCCACCGTGGCCGCGCTGGCGGCCGCGTTGGTGCTGGCTGTGCTGCTCTCGGAGCGGCCCGCTAAGGCGCCGGTGCAAGCGATTGTTCCGCCACCGCCCGTACCTGCTCCCCTGGAGGTCCCCATGGTGAGCGCGCCGCTGACAACCTTGGCGATAACGGAGGCGCCGCCCAGGCCGCACGTCCGGCGGGTGCAGGTGAGGCCGGTGCGCCCGTCGCCGGTGCAGTATTACATGGCCGNNGTGATGCGGGTGGCTCTGCCCAGCGGGATTCAGGCGGATGTGATTGTGGATGGCGATGGCCGCGCCCGGGCCATCCGGCCAATTCAATATGTTTCGAAGGAGTACGAACCATGAGACCGTTTCTTGGAATTGCACTAGCCCTGGGAATATTCGCCGCGATAGCCATGGCGCAGGACAATCTGGAGCAACAGAAGGTCGCCGCCAGGAAGGCCCAAGTCGAGATCGACCAGATGCTGAGGGGCGCCAAGGTCCTCGGGATAGAGGGCGCCATCATGGGACCGGCAGTCAAGGGCGCGCCCTACTCCGCCGATGAGATTCACGAGACCAACCAGGTGCTGGCGGATGGCACCAGGATCCACAACGAAACCAAGACGGCGATCTCTCGCGATGGACAAGGCCGCGTGCGCCGCGAGAGTCCTGGCCAGGTGATGATCTGGGACAGCACTGGGGGCAGCAGTTTCATGCTCAACCAGTCCAACCTGACGGCGCAGAAGATGACGATGGACTACACAATCCGCAAGAAGTTCCCTGCCGGCGGATCGCCCGAGCCTCAGACCCTCAGCGCGTTCGGCTTCTCCAATAACAATGGGTCGCCGGCGATGGTCCATCAGATGGTCATCGTGAAAGGGACGGGGCCGGAAGCAGTGGCGGAAGCTAAGGCTGAACTGCGCGGGGCCGGCGCTCCGGGTGTCAAGAAAGAAACGTTGGACAGCCAGATCATAGAAGGTGTCACGTGCGAAGGTGTGCGGCTCACCACCACGATTGAAGCCGGCGCCATCGGCAATGACCGGCCGATTCAATCCACGGAAGAAAGCTGGTACTCACCCGAACTTCAGGTCAATCTGCTGGTCCGCAAGAACGATCCGCGGACCGGAGAAGACACGGTACGGCTGACCAACGTCCGCCGGCTGGAGCCGGATCCCGGTTTGTTCACGGTGCCGCCGGGATACCAGGTTAAGTAGGACGGACGGAGCGCCGCGATAAACCGGCAGGCAATACACAGTTGTGGAAGCACCAGGCAAGGTCACTTTACTGGAAGAGGAGCTGCAGAAGATCAACCAGACGCTACGCAGTCGTATGCACGAGCCTTCATGAAAAACCGAGTCGGTAACGCCGGCGATCTTGTCGCCGGTACGGCGAGCGAAGCGCGCCGCACACAACTCCGGCCCCTGTTTTTCGACCCTGTCATCCTTACCTGCTGGTCGTCGCGGATAGCGCTGCGTAGAGGTGCTGCATAACTGCCTCGGAGCCGGTAAAGAGATTGGCGGGGAACTGGCGGTACTTGAGCATCTCGCTATAGATGGGACCTTCCTGGCTGATATTCAAGGCGAGGCCGGCCAGATACTGCAAGCGCAAATTGCCGTCGCGATTGATCTCGGCGTCGCGCAGCCATGGCTTCAGATCCTGATCCTGCCCGGCGTATGTGGCCAGGAGGTCGTACATGGAATTGAATCCGACATCGCGCAGGGATTGCGCCACGCGGAAGTATTCGGGGCTTTCCAGGCGCTGCTGCAGAGCGTCGAGATTGATTTTGGCAGGCTCGTTCTGACCCATGAGGAAAACATCGTATCCGCCGCCGTTCAGCTCGTTGGCCCACACCGTGCCGTTCGGGAAAACGTCGAAGAAGGTGGCCAACTCGCTCTTCACGGTGTCCATGTCGCTCTCATAGAGCGGCACCCATTGGGTCACTACGCCGCCGGGATTCAGGTGATCCTTCACCAGTTGGAAGTACTCCCGGGAATACAGGGTGGCGCTGCCTTTCACCCAGGGGTGAATCGGGTCGCTGGTGATGATGTCGAACTTCTCGCGGGTGGTGAGCACGAAGTGGCGCGCGTCGTCGTAGAAAATCTGTGTGCGCGGATCGTTCATCACGTTGTAATTCTCTTTGGCGAAGTACTGGGTGGCGGTGGGCGGAATGAGCGGCTCCATCTCGCAAATCACGATGCGCGACATGGCGGGATGGGTGACGAAAGACCCCGCCGTGACGCCTGGACCAGGGCCGGCAGATGGCCGAGCATGCGCTGCAGCCGCATATCGTAGGGCTCCGTGGAGGCTTCCACCTTGCCGCTGACGTGAAACTGGAGGGCGCCATCGCTCCACTGGGAGATGGCGATGGAGGAGTTCATACCTTCCCCGGTGTAGAGGATTTTGGAGCTGGTCTGCGAGGTCATGATGCGGCGGCCATAAGCGATGAGCAGCGGCGGCACCGGTGTGACACCGGAGATGAGGTAGACTATGGCTACGATAGACGCCAGCAGGGCGGCCCACGCCACTTTGGCGCGCGAAGTCCACAGATGCGGCACTAGCACGATGAGTCCACTGAGGGCCGCCATGGCGATGAGCACGCGCTCGCAGTTCGCGGTGCCGATGGCGGGGACCAGGATCATGCTGAAGGTGAGCGCTCCCAGGATCGCGCCTCCGGTATTGGCGGCGTAGATTCCGCCCACCAGTTGGCCGGGTTCATCGCCGCGCGATGCCGCTGCCAGGGCCAGGGGGAAACTGGCGCCCCATAGCAGAGTGGCTGGCAGAATGGCCCAGAGGGAGCGCACCATATCCACCTGGAAGGTAAACCAGGGATTCTGATTGAGCAGCGGATTGACGGGCCACCAGGGAACAGATTGTGCGATCATGTAGGCCGTCCACGCTACGGCGCCGGCGAGCAGCAACTGACACACACCGATGGCAGCTCGCGCCTTGATATTTCGCGCGAGGGCGGAGCCGACGGCGCTGCCCACACCGATGCCCACCAGGAACACCGCCAGGATGATGGAGAAGGTGTAGACGGTGGCGCCCAGCAGCAGGCCCATGAGGCGCGTCCAGATGACTTCGGCGCCCAGGGCCGTAGCCCCGGAGAGAGCGATGGCGATATAGACGGGCCAAAATCGCGGGCCGGGGACGGGCACGGCCTTTTCTTCTGTAGAGTGCTGCGGCACGCGCTTGGACAGTTGATAGCTGGCGAACGCCACCACCAGATTGATGATGACGGCGACAAAGGTGGCGGTTGCCAGGTCGAACACGCGGAGCAGGTAAAAGCCGGCCAGCAGGCATCCGAAGACGGCGCCCGCGGTGTTGCCGCCGTACAGCATTCCCAGCCAGGAGACGCCGCGCGGCGTGGCTTCCACCCATCGGGCGATGGCCGGCAGGGAAGCACCCATCAGGAACGTAGGCGGCATCAGGCACACCGCGCAGATGATGGCGCGAAAAAGGATGGAGGGCATGCCGTGACCCACGGCTGAGGTGTAAATGCCATCCACCAACGGCATCCCGAACAGCACCAGGACACCGCAAATGGCGATTCCAACTTCAATAGCTGCGTATACCAGCAGCGGGTGCTTCTGCCGTGTGGCCATGATGCGCGGCAGCATCAGACTGCCCAGGCAGAGCCCGCCCATGAACGTGGCCAGCAGTACGCCAAGCGAAATAGCCGTGGACCCAATCACGAGTTGCAGAAGCTGATACCAGACGATTTCGTAGATAAGGGCGGAGCAGCCGCTGCCGGCGAACAACACCAGCATGACAGGGAGAAAGCGGGACGCCGCAAGCGTTGCCGCCTGTTTCGATTCATGATTAGCCATTTGTGCGGGACCGATTCACAATTGTGGCACAAGTGGGGATGGCCGTTCCGCCCGCGCGCGGTAACGCCGGCGATCTTGTCGCCGGTTGTATTGGCTATTTCTGACTTCACGAGGGCGGAGAATTTGAAAGCCAGAGTCTTCCCAATTCTGTAGCGGTCCTGGCTATGTGGAGTCCGATGGCACTCCGCGGGCAGATCGCGGCCCGCGTCACGGGGGTCGTGCAATCCTCCGCGGGAGTTCGCATTGAAGGCGCGCCCCTGACCTTTGAGTTCAAATAGCCCTCCGGCGCGAAGCTATTCGTAGCGGAGAGCGACAACCGGATCGAGGCGGGCGGCTTTATTTGCGGGCCAGATGCCGAAGAAGAGACCGACGCCGACCGAGACCACAATGCCGGTGACGGCGGCCCACAGCGGAACGCTGGCGGGGATGGAAGTGAATACCAGGCGGCTGATCAGCGAGATGATCCAGCCGAAGATGATACCGGCGATGCCGCCGAGGCCGGTCAGCGCGGCGGCTTCGATCAGGAACTGAATCAGGATGTCCGCTTTGCGCGCGCCAATGGCTTTGCGGATGCCGATCTCGTGGGTGCGCTCGGTGACCGAAACCAGCATGATGTTCATCACCCCGATTCCGCCTACCAGCAGACCGATGGAGCTGAGCACTGCCATGACAAGGAACGTCATGGCGGTAATCTGGCGGAAATCGGAGACCATCTGCTCGGCCGAGGAGAGAGCGAAGGTGTCAGGCTTGTTGTAGGGCACGCGCCGGTCGACGCGCAGGACGGTCCGGACCTCATCCATCGCCTGCGGCAGTTTACCATCCGCGGCCGTCACCACGATGGCGTTCTCGCGCGAGTTGGGGTACATGCGATGTAGCGTCCAGTAGGGCAGAAGAACGCGATTATCGGTATCGCCGAAGAAGGACGCGGCCGGTTTGAGCATGGTGCCGATGACTTCGTACTCGTGGCCATCCACGGTGATGTTTTTGCCGATGGGGTCCACATTGGCGAACAGGCCTTTTTCGAGGTCGGCGCCAATCACGACGACGGGTCGGCGGCGCCGGTTCTCTTCGTCAGTGAAGAAGCGGCCCAGGTGCACATCGACCTGGCCGCCCCGGGCGTAAGCCTCTTCCACTCCGAACAGGTTGACGTCGTACATGTCGTTGCCCTTGTAGTGGACGTTGAACGGGCCGCCATTGGGGAACAACATGGAGGAGACATCTTCCACGGATTTGCAGCGATCACGGATGTCCATGGCGTTCTGGTAAGTGAGGTCCTTCCGGGTGCGCTCTTCGGGCGTCAGGTTGCTGGTGCGGGGCCCTACCGGGAACTTGAACACGATGATGGAATTCGGGCCAAAACTGCGCAGGACGGCCGCGACGGAGGCATCGAAGCCAGTTAGAATGGCTGCCACTCCGATGATGGTGCCGGTGCCGATAATCACGCCAAGCACGGTGAGCAGGGCCCGCAGTTTGTGACTGCGGATGGTCTGCCAGGCCAGGCTGATGCCGTTAACGAATGCCAGCCTGGTCATGGTTATTTCTCGGCCCTCAGCGCTTCAATGGGATCCAGCTTGGAGGCCTGGCGCGCCGGATAGATGCCGAAGAACAGTCCCACGGTGGCTGAAAGTCCCACGCCAATGAAGACGCTGCTCCAGGGCAGCGCCATGGGCACGGACGTCAGGCTGCGCACCAGGACGGCCACGCACCATGCCACACCCACGCCGATCAATCCGCCCGTGCCCGCGAGCACCGCCGATTCCACCATGTACTGATTCAGGATATCCCGTTTACGGGCGCCCAGCGACTTGCGGATGCCGATTTCGTGGGTGCGCTCCGTCACCACCGCCAGCATGATGTTCATGATCACGATTCCGCCCACCACCATGAAGACCGAGACGATCCCCACCGCCATGCCGGCAATCGCCTTGGTCAGCGACTCCCACAGGCTCACGATGGTATCGGAGGCGAAGATGCTGAAGTTATCGTCCTGCCCGGGCAGGAGGTGCCGGTAGGAGCGCAGCAGCACGCGCGATTCGTCCTCGGCTTCGTCCAAGTGCGCCTGGTCGATGGCTTTGGCCACCAGGCGCAGGCCGTTGCGCGATCCGTAGGTTTTAAAGTAACTCTCGATCGGGATCATCACAAAGTTGTCCTGCGATTGGCCGAAGACGCTGCCGAGTGTTTTGGCGACGCCGACGATCTCGTACGGGTTGCCCTCCACGGAAATGACTTTGCCGATGGGGTCCACTCCGGCGAAGAAGCGCTCGCGGATGTCGTTGCCCACAAATGCCACCGCGGCGTGCCGGCGCACTTCTTCGTAGGTGATGCCGCGGCCGGTATCGACTTGCACATTGTTGATGGTGGGAATGTTGTCAGTGATGCCCTGGATGTTCACCTGTTCCTGGGAGGTCCCTTTGTAGGACACGCGGGCGTTGCGCGAGGCCATCATGCCGAGGTCCTTCAGTAGCTTGGCCTGGTCTTTGAGGAAGGCGTACTCGTCCGGCTTCAACTGGGGATTGCGCTTGTCCATTTCGAAAAACTTCTTGGGGTCCCACGGACCGAACCAGGCCATGCGCACCACGCGAAAGCCATCCGACCCCATATTGGAGACTTTTTCGGCAATGTAGACATCCATGCCGTGAATGAGGGCGGTGACGGCGATGAGGGTGGTCGTAGCAAGAATGATGCCAAGCAGGGTCAGGAAGCTGCGCAGTTTGTTCTTGCGCAGGGAATCTACCGCGATGCGCGTGGCTTCCCAAAAGGAGGCGCTGAGACGGAATTGGCGGGTTCGGGCCACGAGTTAGAAGACGGTCGAGAACGCCCTTTTGTTCCGTGGAGTAAGCTTCAGCTTGCCCCACTCGACTTCCGACAGCATTTTGAGGTCCGAAACGCTATCAGGGTAGTGGGATACTGAACGAGACTACCGCATAATTCATCCGGGCGACGCGCCTCTTTGTCACATGGGGGCTGCATGGATCGGAGCCAGTTGAGAAGCCCGACACCCTCTACGCCACTCCCGGACATGCTTTCGGGGCGGAGGATCGGGCGCTGGAGCGAGGCCCCGGACCGCAATGGTTGCGCGATTCCAGGGTAGCGGGGGCGGTCGCGGAAACGATTATCCGAGGCGAAAGAGAGCAGCACTTTTATGGGCTATCAGCTTGCGTGGTGATGCCGAATCATGTACATGTGCTTCTGCTGCGCAAGGTGGCCTTGTGCCAGTTGACACAGTGGATCAAGGGGACCACCGCGAAGGAACCGAACCTGTTACCCGGACGCACGGAAGAGCCGTTCTGGCGTCAGGAGTCGTACGACCACTGGGCGAGAAACGAGCGGGAGTTCCATCGGATTGTGGCGTACGTAGAGAATAATCCTGTGATGACCGTTTGTTGGATTCCAACCGCAAACGCGGCTCGCCCGACCAGGTGGCGGTGGTCCTTCGGTCGTCGCATTACCCGGCAGCACAAGGACCGGCTGCAAACGGCCCTGGAGGATCTACACTTGGGCCAACAGGTGCTGCGCGCCTTCTATAGCACAGCATTTTGAAAAACTACGTGCGCGGCGGTGACACCGAGTTTGGCGGCGTCGGCCGGGCCGAAGTGGGGTCCAACGATGTCACCGACTTTCGCAGACTCCGGAGAACCTAGCCGCGGTGCGGGAGCGGTTTTCCCGGAATGATCCCGGCTGGCGCAACCATCCCTGACCGGCAAAAATAGAGTTCCCGCGTGGAGACTGGTTGCCACCCGTCAACTCGCCTTGATGCATGCTCTAGTGTCGTTCAGCCATATCTTGGCAGGCCCCTTCACAACGCCAGAGGTCTATCCCCGTGGGCTCCAAGCACTGGGGTTCACCGCCGGAGGCTACCGCATCAGCCTCATCTATCTAAAACTGTTCCACAAACTCTACGCACTGTTAACCGCCGGCGCGATCCATCCTTATGCCGGTGATCGTCTGCTACTGGCGTCCCGCACCAGCACGCTCGACCAGTTCTACCATGCTGTCGGCCAAGCACTCGACAACCTGGTTCGGGAAATTGGGCTGGAGATGGCCGCCTGAGTTTCAATGAGCGAACCAGGAACAAAATTCTCGTTTCAACGTGTCTTTCATGCTAAAACTTATCCTACTTCGCCTCTACTGCCGGTGCTGCTTTCACGGTGGGGTACTTGATCCCCAGTTGCTCCAGGTAGGTGTCGTATTTGGAGGGGTCGTAGTAGAGCGCTTTCATGCGCGGACGGTACGTTTCCATGATCTTCGTGTTGAGCCAGATGGCCGGCTTGTCTTCGGGACGCAGAAAGCTCTTGTACGTAGTCTCCTTGGTCTGGACGTTGTTGAAGTAGTCCCAGGCGTTTTTGACGAGTTCCGGGTGCAGCAGGATGTCCAGCATGGTCATGGCTTGCACTTTGGCTCCGGCCACCACGCCTTTGTGTGCGATTGGGGTGGCCATGGCGACGCCATCGGCCCAATTGTGGCCCGGACCGCCGGGGATGTTGGCGGGATAGCGCAGAGTCACGGTGGGGACGGCCCAGGAGACATCGCCGATGTCGTCGGACCCGCCGCCGGTCGGCTGCTGGGCGCCGAAACCGCCTTCGGCGTTGGG
>OKRF01000027.1:0-2377 GCA_900290315.1 Candidatus Sulfopaludibacter sp. SbA3 | reverse complement strand
AGGCCCTGTACGCGAACTTTCAGTTCCGTCTGCAGCGCCTTGGCCAAAGTTTGATCCTCATCGGTCCACTTCGGCAGGCCTACTTTCTTGATGTTTTCGTTCATGGCTTCCGCAATGGGCCGATTGAAATGGCCCGGCCAGGCGCTACCCAACAGGCGCGACGTGAACGTCGTGTCCGTCATCAGGGTCGCGGCTTTGGCCATGTTATCGCCGATACGCCACATGTCCATGATGTGTTCGTAGTCGGCTTCGCGAAAGTAATACCAAACGCTGGCATCGNNGATCGCCGCCGTTGGTGATGACGTAGTGGGAGCGTTGCGCCAGGCGGAGGTGCTCGCGGCGGAAATTCCAGCCCACGTCCATCAACTCCACGGCGTCCAGCGCGCTCCTGCCGCGCCACGGAGCGCCGGCCGCGTGGGCGCTCTCACCTTTGAACATGTACTCCACAGAGACCAGGCCATTCTGGTTCATGGCAGGCCCCCAAGAGACGCCGAAATTGCTGGCCACGTGACAGAACAGGACCACGTCGACATCCTTGAACATTCCCGCTTTGACGTACCAGGCTTTGGTGCCGACCTCTTCTTCGGCGACGCCGGGCCAGAGCCGGATGGTGCCTTGCAGATGCTCGCGCTCCATGACCTTCTTGACGGCCAGAGCGGCGACGATATTCAGCGGCACTCCGGAGTTGTGGCCTTCGCCGTGTCCCGGCGCGCCTTCGATCAAGGGCTCGTGCCAGCCGACGCCGGGCTTCTGCGATGCCTGCGGGATATCGTCGATATCGGATCCCAGCGAGATGACAGGCTTTCCCGATCCCCACGATGCGACCCAGGAGGTGGGAATGCCGGCGATGCCGCGCTCGATGTGGAAACCCTCTTTTTCCAGGATGCCCGTGAGGTACTTGGTGGTTTCGAATTCCTGGAAGCCCAGTTCGCCAAAGCTGAACACGCTATCCACCATGACCTGCGCCTGCTTCTTCATGGCGTCGATCTGGCCGGTGAGGTCGGCCTTCATGGAGGCTTCTTTTTCGGGACTCACCGCGGGCTGCGCCAAGGCACAGGCCGCAATCAGGAGCAAACAGCAGGCAAGGTTTCGCATATAGGAAACAAGTTTAAAACGAAAGGGAGGTAAGATGCAGAACACGCTATGAAGCCACCCCAAATTCCCTTGCAGAAAATTCTGGCACTGGCGCCTCCCTGTCTCCGCATGACGGTGCCAGACTGCTACCGCGACGATAACGGCCACATGAATGTGCGCTGGTACGTGGGCATCTTTGACGACGCCAGCGACGTGCTGCACTCTGGCCTGGGACTTACGCCCGAATATCACCGGCAGCATGGCACCGGGACCTTCGACCTGGAGCATCACGTCCAATACCTGAGAGAGGTGATGCCGGGCGAGCAGGTGACGGTTTACGTGCGTTACGTGGCGCAATCCGAAAAGCGCTTGCACTACGTCATGTTTTTGGTGAATGAAACGCGCGGTCAACTGGCCGCCATGCTGGAGTGCTTGAATGCGTTTGCAGACCTGACGGTGCGGCGGACCGCGCCGTGGCCTGCGAAGGCAGCTACGAAAATCGCCGCGGAGGTGGAAAGGTCCAATTGTCTGGACTGGCCTGCGCCACTGTCCGGGGCTATCCAAAGTTAATATTCGAACCTGATATCATTACAAATTCATGCGCTTTCTTGTTTCAGTACTGTTACTCATGTTACACACCACGACGCATGCGCAAGATCGCTCGCAGGCGCGATCGATGACCATCACCGACCGCGGCATCGTAGCAACCAGCCAGACTCTGGCATCCCAGGCGGGAGCGCAGGTGCTCGCGCGCGGCGGAGGCGCGATGGATGCGGCAATTGCGGCCAACGCGGTGCTCGGCGTCGTGGAACCGGAAAGCTGCGGCATGGGCGGCGACCTGTTCGCGATTTACTGGGATGCCAAGACCGGAAAGCTGACCGCCATCAACGCCAGCGGGTGGGCGCCCACAGGGCTGACCATCGACTTCCTGAAATCGCTGGGCGAGAACGGTATGCCGCAGGAGGGCATCCATTCCGTCACTGTGCCCGGGTGCGTGGACGGCTGGTCCAAACTGCACAAGAAGTTCGGCAAGCTGCCGTGGAGCGAGGTGTTCCAGCCGGCCATCTATTTTGCCGAACACGGCTATCCGGTGACGGAGATCATCGGCGAAGCCTGGAAGATGGAGGAGGCCAAACTCGGTAGGGACCGCAACGCGAAGAACGTCTTTCTGCGCGACGGCAAGGCGCCACAGACCGGCGAGGTATTCAAGAATCCGCAGATGGCCGCGGCGCTGAAACTAGTGGCGGGACACGGCGCAACGGCGTTCTATCGCGGGGCCATCGCGCAGGCGATGCTGAAGACC
>OKRF01000188.1:2969-17470 GCA_900290315.1 Candidatus Sulfopaludibacter sp. SbA3 | reverse complement strand
GTTCCAGCCAGTGGAGGCCGCGGTCGCGGCTGGCCCGCGGTATCGTGAATCCCTTGCCGCGTTGGGCGCCGCCTTGCCGAAGGGCGGTGCACCGGCGGATGCGGCCGTTGCTGCCGCGGCGCAGACAGCCAGGCAGATCGAGGCGTCCTTTCATGCCTATGCCGAGGGGCGCGTAGACGTCCAGGTATCGCGCATGCTCGATGAGCCTATCGCTGCCGCAAAGCAGGTACTGCGCGCCGGTGGCCCCGCGGAATGGAATGCGCGCGGCGCCGATTTGTGCACGCAGATGAAGCCCGTGCTGAGCAAATATCCGTTCGCGACCGGCGCGGTTGCACAGGCCAGCGCCGCGGAAGTCGCCTCGCTGTTCCGGCCCAACGAAGGGATCGTGTGGAAGTCTTATGCCTCGTCTCTACAGAAGCTGATTCTGCGCAAGGGCCCGCGATTCATCGCCAGCGCGTCGGCGGGACTGCCCGTCAATCCGGCCTTCCTGGCCTTTCTGGATCACGCCGCCGCCTTCAGCGACGGCGCATTCGCCGGCGGCGCGACGCAACCCAAGATCCGCTACACCTTACGTCCCGTGATCACCCCAGAGGTGGATTCCGTGAAGCTCACCATCGATGGGCAGAGCGCCACGTTTCGCGGAAACGCGATGGCCAAGCCGTTCGTCTGGTCGGGAACCGGCCAGGAAATGCGCGTGAGTGTGAAGTTCAAGAGCAAGGGCGAATTCAACTGGAGCCGCTCCGCCACGCCGTGGTCCGTATTCCTGTTCTTCGATGGCGGTGGCCGGCGGCAGGGCGCGCAGATCGAAATCCCCCTGCGTGGGCAGACACCGGGAAGCTTGTGGTTCGAAGTCACCGCGACTCCTCCGGTTTTCGACAGGGGCTACTTTGCCGGCCTCTCGTGTGTCGCCGACATAGTGCGGTAACGCCGGCGGTCTTGCCGCCGGTGTCTTTCCCCACTTGACGAAGATTGTCGTTGACATTGACGAAGGACTTCGTCAATAATCGCTGCATGACACCGATTCTGACCGCACTGAGTGGGGCGCTGCTGCATTTCGTCTGGCAGGGCTTGCTGGTTTCCCTGGCCCTCTGGGTTACGCTCTTCGCCCTGCGCTCAGCCAATGCGCGCTATGCCGCGAGTTGCGTGGCATTGGCCCTGCTTGTCGCCGCGCCGCTGGCCACGATGTACGCTCTCTATCTGCCGCGGCCGGCGGTAGCGAACGTCTCGACGGCTCAGTTACCGCCGGTTGCAATCGCCCAACAGCCCGCGGCGCCCCTAGCGTTGCCTCTTGCGAAGTGGCAATCGTGGGTGCTGCCTGCGTGGGCCTTCGGGGTCCTGGTCTTCTCCTTGCGGATGGTGTGGGGTTGGGCGCAAGTGGCGGCCCTGCGGCGCCGAGGGCAACCGGCCGATGCCGCGGTGCTTTCGACAATCGCGAACCTGAGCCATCGGCTGAAACTGGCGAGGCCCACGCAAGTTCTGATTTCGACATGGCCCGGCGGACCGAGCCTGGTAGGCTGGCTGCGTCCCGTAATCCTGCTTCCGGCTTCGGCCCTCGCCGGATTGACCCCGCAACAATTGGAAGCTGTCCTGGCGCACGAACTGGCACACGTCCTCAGGCACGATTACCTGGTGAACTGGATGCAGATGCTGGTGGAGACTCTGCTGTTCTACCATCCTGCCGTTTGGTGGGTATCGTCCCGCATCCGTCACGAACGCGAACTCTGCTGCGACGATCTGGCGGTGACCGCCTGCGAAGGCCCCGTCTGCTACGCCCGGGCACTGACCAACCTGGAGAAACTGCGGACCAGCACGCCCGCGCCGGCACTGGGAAGCACTGGCGGATTGTTGCTCTACCGCATCCAGCGAATCATGGGCACGACCGCCGATTCGTGTGGACCTTCGCGCGCTTCGGGAATCGTCGCCCTGGCGCTGGCCCTGGCGTGTGTGGTGCTCAGCGTGAACTGGGCACGAGGTCAGAGCCAGGATCTCATGGCGCAAGGCAATGCCGCGGTACGCGCCGGCCAGTACGATCAGGCGATCGCCGCATTTCAGAAGATGCTGGAGCGAAGCGACCTGGAGCCGCACGCACGCGGGGATCTCTACTTCCGCATCGGCGAATCCTACCGGCGAAAACGCGATCTGGCGTCTGCCATTCAGGCCCTGCAAACTGCCAGGACGCTCATCCCGGACCGCGAGGCCGTGATGGCGTTGGTGATGGCCCTTGATGCCGCCGGACGGCAGGCCGAAGTCGCTCAGCTTCGAGAATCCCTGCAGTCCGCGCTCACGACCCAGGCGGCCATGACCACGAACTTTTTGAAAGATGAACTTTCGGCCGCGGAGAAGAACCTGCAGGCTGCGCATAGCGCGTCGCAACCGGACCAGCTACGCGAAGCGCGAGCCCGGCTTATGGAGCTGCAGCAGAAACTGGAAGCTTCGTCCGCGTTCCGCGAACCGTTAGTGGGGCGAGTTGTGACTACCGTCGAAGTCACCGGCATGCCGGAATCCGCCAAGGCGGAGATCTTGCAGCAACTGCCCGTTCGCGTGGGGAGTGTCATCACCGAAGCTACCCTCTGGACCACTGCCACCGCAGTAAAGATGTACGACGAAGGACTGGCGCTCTCCATCCAGCCGGCGCCGAACGGCACGGCGGCCATCGCCATCAGGCGAAGGTAGCTTAACGGCCCATACTCTGCAACTGCGCTTCCAGAAATCGCCGCTCGGGCGCGGAGCATTCGCACGCCAGGGCTCTCCGCATATACGCTGCTGCCTTTTCGCCATCCCCGAGTTCCTGCCAGAGGCGGCCCAGCGTGGCCGGCAGCAAATGATACCGCTGTAGCGCCGGGTGACCTTCAATCGCTTCGGCCGCGCGCAGTCCGGCCTCAGCGCCCTGACAGCGCGAAACAGCCACCGCGCGATTCAACGCGATCACTGGCGACGGATTCAGCGCATAAAGCTGATCGTACTGGCCGGCGATGTAGGCCCAATCGGTAGACTCGAAATCGGGCGCGGTGGCGTGGGCTGCGGCGATTCCCGCCTCCAGATGATACGCCGTCAGGCACTCACCGGCGGCCGAGCGGTCCAGGTGGCGCAGCCCTTCGGAGATCCGCGCCGCGTCCCATACCGACCGATCCTGGCCCGAGAGCAGCAGCAGGCCGCCTTGCGCATCGATGCGTGCCGGTTCGCGGGCCGATTGCAGCAGGAACAGTGCCAGCAGCGCATCCACGTGCGGCGCGCGCGTGGATGCGTGATGGGCCAGGAGCCGTGCCAGGCGGATGGCCTCCTCACAGAATTCCTCGCTGCCGCTGTAGCCTTCATTGAACATCAGGTAGAGCGTCTCGAGCACGGAATCCAGCCGTTCGAGCGGCAGCCCTTCCAATTCGAAGGTCAAATCCAAATCGCGGATCAGGCGCTTGGCGCGCACGATGCGCTGTGCCGCGGCCGTTTCCTGAATCAGAAAGGCGCGCGCGATTTCTCCCGTGCCGAAACCGCCCACCGTTTTCAGAGTCAAGGCCACGCGTGCATCGCGCGGAATGGCCGGGTGGCAGCAGAGGAACATCATGGCGAGCTGATCGTCCACTTCCTCGGCGGGCGAAGGAGGCTGGGAGATGGTGCGGGCGATCTCGGGAGTTTTCGCCGCCAGCGATGCCTCCCGGCGCAGCACATCCAGCGCCCGATTGCGCGCCACCTGGATGAGCCACGCCGAGGGGTTTGTGGGAGTGCCAGTATGCGGCCACTGCTGCAAGGCCTTCAGCAGCGCCTCCTGCACCACGTCTTCGGCCAGCGAAAGATGACGCGGCCCCAGAATACGGGTCAGGGTCGAGACCATCAGGCCGCTCTGGCGGCGGAACAGATGGTCCACCAGGTCGTTCATACCTTTTGGATGCGGCGGACTTCGATCGCCCCGAAGTCCAGGTGCGGGCAGTCATGGCACAACTCGACGGCGTCTTCGTAGCTCTCCGCGGTCACCAGAAAATAGCCGCCCAACACGTCCTTAGTCTCGGTGAAGGGGCCGTCGGTGATGTGTAGCTTGCCGGAACCTGAGCGCAGCACGCGGCCTGTTCCGTCCTCCAGCTTGTTGCTGCCCAGGATGCGCCCGGCGTCGCGCAGCTTCTGGCTCCAGGCGCGATATCGCGCGAACACAGCCTGCATCTCCTCCGGGCTCAGAGGGGCGTACTCATCGCATTCGTGAAGTAACAGTAGATAGCTTTCCATATCGTCCTCACAGGATAGACGATTGGAATGCGCTAAAATCGACCAACTTATTCTGTCGTCACGTGGAACGTGCCCAGGAACCCGGAGCGTCGCGGGCCATTCTTCCAGACTTCGCCCAGGCCGCTGCCCTGAAAGGCATCTTCCAGCGCGAAGGCCGGCATGGCGTGATCCAGTTCGTTGAGCGGCGGATAGAAGGCGTCTTCGTTCCCGCAGGTATGGTCGCCATCCACGATGGCGCGCGTGCGGATGGCCGCCAGCGAACCAGCGGTCAGCTTGGCCACGGCGCTGTGAATGTTGTCATCCTGGATGGTGAATTCGATCGGCGCGGTGTCCACCTTCACGATGTTCTTGAACAGGCTGCCGCCCGCTTTCAAGGCGAAGCCGCGCAGCGCGGCGCGCTGTTCGGCGGTGGCATGGCTGTCCACAATCAGTACCGCGCGCATGTCGTTGACCGGTTCGTAGACGTTGCCCAGCGTGTGCTCGGCGCGCACCACGCCCACTACGGATAGACCCTGCAGATCCACGCCCTCCCACTTGCCGGCATTGATCTTCCAGCCGAATACAGCTTCCTTGCCGGTCATCTCGACTTCGCCGTTGGCGAAGCAGGGACCGGTGAAAACATCCGCGGTGCGGGCTTCAATGTAGGTGCCAGTGATGCTGTGAGGCGGAATGCCTTCAGCAAAAGAAAGGGTCGAAAACACTACGGCGGCTATACACACAGGCTTCAGCATCCCAGATTTCTCCCTGAATCGATTATACCGTAACCTTTTCCCGGATCTGGGGTAGTCCTCCACAATGAGTCGCGCGAAGCTCTTTCTGCTAGCGCTCCTGCCTGCGGTGGCACTGTCCGCGGAATTCGAGGCCGCCTCGATCAAGATAAACAAGACGGCCGACCCTGCCAAGTCAAATATCCCCCTTGGTCCAGGGGCGGTCAATGCGGCCACCGGAGGTCTGTTCTCGGCCACGGGATATCCTCTGGTCGCGTATATTGCCTTCGCTTACGACCTCGCGTCCGATGAGATTCGGCTTCTCATACCCCAGTTGCCGAGATGGGCATTGGACGACCGGTATGACGTCCAGGCGCGGGCGGCCGGCAATCCCACCAAGAGCCAAATGCGCCCCATGATGCAGTCTCTTCTGGCGGAGCGTTGCAAGCTGGCGATTCACAAAGAGACACGAGAAGTTCCCGTGTTGGAACTGGTCCTGGTGAAGACGGACAGAACCGGGCTGCTGCTTCAGGCGCATCCGCCAGACTCCGCCTGTCTCACCGAACCCCCTCCACCGCTTGCCCTGGCGGGGGGCTTCCCGGCGATCTGCGGCGAAATCGGGGGCATGCCGCCCAGCGCGGCAGGCCGCCAGCGCGTAAGCGCCCGCAACGTAACCATGGCTACGTTTGCCAAGTATCTCGCCGGACCCCAACGGCTGGAGGCTCCCGTACTGGACAAGACGGGGCTCACCGGAACCTTCGACTTGATGTTCGAATATACTCCGGACTTTCACGGCCCTCCGCCACCCGGCGTGGCGCCGCCCGACCCGGACGGACCCACCGTGCAGGCAGCCCTCCGGGAACAACTCGGCCTTACACTGGAACGCGGAAAGAAGGGCGCCGTCGATTTTCTAGTGGTGGACCATGTCGAGCGTCCCTCTGGGAATTGATGCGGGCGCGTGCAGTCCAGCGCGCGTGGGGTATGGCGTATCGTACCCTTTTGCTTCCCACCAGAGAATGCGATTCAGGGTTTCCGGCGGCGCGTCGTCGATATCTTTCCAGTTCATCTTCGCCGACTGCTGCGCAGCCCACAGGCGGCGCCCGGCCAGCGCCTTCAGTGGTGGATTCATCTCGTCGGGCGCCACCGATGGGGTCAGGTGCTCGTAGGGTTTCACGTCCGCCTCCGCCGTGAAGACGCTGCTCATGGGACGGGCCGCCGCCAGGAATCGAGTGCGCTGCGGAATGCGGAAGATCTCCTGAATGGTGCGAATCATGCTCGTGTGGTTGTAATTGTTCGAATCCACCGCGTTCCGCCGCACGTACGGCCCGATGGCCAGGGCCACGGTGCGGTGCCCGTCCACATGGTCCACGCCGTTCTGGGCATCGTCTTCCACCACCAGGATCAGGCTCTTGGACCAGAAGCGGCTCCTGGAAATTCCCTCGACGATGCGCCCCAGCGCCAGGTCGTTGTCCGCCACCATGGCGGCTGGCTTGGGCACGCTGGGGCGAGTCCCGTTGGTGTGATCCTGATTCAGAGTGAGAATGCTCAGGTTGGCCAGTTGGCCGCTGGCTTCGTGTTCGGCCAACTCGCGCAGGAACTCCTCGGCGCGAATCTGGTCCGGAATCGATAACGAACTGTACGGGTATCGCGGGCTGCAGTACTTCGCCAGAGCCGGCACGCCGCTGCGCGCGCCCACCGCACTCTGCCACTTACCCTCTTTGTATAACTTCCAGTAATCGCTCCAACTCAAGGCGTCGCGTTCGTCCATGTCCTGCGCAATGCGCTTCTCGGGATCCCACTTGGCGGCGATCTGGAACTCGCCGTAGATGCGGACATCCAGCGGCTTGGGCGATGCCTGCCAGAAGAATCCGGTGGGAGCCACGGTCAGCGCGTCGGCCATGTTCCACGCGTATCCGCGCGGCGAAGAGGCGAAGGCGCGTTCGGTGTAATCGCTCACGAAGCCCTGCTCGAGCCACTGGTGGCCATCGAAACTGATGGCGCCACCGGCATAGAAATTGTCCAGCACCACGTAGCGCTCGGCCAGGGCATGATGGTTCGGCGTGATGTCGCGGCCGTACATCACCAGCTTGGGGTCGCCGTTGGCCTTGGCGATGTCGCCAAATACCTGGTCGTACGTCCGGTTTTCTTTGACGATCAGGAAGACGTGCTCGATCCCCAGGGACGACAGATTGGCGATCCCGCCGGCGGGTTCGTACGCAGGCATGTTGGCGGAGCGCACCTCGCGCGTTCCGGAGGTCACCTGGAGCGGCGTCAACGCCGGAATGGTCTCCAGCGATCCTTTATATTGCGTGGATTGAAACGTGCCGCGGTTGTTCGAGGTGTCGCCGATGCCCTTGATATTCAGCACCCGCAGCGCGCCTTCGCCATCCACGGCAATCGCGGAAGGGAACCAGGCGGTGGGTACCGCGCCGGCCACGTCCCAACCCTTGCCCGACGGCTTCAGCACCGCGATGGCGTTGTTGCCGCCGCAAGCCACGTAGAGAGTCTTACCGTCCGGCGCGAAGACCGAGGAACTCGGCTGGCTGCCCAGCGCCGCCTCGGGGTAAGTGGGAATCTTCACGTCCTTCCGCTCCAGGGTAGCGGCGTCCACGATGGACACAGTATCGGAATGGCTGTTGGAGACGGCCAGCAACTTCTGATCAGGACTGAGGGTCAACTGCGAGGGTGCGAGGCCTACCGCCACTTCCTTCACCGCGAGCGTGGCCGCGTCCACCACGCTGAGGGTGCCCGACACGGTAGAGCCGGTTACCGGATCCGTGGCGATTTCCGAACCGGCGGAGGGCGCAAGAGTGTCATTCGCCACCGGCCGGCGTCCGCCGCGGTTCGTCACATAGATGCGGCCGCGCTCTTTGGAAACGGCCACGCCGAACGGCGCCATGCCGACTTCGATTTCTTTGACCAACTCGTGCTTCTCCGCGTCGATCACGGCCAGGCTGTTGTTGCGGCTGAATGCGACGTATGCCGTCTTGCCATCGGCCGAAAACGCGATACCCACCGGGACCGGATGGCCTTTCAGATCGATCCGGCTGGTGGCGCCGGGCATCCCGAGCTCCGAAATTTGAACAACGAGGATGCTGTCCGGGCCGTTGCGGCTGGCCTCGCTGGCCCATAGTTCGCGATTGCCCGGACGGAAGGCGATGCCCGCGTAGGAAGTGGACCTGGCCGGCACGTCCGCCAGCTTGCTGCCCGTGGAGCCATCCATCAACAGGAGCGTCCGCGTGTTCAAGATCGCCAGCACGCGCTTGTGCGAATCGAAAGCCATGTCCACAGGCCGTCCGGGGATGACCGTCTGTTCGCCCCACGGCCGGAGCATCTGGTTGGAGGGCACCAGGTAGGCGCCGCCGGCCTGTTTGCCCAGGGCCGTGGTGCTCTTCAGAACGGAAAACAAAGCCGTCTGCTGCGCCACCAGTACAGCGCCAGCCAGAACGATCGCGGCAATCATCGAGGTACGCATGGAAACACCTAGCAGATCCCCTTCACGCTACAATTAGATAAAAATGCGCTCGATTTCCGGCCTGATCTTCCTCTTTTGCGCAAGCTGTGCCTGGACGCAGACGGCCGAGGACCCGGAAGTGGTGCGCGCCCGCCTGGAATTGATGCGGATTCAAGGCCTGGTGGAGACCGGGGCGCTGTCCGCCCGTCCAACTGGAGAAAGCCAAAGCCGGCCTGGCCGATGCCGAGGACAGTGCGCTGGTGCACAAGAACATCACGCAGCAGGATCTCACGGAAGACCAGGCCGACCAGCTTGTGGCCGCCGCCGGCCGCCGCTTCGAGCGCCGCAAGGTGGCTTTCGACGAGGCCAAAAAGCTCATCGAAGCGGGCGTGGCGCCGCAGCTTTCGCTGGGCACATTTCTGCAGAATCTCGATTTTGCCCGCAAGGAATGCGACCTGGCGGAAACTCGCGCGAAGATCGCCCGCGAAGTGAACGATATGGCGCGCGCCGAAGAAGCGCTGCAGGCGCGCATGCTGGCGGCGCCGTCCGAAGCGCCGATATTGGCCGATAAGTTCGATGGCAATGGCGTCTTCACCCCGCAGATCTTGCGCCGCGTGGAGGCGGCTTTCGAAGGCCGTTTCGGCCACGCCATGCCGGTGAGCGCCAACGGGGAAACGGCGGTCCATCGCGCTATGGGTTTCGACCACCGCGGCCGCGTGGATGTGGCGCTCCATCCCGATCAGGCGGAAGGCGTCTGGTTGCGTGAGTTTCTCGCCGCCAACGGCATCCCCTTCATCGCGTTCCGCCAGGCGGTCCCGGGCAAGGCTACCGGGGCGCACATTCACATCGGGCCGATGAGCACGCGGCTGTAACGCCGGCGATTCTGTCGCCGGTCGAAGCCAGAGTTGCGCTGCCAGGTAGCGGCGGTGGACCGTGCTATCGCAGCAACGCCTGCAAGAGCAGCACAATCGCGAGCCCCACGAACATGGAGACTACCTTCATGGCGGTCCAGGTCTTCAGCGTCTGTGCCACGTTCATGTTGAAGTACTGATTGACCATCCAGAAGCCCGAATCGCTCACGTGCGAGAAGCCCGATCCGCCGCAACAGAGCGCCAACACCAGAATGTCCGTGCTGTATCCGGGAATGCCTTTGACGATGGGCGCCACAATACCTGCGGCAGTGATGATGGCTACCGTGGCAGACCCCTGTGCCAGGCGCATCGCCATGGCGATCACGAACGCGACCAGCAGCGGCGAGATGGATGAGGTGATCAGCAGTTTGCCGGCGTAGGTGCCCACACCGGAATCCACGATGATCTGTTTGAAGGCGCCGCCCGCTCCCATGATGCACAGCAGAGCGCCCATGGGGGCCAGCGATTCGCCCGCCATCTTGGCTGCCTGCGCTCGCGACACTCCCCGGCGCGAACCGAAGAAGTAGAGCGCCACCAGCGCCGTGACGGAAAGAGCCGTGAAGGGATGCCCCAGAAAGACGGCGGCGCCGCGGAACGGCACATTCCACAAGTTGGCCAGCGTGGCGCCGAAAATCAGCAGCACGGGTAACAGCAGCAGCAGGACCACCATCGGGATGGAGGGGGCGGGACGGCCGTCGCCGGCATTCTCCGCGGCGGCCAGCGCAAAGTCGGGCGGATCGATGTGGATACGCCGGGCGATCCATCGGCCGTAGACCATTCCGCCGGCGATGCCGGCCGGAATGGAAACCGCGATGCCATAGAGGATGGTGTGGCCCAGGTCCGCGCCGAACAACTGCGAGGCAGCCGCTGGCGCCGGATGAGGCGGCACCATGGAATGCACGATGGAGAGGGCGGAGAGACAGGGCAACGCATAGAACAGCAGGGAACGTTTGGTTTCGCGCGTCACACTCCACACCAGCGGCGCCATGATTACGACTCCCACTTCGAAAAACAGCGGCAGACCGACCAGGAAGGCGGCCACCAGCAGCGCCCAGGCGGCGCGGTCCTTGCCGAACTTGAGCAGCAGCCAGTCGGCCAGCGCGCGTCCACCGCCCGACTGTTCCAGAAAGCGTCCGATCATGGCGCCCAGGCCGACGACCACCGCGATGAAGCCGAGGGCATCGCCGAATCCGGCCTGGATCGACTTGAGCACTTTCTCCGGCGCCATGCCCGCGGCCAGCCCCAGCGCCATGCTGGAAAGCAGCATCGCGAGGAACGCGTGCAGCTTCACCGCCAGAATCAGCACCAGCAGCAAAGCAATCGACGCCACGGTGATCAGGATGAGATAGTTGCCGTTTGCGGGCATGAATCGCACATTCTACATGGATGCACCGCAAAAAGGGGACAGACGATTTTCCTGCCCTTGGAAAATGCGTCTGTCCCCTTTTTGCCCCCAGGCGTATGATTTAGAGAAAGGAGCGAACGATGCGTCGCACGTTTCTGTCTCAGATGATCGCAGGGGCAATCGCGTTGGTATGCGGCAGCAGGCGAAGTTTCGCGGACCAGGCCAACGCCGATGGGATGCCGGGCCCGTGGTATCTGCTGAGCGCTTCCGGCGACGAGGTCCGCGTCCCGCAGCACCGCATGGACCTCCGTTTTTGGAGTGAGAGCGGGGAACTGAAGGGGGCCATCGTCTCGCGGCGCAACGGCGGCACCGAAATGCCGCTGGCAAAATCGGCGTTCGACGGTTCCACGCTGCAGCTCGCGATGCAGGCACCCAGTGGCAAATCGCAGGCGGAGATGCCCACTCTGGTGATGACCAGGAACGGGAACAAGTTTGAGGGCTACTGGACGGACACCTCGGGTACGAAGATCGGCCCGCCGCTCAAGCTGGTGCGCGCGAGGAAGTGACAGCCTTCGGGGTGGTACAAACTCTGGACAAGTTGGAGGCGGCTTACGGCGCGCAGGAACCGCACTGGCCCACCGATCCGTACGAGTTCCTGGTGTGGTGGCATTGCGGCTATCCGGCGAGCGACGCGGCTTGCGCAAAAGGGTGGGAGTCCTTGACGAAGTCGGTGGGGATTGCGCCGCAAGAGATTCTGGCGGCGGGCACCGCCAAACTGGCGCGCGCGTTGAAGCCCGGCGGGATGGTCCCGGAACTGCGCGCCATGCGCCTCGTGGAGATCGCCGAGCGGGTGGAACGGGAATTCGGCGGCGACTTGCGGGCGGGACTGCTAGGGCCTCTGCCCAAGGTGCGGAAGCTGCTGCAGAAGTTTCCGAATATTGCGGGCCCCGGTGCGGATCGGATTCTACTGTTTGCCGGGATCGCGCCGATTGCCGCCGTGCCCTCCAATTGTCCGCACGTGCTGGTACGCATTCAGCGGGGGCAGGAGCGCGAAAACTACGGCGTGACGTATCGCGAGGCGCAGCAGGCGATCGAAACGGCGACGCCGGAGAAGTTCGATGCGCGTACGCGTGCGTTCCTGCTGCTGAAGCGCCACGGGCAGGAGCTGTGCAAACGCACGAATCCGAAATGCGACGAGTGCCCCGTGAAGGCGGGGTGTGCTTATGCTGCGGGGAAGGGGCGTGGGGGATCGGCGAAGCGCTAGCATTGATGTGGGCATGAACTATCGCGATCGCATCTGCCTGAGCTTCTTTCATTCGAGCCCCAGGCATGGGGGCATGATGTCGACACCGTGCGCGCTCAGCACTGAATGTGGGTGTTGGGGATCAATGGAACGGAGGTCACGCAGGTTTTACAGACTTGTCAGCCCTGCGGATCACACAGCACGGGACATAAAGGAGGTTAGGTTGTACTATAGCAAGATGGTGTATGGTGGGCCGATAATTGATTTTGACATGCGCCACATGTCGCGTTACGGTTCGGGACGATAAAGACAATCCGCCACAAGGGACTGAAACGGCTGTTTGAAAAGGACGACCCAAGGGGCGTAAATCCTGAACATGCCAGCGAGTGCGGGATATTTTGGCAACCCTTCACGCCGCCCCAACAGTTGCTCACATGAACCAGCCGAAGTTGCGGTTGCATCCGCTCAAAGGCAAAATGAGAGGCTTTTGGGCTGTAACCGTTCGGGCAAACTGGCGCGTGATTTTCCGTTTTGATGATGGCGCAACGGACGTTGATTATGTCGATTACCACTGAAAGGAACCAAGTCATGACGATGAGGAACCCACCCCATCCCGGAGGAGTTGTTTTCCGGCAGTGCATCGAGCCTCTAGGCTTGACCGTCACAGATGCCGCCGAAGCCCTTGGCGTGACGCGCAACACACTTTCGGAACTCGTCAACGGAAAGCGCGGCATTTCGCCTGAAATGGCTGTCAGACTGTCCAAGGTTTTTGGCGGCACCGAAGAGGGCTGGCTTGTGCAACAGGCCCAGTACGACCTCTCGCAAGTGCGCCGCGATAAGTTGAAGCTGAAAAAGCTGCAACTGGTTTAACCGCCTCCATGCCCGATCTGACCGTCACACGCAGCACAGCGGGGCCGGTGCTACCCACGCTCATCGCCGGTGCCGGGGATCGGGCTGCGCTGCGCTTCCTCGAATTCTTCACCGTCAACATTCTTTCACTCGATTGATTGATTGACCAACCGGCACCCGTTGCGCAGACGACCCTTTCCGACACACCGCCGCTCTGCCAAAATCGACATTCCATTCATCCCCAACACCCAATGCTTCCACCGATTTGTGGTGCGGAAGGACGACAGACGGCAAGCAACGATCGTGCATGTCCCACTACATCCTCTCGAAAATTCCCGCGGCGCCCTGACCGCCTCCGACGCACATGGTGACCATTCCGTAGCGGGCGGCCGTCCGTTCCATTTCGCGGAGGATCGTCGCGGTGAGCTTCGCTCCTGTACATCCCAAAGGATGCCCGAGCGCCACAGCGCCTCCATTTGGATTGACTCGCGATTCGTCGAGGCCGGCGCGGCGAATCACAGCGAGAGCTTGTACCGCGAAGGCCTCGTTGAGCTCGATGACTCCGATGTCTTCGAGCTTCAGGCCGGCGAGGGCGAGTGCCTTCGGGATGGCCACTACCGGGCCGATCCCCATGATCTCCGGCGGAACGCCCGCGGTGGCGAAGGCGACGAAGCGGGCCTTGGGCTTCAGACCGAGTTGTTCCGCCTTGCGTTCGGACATCACCAGGGCTGCAGCGGCGCCATCGCTGGTCTGCGAGCTGTTGCCCGCCGTGACCGTGCCGGTCGCGTGGAAGACGGGCTTCAACTTGGCGAGCGCTTCCAGCGTGGAATCGGCGCGCGGGCCTTCGTCCTTGGAGAACGTGATTCTTTCCGTGCGGCCGGGCGTGACAGTTGCCACTTCGATGGGAACGATCTCCTCAGCGAAACGGCCCTCCTGCTGCGCGCGCAGGGCTTTCTGATGGCTGCCGAGCGCGAAGACGTCGGCATCCTCGCGCGAGACTCCGTATTTGCGCTGGACGCGCTCGGCGGTGAGTCCCATGCTCATGTAGACTTCGGGCCAGTGGTCCACGAACCAGGGGTTGGGCGCGGGCTTGCGGCCACCGGAGGGAATCAGGCTCATGGATTCGCTGCCGCCGGCGATCAGGATTTCGGCGCCGCCTGCGCGAATGCGGTCGGCGGCCATGGCGATGGCCTGCAGGCCGGAGCTGCAGAAGCGATTGATGGTGATGGCGCTCACGCTATCGGACAGGCCGGCGCGCAGGGCGGCCACGCGGGCCATGTTGTTGCCGGCTTCGCCCTCGGGCATGGCGCATCCGAGGATCACGTCTTCCACGTCGTCCTTGGCTGTGGGATATTTTTCCAGCAGGGCGCGGATCACGGCGGCGGCGAGATCATCGGGGCGCGTGTTGCGGAGCGTGCCGCGGGGCGCTTTGCCGACGGCAGTGCGCAGACAATCGACGATGACGGCTTCTCCCATGGTGGTCAGTTCCTCAAAGGCTTTCCGTTTTCCAGCATGTACTGGATGCGGTCGTGCGTTTTGGGCTGGCCGCAGAGGCTGAGGAAAGCTTCGCGCTCCAGGTCGAGCAAATACTGTTCGCTGACCGTTTGCGAGCCGGTCAGGCGGCCTCCGCTCAGAATGTGGGCCAGTTTCTCGCGGACCACCACATCATATTCCGTGATGAAGCCGGCCTCGCGGGCGAGCAGGGTCGCCATCTTGAGCGCGGCATAAGCGGCCTCGCCCTCCACCGGAATGTTCTGCCGCGGCGCGCCCGGTCCGTAGG
>OKRF01000188.1:0-2959 GCA_900290315.1 Candidatus Sulfopaludibacter sp. SbA3 | reverse complement strand
CCGGAATGTTCTGCCGCGGCGCGCCCGGTCCGTAGGTGGGGACCAGGGCGAGGGCCGCTGCCTTGGCGTCGGCAATGAGGCGCTCGGGGTTCATGGAGATACTGTCGCATGGGCGCAGCAGGCCCAGTTCGCGGGCGTGGGCGGCGCTGGCCGACACCTTGGCGTCGGCGATCAGGTCGAAAGCCTGGCGGGCGTTGCCGAAACGCAGCAGCATTTCTTTGCATCCGCCCGCGCCGGGAATCAGACCTACGCCGGTCTCCACAAGTCCCATGGAGGTCTCGGCGGATGCCTGCGCGCGGGCGGCCTGCAGGACGAACTCGCAGCCGCCGCCCAGGGTCATGCCGAAAGGTGCGGCCACCACGGGTTTGGGTGAATATTTCACCGCCATGGCGGCCTGCTGGAAGCGCCGGCCGGCGCGATCGAGCTCGTCCCAATCGCCTTTTAGCGCGCCCGCGAGGATCATGGCCAGGTTGGCGCCGGCGCTGAAGTGCTGGCCCTGATTGCCGATGACCAGGGCCGCGTAATTGCGGTTGGTCTCTGCGAGGGCGGCCTCCAGCATGTCCAGCGATTCGGCGTCGAGGGAGTTCATCTTGCTGTGAAACTCCAGGCAGGCGACGCCATCGCCCAGGTCGACGAGAGAAGCGGCGGCGTTCTGCCGCACAACACCGCGCGCACGCTTGAGGTCGCTGAGGACCATGACGCCCGGGCGCGGCTCCAGTTCGTGGTATTCGCCGCCGGGGAGGTCGAAATAGCGTTGGCTGGGCTGGCCGTCGCGGTCGGCGAATTCGTAAAACGATTGCGCGCCGCTGGCGAGCATGCGCTCCACGCTGGGCGGCAGCGCGATGCCTTCGTAACGCATGCGGTCGGCGGTGGCCTGGATGCCGAGGGTGTCCCAGGTTTCGAAGGGCCCCTGGCCGAAGGCGAAGCCCCAACGCATGGCGCGGTCGATTTCGACGATGCGGCCGGAGATCTCCGGCACCATTTGGGCGGCGTAGAGGAAGAGGTCGCGGAAGAGCGGCCAGAGGAAGCGGCCGGCGCGATCGTCGGCGGCGACCAGGGTGCGCAGATCGGCCGGCGGAAACTTCACTTTCACGGCGGGATGGTATTCCAGCGTCTTGCGGTCGATCGCCCAGATTTCACGGGCAGCGCCCTTGCCGACGCGTTTGTAGAAGCCCTGACCGCGCTTTTCGCCGAGGAGGCCGCGCTCCAACATGCGCTCCATGAAATCGGGGACGAGGTAGCGGTCGCGGGCGGGATCGTTGGGTACGAGTTGGTGCAGGTTGCGCAGCACGTGGACCCAGACGTCGAGGCCGACGATGTCGACGAGCCGGAAGCTGGCGCTCCTGGGGAAGCCGATCAGCGGGCCGGTGAGGGCGTCGACTTCCTCGATGGTGTAATCGCCTTCGACAGTGAGTTTGTGGACCGTGGCGCCGAAGAAACAGCCAATGCGGTTGGCGATGAAGTTGGGAGTGTCCTTGCAAGGCACGACGCCTTTGCCCAGATGGAGGTCGCAAAAACTGGCGGCAGCGGCAAGGACTTCAGGCAGGGTGTCGGCGCCGGGAATGATCTCGACGAGGTGCAGGTAGCGCGGCGGATTGAAAAAGTGCGTGCCCAGGAAGTGCGCGCGCAGTTCGGCGTCGAAGCCTTCGGTGATGGTGGCGAGGGGGATGCCGCTGGTGTTTGTGGAGAAGATGGCGCCAGGCGCGCGGACGGCGGCGACGCGTTCCAGGAGGCTGCGTTTGATGGCGAGGTTTTCGGCGACGGCCTCGACTATCCAATCGCAGTGGGTGAGGCGGCCCAGGTGGTCCTGGAAATTGCCGGGCGTGATGAGGGCCTTGGCGCCGTCGGTGAAGAAGGCTTTCGTCTTGGCGGCGCTTTCCATGCCGGCGAGCGTGGCGGCATCGGTAAGATCGAGGAGGTCGACCGGCATCCCGGCATTGGCAAAGTGTGCGGCGATGCGGGCGCCCATCGTGCCGGCGCCGAGGACGGCAACACGTCGGAGTAAATTCATCACTCCCCAGTGTAATGAATGCGGTGACAATCATGAGGCGATGCCTCACCCGCCCTGATGAAAACCCGTTAGCCGAGTGGGACAGACGATCGTCTTTTGTCGTCTGTCATCTTCCGAACTGCACGGCATTTTCGAGAGCGGCAACTGATTTCGCAGGGGCAGCGAAATCAATCGCCTGCCACCGCTTTGCGGCGCATACGTCGTTGGCATCTTCGAAAGAGGCTACGCAATCGCCAATTTCGAACTGGCCGTGGGCTTCCGGCCTGGCTTGCCGGGCGCCAGCTTTCGACCGAGTATCGCCTCGGCGTAGTGCACGAAATCGGGGCTGCCGACGGGGCGGCCGGTGCGCGTCGCCTGGCGAATCCGCTGCAGGAGGGCGGCCTCTTCGATGCTGGCGGCGAGCGCTTCGCTCCAGGCGTGGGGCGTCCAGCAAGCGCGCCATTCGCGTGGCGCACGAGTCCGGCGCGTACCGGATTCAGTTCGACGTAGCGCAGGGCCTCCCATTGGCCTGCCCCATCGAGCGGACAGGAGAAGAAGCGATTCTGCCAGAGATGGCCGATTTCGCCGCGGCGCATGTGGAGCCATCGGGCATAGTCGCTGTGGGTCCTGCCGAGGGCGAAGGCGAGGGCGGTTTTCAGTCGAGGGGATGGCGAGGAGGTGCACGTGGTTCCCATCAGGCAATAGCCGGCGACGGCGACGCCGTATCGGTGGCAGTGGCTGCGGAGCAGGTGTATGTAGAACTCGCGGTGCGTATCGTCGAAGAAGACGGTTTGGCGGTGGTTGCCGCGCTGGGTGACGTGATGCCAGCAGCCGGGCAGCACGACTCTCGGATTCTCGGAGAAATTGGGGATCATGTAGCCTCTCGAAAATGCCCGCATCGCCCTAAAAAGACAGACGACAAAAAACGATCGTCTGTCCCACGGGGCTAACGAATTTTCATCGGGGCGG
>OKRF01000118.1:333-5891 GCA_900290315.1 Candidatus Sulfopaludibacter sp. SbA3 | reverse complement strand
CTTCAAGTATCCGCAGGATCTGGACCTGGTCACGGCCGGCGACGTGGTGGAAGACCGCACGGAAGGGGAATGGCGCATCACCCGCCGCAAGACGGCAGCGCCCATCCGGCTGGCCGGCTTCAACCTGGGCAGCTATCTGCATGCCCGCGTGGAGCGCGCCGGCTATACCGTGGACGTGTGCGCCAATCGTTCTCTTGAGCGCGAGTTGAAGCCCAGGGCGGAACTCCCGCCCATGACTTTGGGGCCGGACATTCTGCGCAGGAAGTTGCCGGACCCGATGACCTCCGGCACGCCGCCGGTGCCGAGCCCCGCGGAGCGCCTTAAGCAACTGGCGGATGGAGTGGCCTCAGCGCTGGAGTTCATGAGCTTGAGGTTCGGCCCGCCTGCTCTGCCGCATCTCACGGTTTCACCCATTCCGGGAACCTTCGGACAGGGCTTCCCGGGGCTGATCTATCTTTCCACGCTGTCGTATCTCAAGGCGCTGCCGCGCAGCCAGGCGCCGGTGCAGGAATCCCAGGAACTGTTCTTCCTGGAACTGCTGCAGGCCCACGAAACGGCGCATCAATGGTGGGGCAACCGCGTGTCGGCGGGAAGCTATCGCGACAACTGGCTGATGGAATCGCTGGCGAACTTCTCGGCGCTGCTCTACCTGGAGAAAGTACGGGGGACGCACGCCACCGACGTGTTTCTGGATTCGTACCGCAATGCGCTGCTGGAGAAAAATCCGGGGGGCCAGGCGGTAGAATCCAGCGGACCGATCGTGCTGGGGATGCGTTTGGAAAGCTCGACGCAACCCGCCGCGTGGCGCAGCATCACCTATGGCAAGGGCACGTGGATCATGCAGATGCTGCGGAGGCGCATGGGCGACGAGCGGTTCCTGGCGTTGCTGAAAGAAGTGCTGCAACGCTACGACCGGTCGGAACTGACGACGGAAGAGTTTCGCCAGCTTGCCGCACGTTTTCTGCCGCCCAATTCGCCCGATCCAAAACTGGAAGCCTTCTTCGACCAGTGGGTCTACAGCACTGGCATTCCAAGCCTGA
Source organism: Candidatus Sulfopaludibacter sp. SbA3 (assembly GCA_900290315.1). GTDB lineage: Bacteria > Acidobacteriota > Terriglobia > Bryobacterales > Bryobacteraceae > Sulfopaludibacter. Next base: position 4,851 of record OKRF01000118.1, on the reverse strand, counting down.
AGTTCACTTACACCGTGAGAGGCACGGCACCCGCGCTGAGGTTGACTGGCACGCTGACGCAAAGCGACGTCGACTCCGATTTCAGCACGCTGGTTCCAGTGGAGATCCGGGTGGCGCCGGGGCGCACCATCACGCAGTGGGTGCGGTCAAGCAGCGAACCCGTAACCTTCACCGCGCCGTTGAAACAGGCGCCGCTGAAAGTGGCGATGGATCCGAATCACGGGGTGCTGCGGAAGTAAGAGGAATTCAGTTCACCGCGGAGCATATTACTGGGTGGCCCCCAGTCTGGTGGCAGCAGGAAACAACCGGCCGGGTTGCGCAAAAGGGCAAATCGGGCATGGGAGCTGTCGGCTCGGCCGCGTGGTGGTGCTGCATACGGGCGATTCGAAGTTCAACGATGAGCAGGGGTTCACCGCAATTTGGTTTTTCACTCTCCAAAATTGCCCACATGGCCACCCACAATCGCCGCATCGCCGATGCCAAAGCAGAATCAGGCCGCCCCGAAGACCTTCCGCAAGGCTGCCTGAGCCGTTCTCACCCGTCCACTGCAGAGTTTGACAACCTGGAGCATTGCTGCAAAGACGAAGCGCGACGTGCATCCAACCCCCGTTACAATAGAAAGGTTGCTCCATTCCCTTACCGATGCGCTCATAAAATTCGGCCCTCTAGGTGTATTCCTGGTCGGTGTGATGGAATCGTTCGGCGTGCCGATCCCAGCAATGCTGGACGCACTGGTGTTTTCTCTCGCCTGGAGATCGCCGCCAATCGCTTACCTGCTGGCGGCAAGTGCCACCATAGGTTCCCTCTGCGGCAATATTCTGCTCTTTCAGGCCTCCCGCCAGGGAGGACGCAGGTTCCTCAAGGCTCCCAAGCCGGAAGCCCCCCAGAAATTCCGGAAATGGTTCAATCGTTACGGCCTGGTTACGGTCTTCATCCCGGCACTCGTCCCCATCCCCCTGCCTCTTAAAGTCTTCGTGATTTCCGCCGGAATTTTGCACACACCCTTCCGCAAGTTCCTGCTGGTGATTCTCACGGCGCGCGTGCTGCGCTATTTCAGCCTGGCCTACCTGGGTGTGCAACTCGGCGGCGATGGCAAGGAATTCCTCAAGCAGAATGCCTGGAATCTGGCGGGCGTTTCCGTGGCGCTCGCCGTAGTCCTGTACGCCCTGGTGCGCTTCAATGACCGCCGCACCGCGTAACAAAAGTACAATGGTACTTACACACTCACCCACGAATGCCAAAGCGAATCGCGATCGTAGAAGACGAGGCTGAGTTGGCCTCGCTCATCGATTACAATCTCAGCCGCCAGGGTTATCAAGTCCAGATTCTCTGCGGAAACAGAGGGACGCTGAAATCCCTGGAACAGTGGAAGCCGGACCTCATCCTGCTCGATGTCATGCTGCCGGAAATGGATGGCTTCGAACTGTGCCGCCTGATCCGGCAGTCGGCGGTGCTGGGCCGGACGCCCGTGTTGTTTCTCACGGCGCGGTCGGATGAAGTGGATCGCGTCCTGGGCCTCGAAATCGGCGGCGACGACTACATGACCAAGCCGTTCAGCCCGCGCGAGCTGATCGCCCGCGTGAAGGCCCACCTGAGGCGCGAAGACATGGATTCCGAGCCGGTGATGCTGGAGATCGGGCCGTTCCGTCTGGACCGCAACGGACGCAAAGTCTATGTGGGCGAACGCCCTCTTTCGCTGACGTCCACCGAATTCAACCTGCTGGAATTCTTCCTGACCCATCCGGGGCGCGCCTATAGCCGCGACCAGCTTCTGGAGGCGGTATGGGGCGAGCAGCGGTTCGTCACGCCGCGCACGGTGGACGTGCACGTACGGCGCCTGCGCGAACAAATTGAAGAGCATCCCGACGCCCCTCGCTACCTGACCACGGTGCGTGGTTACGGCTATCGCTTTGAGGACGCGGTTTGACCGGGCGAATCTTCCTCAAGCTCATCGCCGGTGTCCTGTGTTTCCTGCTGTTGGCCCTCGTCACCGTGGATTACTTTGCCACGGAAGTGGCGAGCGATAGCTACCTTCAGAATCTCACCAGCCAACTGGCGTTCAAAGCGCGTACCCTGGCGCTGACTGTGGAGCAACCCGGCGGCATGGACGTCGACCGCATCCGCTCGCTTGCCCGGGCCGCCGGCGGACGCGTCACGGTGGTGCGGAGCGATGGTGCCGTAATGGTGGATTCGGAAGCCAACGCGGCGGAAATGGAGAATCACAAAACCGCCAGCCGGCCGGAATTGCTCGCCGCTTTCCGCGGACAGGTGGGCTTCAATCGGCGTACCAGCGCCACGCTCGGCGTCCCGTTCCTCTACGTGGCGGTTCCTTTGTCTACAGAAAGTTTTCAAGGCGCCGTGCGCATCGCCGAGCCCTTATCCGAAATCGCGCGCGAGGCGCGCCAGGTGCGCCTGCGGATGCTGGTGAGTACCATCGTGGCATTTCTGCCGGCCATCTTCATCGCCGCCTTGCTGGCCCGCTGGATCTCCCGCCGCTTCGCCACCATCATGACCTACGCCGGAGAACTGGCCCGCGGCAATTTTCGCGCGCGCCTGCCGCTCTCTGGCTCCAGCGAGTTCGACCAGCTTGCCCAGAAGCTGAATGAAACGGCCGAAAAGCTGCAGCAGACGGTGGAACAGCTCAAACTGGAGCACACCGAACTGGAAAAGGTGGAGCGCATCCGCAAGGATTTCGTGATCAATGTTTCGCACGAGTTGCGCACGCCGCTGGCCTCCATTCAGGGGTACACCGAAACCTTGATGGATGGCGCGCTCGATGATCCGCAGCACAACATGCGGTTCCTGGGCATCATTCGCCACAACGCCGAGCGGCTGGCACGGCTCACCGCGGACCTGTTGACGCTCTCGCGCATCGAGCAGAAGCGGAAGCGGCAGAACCTGGAATTCGAACCTCATCCCGTGAACGCCCTCATCAAGGAAGCGGTGGACGTGGTGCGGCCCATCGCGGAGAAGAGCCGCATCTGCCTCCGGACCGAGCCTGCGCCCGACGCGGCCTCGGTCTGGTGTGACGTAGAGGCCGTCTCGCAGGTGCTCAGCAACCTGCTGGATAACGCCATCAAGTACACTCCCGCTGGCGGGAACATCACCGTAGGCGCGCGTCCCACTGGCCACTTTGTGGAGGTCTACGTGCAAGACACGGGCAGCGGAATTCCGGCGGAGGACCTGCCTCGCCTGTTCGAGCGCTTCTATCGCGTGGACAAGGCTCGCTCGCGCGAAATGGGCGGCACGGGCCTCGGACTTTCCATCGTCAAGCACCTGGTGGCGCTGCACAATGGGACCGTGCGTGTGGAGAGCCAGGTGAATGCGGGATCGACCTTCTTCTTTACCCTCCCGGTGGACGAATTCGAACTCGCCAACAAACAGCTTAATCCCGAATTCACCGCGCCTTAACCGGTTCGTAACATGAGCGCTGCTACTTTTGAGAAGGAAGACCTCGGTGTGTCATGAAAAAGATACTCCTGATTGAAGACGATGCGGACCTGTTCTCTCTGTTGAAGTACAACCTGGAGAAGGAAGGTTTCGCTATGGCTGGCCTGCAAACCGGCAAGGGCGCCATCGAGCTTTGCCGCCAGGTGCGGCCGGACCTGATTCTGTTGGACATCATGCTGCCCGATTCCGACGGCCTGGACATCTGCAAGGGTATTCGCAGGGATCCCGACCTGGCGGCGACTCCCATCATTTTCCTGACCGCCCGCGCGTCGGAGACCGACCGCATTGTGGGACTGGAACTGGGCGCCAACGACTACGTGGTGAAGCCATTCTTCGTGCGCGAACTGATCGCGCGCATCAAGCTGCAGTTTCGCAACCAGGCCACACCCGTACGCGTGCTGGAAGCGGGGGGGCTGGAACTGGATACCACCAGCCGGCAGGTGCGGCTCAACGGTACGCCGCTGCAACTCACCGCCACCGAGTTCCGCCTGCTGGAGTTTCTGATGAGCCGGCCGGGCGTGGTGTTCAGCCGTGAGCAGTTGTTGAACGCGGTGTGGGGCCAAGACCGCGCCATCACCGATCGCGCCGTGGATGTCTACGTACTCCGCCTCCGCCAGAAGATCGAGCAGGATCCCGCTGCCCCTTCGCTGATCCACTCCGTCCGCGGCTTCGGCTACACCTTCGAGCCTCGGCGCGCTATGGTTGTCTGAGAGCGGCTGCTGAAGTATGAGATAATCGGTGTAGAATATCGGGAAAAGCTCTGCAAAGAGCGATTCTCGCGCTGATTATGCAGGCTCACAGAGAGAGATGCGGGGACTCGAAGGCCGCCCATGAGGCGCAGCCGTTTATCCCACACGGCGAGGTGACCTGCCCGGCTCCCATCTTTAGCGAACCTCTTTGCGCTCTGGAATTCCTGGCCCTGCGGCTATCTCCCGTCTATCGCGGTTCGACCATCCCACGCGGAGATGGATCTGCCGTGGTAATCATTCCTGGATTGCTCGGGCTGGATGTCAACCTTTTCGAGCTCCACGCGTGGCTGCGGCGAATCGGGTACCAGCCGTATTATTC
>OKRF01000118.1:0-323 GCA_900290315.1 Candidatus Sulfopaludibacter sp. SbA3 | reverse complement strand
AGCTCCACGCGTGGCTGCGGCGAATCGGGTACCAGCCGTATTATTCCGGCATCGGCTTCGCCGCGGAGTGCCCCGACCGCCTCTCGCGGCACCTCGACGACACCATTGAACGCGCCTACGCGGAGACCGGCCGCCGCGTGCATCTCATCGGACACAGCCTCGGCGGTATCTTCGCCCGGTCCGCGGCGGTACGGAAGCCGAAACGAATTGCTTCGGTCATCACTCTCGGGTCGCCTTTTCGCGGGCTGGTGCTGCACAGCTTCATATTGGCTCTCAGCAACGCTGTGCGCGGCTTGATCCGGAGCGCGGGTCCGGACGTTCCC
>OKRF01000511.1:8958-19488 GCA_900290315.1 Candidatus Sulfopaludibacter sp. SbA3 | reverse complement strand
CGCCTGGCCGTGGAACTCGGGTTGCCGGCTGAGAAGGCAATCCAGCGGCCGTCGGGAGAAAACCGCGCGCCAAATTCCATTGTGAACCGCGGCGCATCGAGCGCGATGAGGGGTTTGGGAGGGCTGCCGGCGGTGGCGTACAGGATTTGTTCCGGGGCGGTTGCCGCTTCAAACAGGGCAGCGCGGCCATCAGAACTGATGTGCGTGGGAGGGCCACAGTGACCGCAGATGACCTGGGCCGTGCCGCCCGACGCAGGGATCACGTACCCGGTCGTATCGGCCCAATACACCACTGTTTGACCGTCTCCGCTGATGATGGGCCGGACAAAGTGACGCGAGGGTACGTTAGCGACGGGAGACTGGCGATCGGCTTTCAGGTCCTTCATGCGAATCGATTGCCTGCCGACCACGTTTTGCTGTCTGGACGAAAATACCAGCCGGGAACCGTCGCGGCTCAAAGACGAAGACGCCATGCCGGCAAATCCACTGACAAAGGGCTGTGGCGGTCCGCTCGCATGGCCATTGCCGTCCAACGAAATCCGCCAGATGTCGGAATCCGCGTTCATGGCTTGATACGTCAGAAACGATCGGCCAGCCAGCTCGACGGCGGCAGGGCGCCACTCAATGGAAGTTCCGGCCGTGAGGCGGAGCGGCTCTCCACGAGGCGTGCCATCCGGAGCTATTTTGAGCGACCAGATATTGTTGGAGTCGGCATGGCCGGCCGCGAATAACAGCGTCTGGCTGGGTAACCAGGCCGCGGGGATCAGCCAGTTGTTAATAGACAGGTGGTTCAGAGCGAACTTGGTCCAGTAGCGAGTGAGCCCGGTTGCGTGCGCAGTTCCGCCGCGCACGGGAGCTGTCCACCAGTCCACCTTGCTTCCGTTTCCGCCGGCGTCCGGACCCCGTCCCAGAAACAGAATGCGCTCGCCATCGGGAGACCAAAGGGGAAACGCACATGCCTGAAAGGCTGGTTGGAACTGCTCGGGAACTCCGCCCACGGCCGGGATGATATAGATCTGGACGCTGCCGGGCTGAAGGCTGCCGCCGAACCCGCCCTTCCAATAGGCGATCCATTTCCCGTCGGGCGAGAATTGCGCTCCGTGGCCGCCGGGTATCAGAAGCCGCTCGCCGCCGCCCAGGGTGGAAACCGTGTATAGGCCCCCGCCATCTCGATCGGACCGAAACACCAGGTGCGAGCCATCGGGCGAAAAGACAGGTTCGTAATCGCCCGCGGGATCGGTAGTGAGCTGCCGGGGGTCGTTCCCATTCAGATACTGCACCCAGATATCCAGGTTGCCATCTCCGGCGCGGTCGGTGGCGTAGGCCAGAAGTTTGGCGTCCCGGGACAGGGCGGGATAGCCGGTGACTCCGCGGTCGGCGGTGATTCGTTCCAGGACAAAGTTCCGGGTGGGCGGGTGGCCTCGGCCGAACAGGAGGTAGATCACCGTAGCGGCCAGGGCGATGATCGCGATTGCGGAAACCACCACGGCCGGGGCGAGCCAGCGAGGCAATCTGGCCTGCGGAGTGTCCTCAGCGGGCTGGTTTTCCGGATGGAGGATCTGGTCTTCCAACTCCTGCAGGCGCACCCGTACCTCGGCGATACTTTGGAAGCGGTGTTCACGGTCTTTTCGGAGGCAGCGGCCCACCAACTCATCGAAGCGGGGGTCCACACGATGGACGAGTCTGTGCGGGGGACGCGGGTCGGTAAGAAGGATATCGGCCAGAACCGAAACGGAAGAGCCTCCGGGAAACGCCTGGCGGCCGGTGAGCATTTCGAAAAGGACTGAACCGAAAGAGAAAATGTCGCTTCTGGCATCCACACTCTTGGCTTCTGCCTGTTCCGGCGAGACGTAGGCCACCGTGCCGGCGAAACGGCCCTGCACGGTCTCCGGCGCGTCTTTGGAATCGAAGCCACCCACGCAATCCTTGGCCAGGCCGAAGTCCAGGATCTTAACCACGCCCTGTTCGGTGATCATGATATTGCCGGGCTTCAGATCGCGATGCACAATTCCCGCGGCGTGGGCTGCCTCCAGACCGCTGCAAATCTGGATGGCGTATCGCAGGACTTCGCGGTTATCGATGCCACCGGCCTTGATACAGTGGCTGAGAGTCTGACCGGCAATGCACTCCATGGCAACGTAATCCACTTCAGCGTCGGTGCCTACTTCGTACACCACTACGATGTTGGGGTGCTTCAGCGAGGAGGCGGCCCGGGCATCCCAGCGCAGCCGCTTCTGCAACTCGGGGTTCTGGGCCACGTCGGGGCGTAAGACCTTGAGGGCCACTTTCCGGCTGAGGGACTCGTCCCAGGCGGCATAGACAACGCCACTCCCGCCGGAGCCGATCTGGTCCATCACACGATAACGCCCGATGCGGAGCGGTTGGTGCAGGCGCACGCCCAGATGTTTCTCGCTGGCGGTCAGGCCCATGAAACTGCCGCAAGCCGAAGAAGCTTGCAGCAGCCGGGCCACCTCACGGCGAACCTCTTCGGATTGGCTGTGGGCGCGCAGCCACTCGTCCAGGTCCTCCGGCGGGGCGGTCTGGCAGGTGAAGACCAGGTCCTTGACCTGTTCCCAATCCGACGCCGAAAAATCTGCCCGGGATTCCTCTCCGCCGTCCGCCATCACCTGTCATTTTAGCCGCTGGCAGGCCGTCGAAAAAGGAAATGGCTCGATTCGTACGTGCTTTGCGCTTTAAGTAATAGAAGGGGCGAGAACCTTCCGAGGATCCGCAGCGTTTCGGGGGAGTTCCTTATCCGGCAACGGTCGCCTTCGGCTCGTTAACGCGATATGGGGCTGGCGGATCCAGAGAAATCTATTTGTGCGCCACGGGGATCGTGACCTATGCAATCGGACTTGGTTTTACATCTGGATAAGGTCGTAGCCAAATTACGGGAGGAAAAGGTCCTGCTGGACCAGGCCATTACGGATTTAGAGCGCTTGGCGCAGGGACGAAAACGCCCCCGTGGACGTCCAGCCGGACGGTCGAGTGGTTTGCAGCGACCAGGTCGCCTGCATGCCGCCGCCGCCGCCGGCGGCGACATCGGGTGACTCTGGCCGAGGGGACGGCAGGCGCTCCCCCGCCCGCCGCAAAGCGGCAAGCCAACAGAAATACGGCGGGGCCGGTAGCCTCATGGGGGCCCGGCCCTCCCTGTAAAATGGCTACAACTATGGCCAAATTGGTCGGATTGTTGTGGCTCGCGGCGGTCATTTCCTGCGCTCAGCCGGCGGTGGTGCGGGAAGCCTATGCGAAGTTCGAGTACCGCATCCCCATGCGGGATGGCGTCAAGCTCTTTACCTCGATCTACATTCCCAAAGATGTCTTTACCGACGCGAAGACCTACCCCATCATGCTGATGCGGACACCGTACAACGTGGCGCCGTACGGTATCGATCAGTATCGCGCCAGCGTAGGACCGTCGGACCTGTTCCAGCGCGAGAAACTCATTTTCGCCTACCAGGATGTGCGCGGACGCTTTATGAGCGAAGGCGATTACACCATCATTCGCCCGCACAAGCCCGTCAAAAGCAGCCCCCAGGATACCGATGAGAGCACCGACACCTACGACACGGTGGCGTGGCTGACCCAGCACCTGCCGGGCAACACCGGCAAAGTGGGAATGTGGGGGATTTCCCAGCCTGGATTCTACGCCACCGCCGGCATGATTGACGCCCACCCGGCACTGGTGGCGGTGGCTCCGCAAGCGCCGGTGACGGATTATTACATGGGCGACGATGTGTACCACAACGGCGCTTTCATGCTGGCCCACCGCTTTGCTTTCTACATGGGCTTTCATCCGCGGGAAGGCGGGCCGCAGCCTCCGCCCTCCGCGCAGCCTTTCCAGTACGGCACTCCCGACGGCTACGAGTTCTACCTGAGCATGGGCTCGCTGGCCAACGCCGACGAGAAGTACTTCAAACACAAGCAGCCCTACTGGACCCTGAACATCGATCACACGGCTTACGACGAGGTGTGGCAGTCGCGGGCCATCTGGAAACACCTGAAAAACATCAAGCCCGCAGTCATGCTGGTGGGCGGCTGGTACGACCAGGAAGATCCACAGGGACTGCTGAAGCAGTTCGATTTCATGGAGAAGAATACGCCGCCGGTGGACATGTTGGTGATGGGGCCGTGGAGCCACGGCGGGTTTTCCCGCGGGGATGGCGACCGGTTGGGTAACGTCAATTTCGGATCGAAGACCGGAGTGTACTACCGGGAGAAGATCGAGTTTCCTTTCTTTATGTACTACCTGAAGGGAAAGGGAGACGGGAAATTCCCCAAGGCCTGGGTCTTTCAGACAGGCATGAATCAGTGGCGCCGCTTCGACGCATGGCCGCCCAAAGAGGCCAAAGTTGCCGAGATTTTCCTGGAACGTAGCGGCAAGCTCTCCTGGGACCGCCCCGCGGAGGCGGGCTTCGACGAGTATCTCTCGGACCCGGCCAAACCGGTGCCATATCTCGATCGCGTGATTCAGAATGTGCTGGCGAGTTACATGACCGAAGATCAGCGGTTCGCAGCCAAACGCCCGGATGTACTGGTCTACAAGACGGAGCCCCTGGAGCACGACGTGACCATCGTCGGCCCGATCGGTGTGGATCTGAAGGTATCGACCAGCGGAAGCGATTCGGATTTCGACGTGAAGGTGATCGATGTCTATCCCGGCGATTATCCTGACTTCAACAATCCAACGCCCGCAGCGGCGACGCCGGGCACCGTACCGATGGGCGGCTATCAGCAGTTGATCCGCGGCGAGCCGTTTCGCGGAAAGTTTCGCCGGAGCTTCGAAAAACCAGTGCCCTTCGAACCCGGCAAGCCTGACCGCATTCAGTTCCTGCTGCCCGATGTGGCCCACACCTTTCGCGCCGGGCACCGCATCATGGTGCAGGTGCAAAGCTCGTGGTTTCCGTTGACGGACCGCAATCCGCAGAAGTTCATGGACATTCCAAAAGCGCTCTCAACGGACTTTGTGAAGGCGGCCGAACGGGTATATTTCGGCGGCGCCGACGGCTCGCGCATTCAGGTGCGCGTGGCCGAGTAGTGGTGGCTGCCCACCAGGCCGGCGTAGATTTCCATCAACTGGCGCAAGTCGGCGAGGTCCTTTTCCGCGCAATTGCAAAGGGGCGGCCGCACGGGGCCGGCAGGCATGCCGAGGATTTCCATGGCAGCCTTCATGACGGCGACCTCGTATCCTTTGACCCGCTCGCGCAGGGCGTAGAGCGGATGGACGTACTTCTGCATGAGCCCATCGAGGCGGGCGAAATCGCGGGCCATTCCGGCCTCAGCCAGTTCCAGGGAAACGCGAGGCGCGATGTTGGAGATGCTGGAAGTGTAAGCCTGGACGCCCACGGCGAAGTACGCGGGAACGCAATCGTCACCCAAGCCGCCGAGCCACGCCAGGCGGCCGCCCACCGACTGCATGATGCGCTGATACTTCCGCGCGTCGCCCTGGCCGTCCTTCCAAAAGGTCAGCGTGGGGACGTGATCCGCCAGGCGCGCCACCATACCCGGCGTGAAAACCGCCCAATCGCGGCTGTAGACCATGAGCGGCAGGCCGGTAGCGGCGCCGATCTCCTGGTAGTAGGCGATCACGCCTTCGAATGGCGCGTTGTTGTAATAAGGAGGCAGCGCCAAGATGATCTCGGCACCGGCCCTTGCGGCGCGCTTCGCCATGTCAGCGCCGAGCGGGCCGTTGAAGCCCGTGCCCGCCACCACCGGCATGCGGCCCGCCGCAGCCTGCACCGTAACACGCACCACATCCTCGACTTCGGCCGGCGTGAGGGAATACAACTCTCCGGTGCCGCCGGCGGCCACCAGCGCGCAGAAGGGATAGCGCGCCATTTCATCGACGTTGCGAGCCAAGGCATTGAGATCCAGGGAAAGATCGTGCTTGAAGGGAGTGACAGGAAATCCCAGGACACCCCGGATGCGTTCTCTGAGTGACATGTTTCCATTTTACCCTCGCCCCACAGGACCTCCCGGTCCGATAGAATACCAGGATTATGTTTCACCGCTGCCTTTCGCTCCGCACGTTCCCGCTCTTTCTGGCCGCAACGCTGCTGCTTTCGGCCCAGACGGCCAAGCGGCCGTTGAACCACCATGATTACGACGGCTGGCGTTCCATTGCGAGCCAACACCTGTCCGCCGATGGAAAATTCCTGGCGTATGCCGCCTTCCCCCAGGAAGGCGATGGCGAAGTGATCATTCGCAATCTCACCACAGGCCAGGAGACGCGGCATCCGGCGGGTGCGCGGCCGGCTCCTGCGCCGGCGGCAACTGCGGAAGAAGGTCCACCGCCGGAAGCGCGTGGAGTCACTATCGCCTTCTCTTCGGATAGCCGCACGGTGGTGTTCTCCACGTTCCCGGCGAAGGCCGACACAGACAAGGCGAAGAAGGAAAAGAAAACCGCTGACCAGATGCCGAAGGACGGAATGGTGATGGTGAACCTGGCTTCCGGTCAAGCGACGAGCATCCAGCGGGTGAAGCGCTTTGCGATGGCCGAAAAGGCGTCCGGCTATCTGGCGTACTTGAAAGACGCGCCGGAGGGAGCGGCCACGGCTCCGACTGACGATTCCAAGCCGCAGGGTGGCGACTCCAACTTCGATCAACAGGGCGGACGTGGTGGCCGCGGAGGGCGCGGCGGTGGCGCCGCCGGCGGAGGCCGGGGGGCTCGGCCGGAGTTCGGAACGGACCTGGTAGTGCGCAGCCTGGCGGATGGCAGCGAGCGAACGTACCCGGACGTAACAGAGTTCAGCTTTGCCGAGGACGGCAAGCAGATTGTCTACGCGGTCTCCGCCAAGGACGCCGCAAGGAACGGAGTGTTCGCCGTGAAGCCCGGATCAGCCGATGGGGCGTCCCTACTGCTCGGCGGCAAGGGCAAGTTCCTCAAACTGACCTGGGACGAGAACCAAGGCGAGGTGGCCTTCCTCAGCTCGAAGGACGACCCCGATTCCAAGCAGCCGAAATTCAAGCTCTATCGCTGGGACCGCCAGGGCACTGCCGCGGTGGAAGTCGCCTCTTCGGAGACGCCCGGCCTGCGCAAGGGCCTGGTGATCAGCGACAAAGGCACGCTCAGCTTTTCCAAGGACGGAACGCGGATTTACTTCGCCACCGCGCCTCCGCGTGCGCCGGAAAAGAAGGACGATGCCGCGGATGTCTCCGCCGAGGACAAGGCCGTGGTGGACCTTTGGTCATATAAGGACGACTACATTCAGCCCATCCAGAAAGTGCGTGCTACGCGCGATCGCGATCGCACATTCACAGCGGTCTATTCGATTCCAGACCGCAAGGTGGTGCAGCTTGCGGATTCGGAACTGGAATCGGTGACCCCTTCGGAAAGCGCGCAATGGGTGCTGGGGAGTGACGACCGCGCCTATCGCCGGGAGGCGGACTACGACCAGGGATATCGCGATGAATACGTGGTGGACGCGGGCACCGGAGCGCGCACCCTGGTGACGAAGAAGGCTCACGGGACGCTGACGTGGTCGCCCAACGGCCGTTACCTGCTGAGTTTCGACGGCAAGGATTGGAGCACGATTTCGGTGCCGGACGGCAAGGCCGTCAACCTGACCGCGAGTCTGCCGGTGAAATTCTTCAACGAAGAGACGGACACGCCGAGCACCCCGGGTGCCTACGGTAACGCCGGCTGGACCAAGGACGGCAAGCAGATCCTGCTCTACGACCATTACGACATCTGGAGCATCGCGCCGGACGGAACTGGGGCTAAGAACGATACCGCGGGATACGGCCGGCAGCACAACGTGGAACTGCGCTATGTGCGCACGGAGGTGGATCCGCGCGAGCGGTGGATCGACCCGGCCAAGCCGCTCCTGCTGCACGCGCAAAATGTGAAGACGTGGGACACCGGATTCTTCCGCGCCACGCTGGCCGGCGGCGAGCCGAAGCAATTGACCATGGGCCCGAGGAACCTCTCCATCCCGGTCAAAGCCAAGGACGCGGACGTCTACCTGCTCACCGAGCAGACCTTCAACAAGTTTCCCGACCTGTTGGTCACCGACGCCAGCTTCAAGGAGTTGCGCAAGGTGAGCAACGTGAATCCGCAGAAGGCGCAACTGTTATGGGGCACCGGCGAAGTAGTCAACTACAAGAATGCCGACGGCGTGAGCCTGGAAGCCGCGCTGTACAAGCCGGAGAACTTCGACCCGCACAAGAAGTACCCCATGATGGTCTACATTTATGAAAAGCTTACGTCGTCTGTGAACCGTTTCGTGAATCCGGCACCGGGCACCAACATCAACATCAGCTTCTACGTGAGCAATGGGTACCTGGTGCTGACGCCCGACATCGTCTACACCACCGGCTATCCGGGACAGAGCGCGCTCAAGTGCGTGCTGCCGGCCATTCAGACGGTGGTCGATAAGGGCTTTGTGGATGAGAATGCCATCGGCATTCAGGGCCATAGCTGGGGCGGCTATCAGATCGCCTACATGGTGACGCAAACCAAGCGGTTCCGCGCGGTAGCGGCGGGCGCTCCGGTGGTGAATATGATCGCGGCGTATGACGGCATCCGGTGGGGCACGGGTCTGCCGCGGCAGTTCCAATACGAGCGCACGCAGAGCCGCATTGGCGGATCCATCTGGCAATATAGATCGGAATTCATTGAGAACTCCCCTATCTTCTGGGTGGACCGCGTGCAGACTCCGGTGATGATTCTGCAAAACGATGGCGACGATGCGGTGCCGTGGTACCAGGGCATCGAGTTCTTCCTGGCGCTGCGGCGGCTGGGCAAGGAGGCGTGGATGTTCAACTACAACGGCCAGCCGCACGGCTTGCGGAACCGTGCCGACCAGAAGGACTACACCATTCGGCTACAGCAGTACTTCGACCACTTCCTGAAAGGCGCGCCCGCGCCCGATTGGATGGAGAAGGGCGTGCCTTATCTGGAGCGCGAGAAGACGGCACTTTCGGAGCTGGGCGGGGAGAAGTAGCCGTCCTCACGCCTGCCGGTGCAATTCGAGGCGTGCCGCGCAGTACGAGCCCGCCACCAGGAGTGCGGCAACAGCCTGGGCCGCGAGCGTTTCCACATACGGGAACACAGAAAACCAGACCCCCATCCACGGGCGATTCAGCAGCACAAGTTGCGGCATGGTGGTCTCCGGAATCCAGTGAGCTAATTGCATCTCGCGGGCCTCTTCGCCGACCATCACCAGCAGGACTGCCCCGAGCATGACGCCGGTCAGCACCAGCATCCGGCGATACGGCAGGCGGCGATGGGCAATGAAGGTGAGGACCGCAACCGTGCCAGAGAACAACAGGCCCAGCAGCACTCCGTAGAGCACGCTGCGCCCGCCGCGCTGCAAGCGGTAGCTTTGCAGAAACAAGACCACTTCAAAGCCCTCGCGATACAAGGAGGTGAACCCCAGCAGCGCGAAACCCCACCACAGATGCCGGGAAGCGCCGGCTGTTCCCGCGCGGGCGATGAGATTCTGTTTCTTCCTGGTGTGCAGAGAGATCCATCCCGTCCAATAGAGCTTGTGGAAGAACCAGTTCATCACCACCAGCAACACCAGAATGGCAAGGAGTCCGGTAGCCGCCTGGAGACTCAAGGCGGAGATCTTCTGCGATAGATCGTCGATCAGGCCGATGGCAACCCACCAGGTGACTAACGTCGCCACGAATGCCGCGCCGGCGCCAATTGCGACCGGGCCTCGATAGTCGCCGCTGGATGTGCCCATGGTTGCGGTGATTGCCGCCAGCACCAGAATGCATTCCAGGCCTTCCCGAAAAACGAGCACTGCGATATCGAGCACCGCCGCACGGAAGCCCACATGCGGCGCCAGCGGATCCGGATTGCCGGCCTGGCTGAATGCCTGCCAGACCAAGACTGCGGCGAGCGTCAATCCGGCGGCCGATAAGCTCACCAGGAAGAGCCATCCGCGAGTTCCGTTTACCCTGCTCACGGAGATTATTACACCGCAAGTGGCATTGCAGATGCAACTGAGTGTCAGAAAGACAAGAGTGTTTCGGCCATTAGATACACAAAGAACGTCCGAGATGATAACCACTTGCAATTCGCGACTGACTACTGAACAGCCGGAACGGCCGTCGCGTCACGATCCAGAATCAGCAGCGATGCCGGGTTCCGCCAGACACGGCAGACCGGTTCCGCCGACCGCCGCCACCGCGGATCGGCCCTATTCGGCTCTGTGGAGTAGATGCGGGAGCCATCCACGTGGCGATACTCGTACAACGGAACAATGTCCGTGGATTTCTTCCAGGCCGAGAACGACTGGTCCGCCGTGCCCACCCAAGTTCCACCGTTGCTGGTGTGGGCCTCGGTCCAAGTGCCCACGAGCTTCCCGTCCTGCAGACGGCCCACCAGGTGGTACCGGTCATCCGCCACTTTGACCTGAAAGTCGATCTGGCCGTCCCGGTATTTTGCTTCCGCAACCTCGCCCTCATCCACGTGTACCCGGACGCTCGCGCCTTCCACCTGGGTCTGGAGGGTGAGTGGATACTCGGAGCCGCCCGAATCGCGCACCGTGCAATTCCACTTTCCCGCCAGGGTCAGTC
>OKRF01000511.1:0-8948 GCA_900290315.1 Candidatus Sulfopaludibacter sp. SbA3 | reverse complement strand
ATACTCGGAGCCGCCCGAATCGCGCACCGTGCAATTCCACTTTCCCGCCAGGGTCAGTCCCGGCTCCGTCTCTTTCACCGGGAAGGCATAGAACAACGGCTGAGGAGCTGGTGCTCCGTTGGGCGGATCGAGACTCAGGGCCGTACCGCGCCTTCCCGGAGTTGCGAATAGAGGAACGAGCCCTTCGCGAGCCCGGTCCGGCGTCAGCGCGAAGAAACCGATCTCCTGAATGTTCTGCCATTCGTTGCGGGAATCGACGCCTTCGCGCAACAGGTAACGGGTCGATCCATCTTTGCCGCCCACCCGGTAGACTGGCACGGGGAGAAACAGACGCGAGTCGTCGAGCGCAAGCCGGTACATCACCTGGTTGTAGTCGTAGCGTGGCGTCTTGACCGGAGTGTCGGAGAAGAAGTCCGTGTAAGTCGCCTCAAAGTAGAGAAGCCGGCCGTTTTGCTGGGCAAAGAAAGCATGCTGCACCGGCAGGTAGAACGCATAACGGTCGTGGGTCACAACCTTCGTCGAGTACACCCACGGGCCAAGCGGGGTATCGCCCTCCGCGTACCAGATTTCCCCAACGCGCCCCTCCACCAGCATGATCCAGCGCTTCCGGTAGCTGTTCCACTCCACCGAGTCGAGGTAAGCCTCAACTGGAGCCGCGGACCAGAAATCGCGAAGCTGGATCAAGCCCTCTTGCGGCTTCAGTTTCCCAGCCGCGATGAGCGCTTGCTGCTGCTTGTAATTCAGCGGCGGAGTCTCGCGCTTCCAGCCGCAAACCAGGCGGCCATCGGCGCCGCGCTCCAGCCTGGCGTCACTGGCATCCACGCCGCTGCCGGGTGCCAGGCAGGTGTACCCTTCGTACCCGGACGGACTCGTCAGGTGTGCGACGTCCGCCTGCACGCGCGCTCCCGGAGAAGAATCGGACGGGAAGTACAGAAAGTCGTGGCCGCCGCTACGGACCCGGAAAGGCCGGCCTTCCAGGCTGAGCCGGGCAGTCAAACTCAACCGCTGAATCGCATCGAATTTTTGTGTGTCGTCGTTGAACACCACCAGCGCGCGGCCCAGCGTCTCGCCCAGATTCTTCATCCTCCGGCACTCGCCAGCCAGGCGCTCCTGGCCGCTCGCATCGGTCACCACCCCTGCCCAGAACAGCCACTCCAGACCGTCCTCAGCGGTTGGACACATAGCCCTACTGAATCCCGTTTTATCGACGAAGTACTTCAGATCGACCCCTAAGCTTGGATCCAGCCCTCCATGGTCCGGCAGTTCGGAAACCGCGCCCGACTCCGCAAAATTTCCCAGAGGGTAGGAGAACTTCACCGTGTCCCCGAAGAACCAATACACTTTGCCGCGGTAGGGAACGGCCTGCCCTCCGTCCTGCCCGGCCACCTGGCCATTCAGCGTGGGCTATTGAATGGGGACTCGCTCGCCGACCAATACGCTGTCGCGATAGATGCCTTGCCCGGTGAGCCGATAGAGCCGCTCCGCCACATTGATCCGCTTGATCTTGAGCACGGCCGAGCCGCCCGGCGTGGTCTTTAGCGCCGCTCCGCGATTTCCAAACCCGTCCTGCGGGTACTCGTATCCATGGCTCTGGACGGAAAACCAGACGGACTGATTCATCAAGCCTGGCTCATAAAAGGCGACAATCCCGTTGCTGTCGGTGTAATAGGAAACCTGATTTGTGGTGCACAGTTCCACCAGCGGTACACCGCGTCCGCTGTCCTGATCCACTACCACGATCTTGAAGTAGTCGGCGGGCTGCTGAGCCGCGCTCGCCGGCAACGCCAAGCGGTCCGAGTCGAAAACCGGCAGAGGCTTCAGCAGCACTGCATTCACGATGGAAAAAATCGCCGTGGCCGCCCCGATTCCCAGCGCCAGCGCGGCCACGGCCGTGACGGTGAAGCCGGCGCTCTTGCGAAACATGCGAACCGAGTGCTTCACGTCCGGGAGGAGTGTGCATAGCAAACAATCGCTATTATCTACATGGCAGATGAACACACTGTGAACCGTGGCCTATTGGGCAGGAAACGCGCTCAAGTCCTTGCCAAGAATCGCGCCGGCATCGGCCAGTTGGCCAATATGAACAAACTGAATT
This sequence comes from Candidatus Sulfopaludibacter sp. SbA3, assembly GCA_900290315.1. GTDB lineage: Bacteria > Acidobacteriota > Terriglobia > Bryobacterales > Bryobacteraceae > Sulfopaludibacter. Next base: position 6,853 of record OKRF01000511.1, on the reverse strand, counting down.
TGGCCGTAGCGGTCGATCACGATGGCGGCGGGAACGGCTACCACGCCTAACTCGCGAGGCATACCGGCAGTGGCCGCAACATGCAGCGCCTTGAGATTGTGAGCCTTCAGGAACGCTGCCACCTCTTCCGGTTTGTGGCCGATCTCCACGGCCAGCAGGTTGGCATCGGGGTGCTCCTGCTGGAATTTCTCGAGAGCGGACAGTTCGGCGACGCACGGTGCGCACCAGAACGCCCAGAACGTGAGGATCGCGGGCTTGCCCTTGACGGTACGATTATCGAATGGCTTCCCCGCCAGATCGGTAAATGCGAACTCGGGAGCCGGGCGGGTCATAGCGATGGGGGTGTATTCGGCAGCGGCGTGGCGCGTGCGGGCAGCAACCTCGGCGAGAAGCTTTTGGCCGGCATCCGTGCTGCTTCCCAACCCCTGCGCGGCGAACAGGCGTTCGTAAGCCTCGCGCGGCGCGGAACTCTCCTGAGTGGGCGCGCTCGCAGCGGACAGGTAGGCCGCGACCGCGTGTGAGTAGTCGCCCATTTCTTCGCACACCTGGCCCAGGGTCCAAAGGATATCGGGATTGTCCGGTGCAGCTTGGGCAGCGGCCTCCAGATCGGCGCGCGTNNTTCAGCAAGCGGTGGGCCTGGCCGCGCAGAAACGCAATGCGCCACAGAACATCCGGGAAATGCCGATGTGAGGAGGGCGCCAGACTCTCCCGGTACGTTGCCGCCGCCTGGTCGAGCAGATCAAGCGCACGGTCGGGCTTGGCCTTCTGGGCGAGATAGAACTCCACCATGGAGAAGATCGGGAAGATGTTGGGCGGATCGGCGGCGACCCATTTCTCGAATGCCGCTTCCGCACCAGCGACGTCATTCAGCTCTTTCTTGCATTCGAAGATCCTGCCGTAGGCCTCGCCGATGCGCCGGCTCTCGGGATATCGCGTGGCGAAAGCGAGATAGTCATCGGCCTTCTTACGCGAATCCGTCCGCTCCAGATCGACCGACCAGTAATCCAGGTCGGCGAGCATATTCATAACGTCTTGTATCAGCCCTTTGAGAAGGCGCTCGGCCCTAGGCAGGTCTGTCCGCGATACAGGATAAACGCCTCCCCTCCCATCATGCTGGAACAGATCCGCTGTTTCGGGAAGAGCCGTCACCACATCTCGAAGCCGCTGAACCAGCGCCGGCGGCAGCTTTTGCTGGTGGACTTCGACAAAGCCCGTGGCCGCATATACCGCGCCCGGATCGCGACTGTGAGCGCTGAGGAACGACTCCAACTCGCCGGCTACCTGCTGGTACGCGGCCGCGCTTCCGCCGCCCAATTTTACTTCGTATTCCCAGATCCGTTCGTTATCGTGGTATCGGGTGGGCTGCTTCTTCAGATCGGTCTTGAAAACCTCGAGAGCCCGCGCCAGATCAGGCCGGCGCTGGATACCGGGAGCCAGCAAACGGCCCTCGTAAGTCAAACCCAGAGCATCCACGGCCGTCTCCGCCGGCTCTCCGTTACGACAATCCAGAAGGTCCCAATACTGCGCGCCGTTGTGATCCACCCGGCCCTTGTCATCTTCAAAAAATAAGATCGAATAGCCCGGGGAGTAGTTGCGCGCGGGCGTATACTCTGACTGCCACGTACCGTCGGCCAACCGCGTCATGAGAATCGCCGTCGATTCATAATGAAGTCCCTTTCCGGTAGCGAGGACGAGCGTCACCGATTGCGGAGATTTTAGCCGCGCCGCCGGCGCACGAGGATCGTACCGGATGGCGATGCGCGGCGGAATCATCTGCCCGCCGCCGGGGCCGGGCCATTGCCACTCCGCACACGCTGGCTCGATAGTGACTACAGGCGCCTGCTGGGCGAAAGCGGACGACAGAAGTGTGAACGCCAGGAACAACGAAGTGCGCATCAACGCCTCCTTCGGTTGCCTACGTCCTTATTGTACGTGCCATCAGGCGTGCGCAATCTACAAGGCCGCCGCCATGGCGACTTCCATTTTCCGGGGGCCGCGGACGAAGAGATTGGCGGTCCACTCGGTGCCGTCCGGGACCAGGCGCAAGTCGGGGAGGCGCTGCCAGATCCGCTCGAAGGCGATTTGCGCTTCTATACGAGCCAGGTGCATGCCCAGGCAGGCGTGCGGGCCGGCGCCGAACGCCAGGTGCGGATTATGGCGGCGCTCCAGGAGGATCTGGCCGGGGTCCGCGAACTTCCGCGGGTCGCGATTGGCGGCCGCCCAACCCAGCAGAATGGAGTCTCCCTTTTGCAGCGAGTGGCCGTCGTATTCGAAATCTTCCACCACCACGCGGCCAACCACCTGAATGGGAGAAGCCAGGCGGAGCAATTCGTCGATGGCCAGCCGCAGCGCCACGGGGTCGGACGGGATCCGGCGCGTGGTACCGTCCGAGGAGAGCAGCAGGTGCAGCCCGCCGCCAATCAGGTTGCGGGTGGTCTCATGACCGGCGAACAGCAAGAGGGCTGCCTGGTTGACCCCCTCTTCGCGATCCAGGACGTCGCCATCTTCCATCCCCAGCAGGAGGCTCAACAGATCGCTCCCTCGGTTGCGGGTGCGGTCGTCGACGGCGGCGCGCACGTAGTCGAGCATCTCGTGAACCAACGGGACGGCGCGGCGGGCCTCTTCCGCCGTGATCTCGAGGTTGCCGATGACCCGCATCAGGGCATCCGCCCACAACAGGAACTGGCGCCAGTCGTCCGGAGGAAAGCCGAGCATGTCGGCGATCACCAGGGCTGGAAAGGGATGGATGAGCGATGCCATAATGTCGGCCTCGCCGGAATTGATCCAATCCTCCAGCATCTGGTCAAACAGGGTTTCCATGCGCAAGCGCATGCGGTCCATGACTTCCGGCGAAAAGGCGCGGCCCATCAGCTTCCGGATGCGCGCATGGCGCGGCGGGTCCATAAACAGGACGGTGTCGGCCAGGAATGCCGCTACGGGCTCCATCAGTTCGCGGACCTCGGCCGGAGCGCGGTTCACGAGTTTTTCCGCGCGAACTGAGGAGAGTCGCGGATCGCGCGCCAGCGCCGCGCAATCGGCCCATCGGGTGCAAAGCCAGATTCCTTCCGCCAGCGGCAGGTGGACCATGGCCGCCGATTCGCGCAGAGCCGCCCAGATCGCCGAGGGATCGAGATACATACTTCCATCCCGCATCGCGTCGAGCATCTGTTGCACTGGCGGTTCCATGAAAGCACCCCCACCTGTTTATATAAGCGCAAACGGGAGCGCAAACGGCTCATTTTTATTTGGGACAGCGGAGGAAAGAAACAACGCGTCGGAGTTTTCGTAAAGGGGCAAACTCGAGCCAGGCACGAAGATTCGCCAAAAGGCGGCGAGTTTCGAGCCTGTTGGGGGGCCCGCTCGCGGGCAACGATGGGTATGAAAATGGGGGGAACGCGTCGGGGTTTCGCGAAGGGGCAAATTCGCGAAGGGGCAAATTCGAGCCAGGCTTGAAGATTCGCCAAAAGGCGGCGAATTTCAAGCCTCGCACGGATTTGTGGCGGACACGCGGCTCAGGATTTTCGAGGGAAGCACGGGTTTGCGGCGTGCGCGCCGGCTTGGGATTTTCGAGCCTGGCCGGGTTTGCGGCGGACGATTCTATCGCGGGTGCGTTCGCCTGCGTGGCAACGGGCGGGANNNCGGGTTTGCGGCGGACGATTCTATCGCGGGTGCGTTCGCCTGCGTGGCAACGGGCGGGAGGCAACTCGCGGACCCGATCCCGGCGTCACTGCGGTATAAGTCACTTCCTGACCGGGAGTGGCCGCGAGGCCGCGCAAGGCGACATCGGACAGCCGTGCACTGCCATCGTCCGGAATGAAATTGCCGGCCGCCGAATCGTACAGGTACGCCAGTACGCCACTACGCGCCCGTTCTGCGCCACCTCTGCAACCACATCGCATTCCGTCACGGTGCCGTTCAGCGACTTGGACACAAACGGAACACCGGCGCGCTGCATCAGCAGATCGATCCGCGGACCGGCCGCCGTGCGATTGTCACTGGTCAACGTAATCTGCTGCCCCACGATCGGCGCCAGATCGCTATCGAAGGCCAGTAAGTACTGCTCCACGTCGCGCCGCGTGCCATCGGGATTATTCTGCGGAAAGCCCGAGTTTGCCGTGGGCTGAAACACGCCGGCGGAGAGGAAGCGGAACAACGTGTCCGTGGACCCATCGCCGGTAAAACCGTACCCGCGGACTTGGTCGCCCGTGTTCCCGCTGTCGGGAGCCTGGAAGAGGCCCACCGACGGAGTGCCGAACATGCCGATCTTGGCGTAGGCATTGCGCAAGTGCGGAATCTTGACGATCTGCGGCAGCCCCTCAAAACTCTGGTTGCCGCCGGTGCCGAAGGATCCGTTCGCGGGATCCAATGTGTGGCAGCCATTGCAGGTGAAAGACGCCTGTCCGACCAGTTGATCGAGGAGGCTCGACACGATGCCATCGGAAGGGCGGTTGCCGGAAAAAAACGCCTGCCCGCGCTGCTGCGAAGGGGTCAGCGAATTGTCCAGATTGCGCACGGGGTTGGGCGGCGGCAGCACCTGCAACTGGAATGAGGCGAATGCCTGCATGTCGGCGGCGGATGGCGCATCCACGCTGCCCACCAGTCCCTGGAACGCGACAATGAAATTCATGAAAGACAGGTTCGAATCGAACGGATCGGTGCCAAATGCCCCGGTAGAGCGGTCGCCGCGCCAATGCATCGCGCCGGAGTTTCGCAGGCCGCGCAGCGTCTGGGTGGTGAACGGTCCCTTCATGGGATGGAAGTCGGAGGCCTTGTTGCTCCCGTTGATCGGCGAGTTCAGGCCGGTGGCGTTCAGCGCTACCAGAAAAGGAATCAATCCGCCGAAATTGATGGGGATGGGGCTCGTAGTGACGGCGTTATCGGGATTGCCCAGGTCCCACGCGATGTCATCCATGTCGCCGAAAATGTGGCAACTGGCGCAGGTGGCTTCGCCGTTGCCAGAGAATCGCGTAGCGTCATACAACATGGGCCGGCCGTTGACTATCGAAGGAGGCTCGGGATTGGGCATGGGTACTGCGGCCACTTGCTGATGCGATTTCAGGTCGATCGTCTTCACCGCGTCGTCGAAGCGGGTCATGACATACAGCAGGCCGCGAGGCTCGTCCAGGGCCAGTCCACTGACGCCCCCTCCGCTGACCGAAATGTAATTTGCGCTGGCCGCCACCGGGTCGAACGTGTCGGCTTCCAGCGCCTTGGTATCGAATACGCCCACTTTGCTGGAGCCGAATGCGGCCACGTACAGCGTTTGACCGTCGCTGGTGACCGCCATATCGACTGGCATGGAGAGACTGTGCGTCTTAGCGGTTGGGTCAAAGCCGGCAGATCCGGCAAGCTTGCTGTAATCGATGTGCTTGTTCAGCCGGCGCGGCGCCACGTTGCTGCCTGCAATCACGGTGATGCGCGATTCCGCCAGGTGGCCCTGCACGGTGTGGCCGCCGAAGACTCCGGGCCCCTCGAAGCGCACGTTGTTGAAGGCGTCCGTGTTGCTCACATACAGGGTTCCGCTGACCGGGTTGGTGGCCATATTGAATAGCGTGGTGCCCACGTGCGCGTACGCGGCGGTCTGAGTCAGGCGATTGGCGTCCACCGCGAAGACGTCGGTATCGGGCAGGGTGAAGCGCACGGAACTGTCCCAAACGCGGCGCAGTTCATCTTCCCAGTGGCCGTCGCTGTTATTGAACTTCACGATCAGGCCGGCTTCGGGGGCGGGCTCGCCGATCGAATCCGTGGCCGGGCCGGGGTTGCCGCCTGGGCTCACCGTGCCGTCGGGCAGGGTACACGGCTTGTTCTGAAAGCCGGTGCAGACGCGGCCCTGCGCCACCGTGGTGGTCTGGTTGCCGGTCTTAAAGCCGGCTATGTAAACCATGTTCCGGTCGGGACTCACCGCCAGGGCTCGCGGAGTATCGGTGAAGAAGCTCATGATCTTGAGCGGCGTGCCGCCGATCGTGGTGCCCAGGTTGGCGGGGTCGAATACCCACACGTCAGCGCGCGGAATGCCCGGCGTGGTGAACTGGGGATCTCCGGCGCCGGGCACGTTGGCGATGGAAGGGTCGGTGCGCTGCTGCCCGCGATGCGCGGTGGTGATGAACGCGCGCGCGGGGTTGCCGGCGAAGACGATGTCGCGCGGTTCATCGCCCACCAGCAGCGTGCGCACCACGTGCGGTGTGCCCGTCAGGCTGACGATGCTGACGCTATCGGAGAGCAGATTGGTCACCCAGACTTCGGTAATGGTGCGAGCCGCCACGGCTACCGGCTCCAGACCCACCGGAACACGAGAATCGAACACCGGCGATCCGGATGTCAGGTCGAAGACTTCCAGCGTGCCGTTGGGAGTGTTGACGGCGAACAGCGTGTTGCCATCCGGTGAGATCGAGAGCGGGCGCACCTGCCCGCTGTCAAATTCCACGAACGCGGGCCCGGTGGAAGCCGCGGAGACTGGCTTGCCGCTGAAGAACCCTGCGCTCCACAAGGCCAGAACGCCGAGTACCGGGAAAGCGAGCAGTGGCTGGTGATGATTTGTCCGCATGGAAAGGCCGTATGGACAGTATAAACGGATGCTTCGAGCGAGCGCTGAATCCCGCGCCGCCGCCAGTTTTGCGAGCCAGCGGGTTGTAACCCGATTTGACAATGGGGCCTGATTCCCGGTAGGCTTAATATTTTGCGAAAGAAGAGTTGGAGACGTGTGTCAATGAGTACCGAGTTCCCCTCCAAGAACGGTGTTGCGCGCCAGTGGCATGTCATCGATGCCCAGGACGTGGTTTTGGGCAAGCTTGCCAGCAAAGCGGCTATGCTGCTGATGGGCAAGACGAAACCGATCTACACGCCCTTTATCGAT
>OKRF01000341.1:5263-10576 GCA_900290315.1 Candidatus Sulfopaludibacter sp. SbA3 | reverse complement strand
CCTATAATGGATCGCAAAGTCCCAAATCTTAGGTGAATTCTTGTCCGTGGAAATCCAGGCTAGGGAAGTTATCATATCCGCCCTGGGGCAACGTGAGCAGGGTCGATGTGACCTTACCCATCGTGCCGTTGGAGCCAAGGCAGTCAGAGATCGGGTTCGCCACCGTGGCAAACACACCGTTGCAGGCCAGGCCAACCGTCACCTGCTGATTGGGCGACATACCGGCGAACCCGCCGATCATGGCTGCGCCGGCATCCGGCACGCCGCTCACCACCAGGCCGCTGTCGTAACGCCAGGTGAACGCCATCCACTCGGCATTCTTGTGCTGATAGCGGAAAACTGCCGTCGATTGAAACGCCTGGTCGTGGTCGATGCGGAATACCCCTGCGGCCAGCGGCGCTCCCTGGGAGATGAGTCCGCCATCTTCCGGAGGAAAGTATCTGGCGCGCGTATGGCCAAACGTCCAGTAGGCTTGAAAGCCTTTCATGTTAGTCGTACTGACACGGCCGGTAACTCCATCCAGCTTGGAGTTATGCCATACGATCGGGAAGGTGATCGTGGTGGCTCCCAGTGTGTTGAAGTCGTACGCGTTGTGGGTATACTTCCAGAAGTAGTCGGCGTCAATCAGCAGATACCTGCCGATCGCCTGTTGAAAGCCGCCGTTAAACTGGTTCCGGTTGCCCGGCTGCAGGGGTGAACTCACCGAGCCGAACACATTCTGCGTCAGCCCGCCGATTCCGGTGGCGCTCGAGAGCAGCAGGTTCTCGTTGAAAGGCGTCTCCATCGTGCGCGAGTAAGCCACGCGCAGAACCGTTCCGGTGCCCTTGATGTTGTAAGCGATGCCCAAGCGCGGTTGCGGGCTGGTCGCGGTAGCAGGCCCACTGTAATGGTCGAAACGGAAGCCCGGAGTGAAGACGAAGTTTCCAGCCGTAATCGTGTCCTGGATGTAAGCCGCGAATTGATTGATGTTGCCAGTGGCGTGGTACGTGAACAGTTGTCCGCCGCGAGTCAGGTCGTAAGGGACCAGGCCGGGGTTCAAGTTCGGATTGGCGGTAAGGCCGAGACCGTCGCACTTGTTCGGGTCCGTGACGGTCGATGGGCCGGCGGCATTGCCGTCCGAATCCACGCAAATCGGGTTGAAGCCCGGATCCTCGACGCCGAACTGGAAATTCTCCAGCAGGCGGGTCTGCTTCGCATCGATCCCGTACTTGATGGTGTGATGGCCGGTGTTGGTGGAGACGTCTGCCTTCACGCCCCAGTTCAAAAGCTGCCGCTGCTGGGACTGGGTGGTGGGCAGATCGTTGGTGGGATCGGAGCTTGGGTAGTAATTGAACTGGTCCTTGCGGACGTAGGGATTGATCGTGATCAGAGTGTGCGCACTCACCGTATGCTGGTAGCCCGGGGCAAAGCTCCAGGTGAGCACTCGCTGGCTCTGGGCTTGTCCGTTCTGCTGTTGATCGACATTGTTCGGGATCTCCAGATTGTTCCGCGCCAGGAAGAGGTTCAAATGGAGCACGTCTTTGCCGGTGGGTTGAAAGTCGAGACGATCGAACAAAGTCTGATTGTTGCCGATGTCATGGAAAGGCCGGAACTCGGGAGTATCGAGAAAGCGGCCACTGCGCACGCCATCGACGGCCAGAAAGTTGCCGAATGTCGCGGTGCCGTACCCCAGGCCGAGACTGCCGCCCCCCGTGCCGAACGAACCGTAGTTGGCGTCGATATTGCCGAACACCCGCCCCGCGCCCAAGCCGGAACGCGTGGTGATACTCGCCGTGAGGCTGGTCTTGTCGCCGAATTCGGCGAGCGGCGATCCCGTTACGATTTCCATGCTTTGAATGGCGCTGGCGGGAAGCTGCGTGGAGAATACTTTGCTCTGTTGATCGCTGATGGGCTGCCCGTCGATCACGAAACTCACTTGCGCGTGATCGCCCAGCGGATGGAAGAAGCCGTTGCCGTCGGCAGCCACGCCGCCCGTGCTATAGACGATTGCCTGGCTCAAACCCGCGCCTGCATCGATGGTGGGAAGCTTCATCTTCAGGTTTCGGTCGGTATCCACGTGTGCCGTGGGGTCCACTTCCAGCAAGTCCTGCCCCGCGCCCTCTACGGTAACGGTGGTCTTCGCGGCGCCGGCCAGGTCCATCTGGACTTTCACCTGCACCGGTACTGCGTTACGAATATCGACATCCTGGGTGTGGACGTTGAAGCCGGACGCCATCACTTGCAGGTGATACGGATTGGGAGGAATGTTGACCAGCTTAAACGAGCCATCCGTGCCTGTCAGCGCCGATTGCCTGTAATTGGTGATGGCGTTATGGATACTGACTTCGGCTTTGGCGATGGCTGCACCGGAGGGATCGAGGATGGTGCCTTCAATCGTTCCGGCATTACCGAGGGACTGCCCGAACGCGCCGCCGACGGCACCGAGAAGCACACCTAAAGCAATGACAGCGAGAGTTTTCTTCATTCCCTAAGTATTGGCAGGGCGGCCAGGATCGCCAATCTTATTCTTGCCGGAGGACTAGAACTTACCAGGAGCGAGCTAAAATCAGCCGCGAAAGGCCTACGCTCACCACTGTAGGATCTGCCGGATGTTGTGCGCCTGCCGCTTGCTGACGATGAGCTGCAGCGAGTTACTCAGAGTGATGAGCCACCGTTGACTACTGAGCGCGCTCATCTTGCGCACGTGATTGACATTGACGATGGCGTTGCGGTGCACCCGTTGAAACTGCGTCTCGCCCAGGCGGTCCTGAATGGCGCGCAGCGGCTGCGTGGCCAGCAGGCGCTGTTTCGCGGTGATGATCCATACCAATTCCCGCTCGGCCTGGAAGGCCAGAATTTCGTCGGCATCCAGCAGGAGATAGTCGGGGCCGTTGCGCCCTACCACCTTGCGGCGCTGTCCTACATGCGCCGTGCCGGTAGCCGCCGCGATGCGCGCCACGTCGTTGGCGATCTCCAGAGGCCGGCCCTGCATGGTTTTGGCGCGCTCCACCGCCGTGCGCAGGCGCGCCTCGTTGACCGGTTTGAGCAGGTAATCCACCGCGCCTGCCTCGAACGCCTGGATGGCGTGCTGATCGAACGCGGTGACAATCACTACCACCGGAGCGTGTTTTCCGGTAAGGTTTCGCACCACTTCGAAGCCGCTCATTACGGGCATCTGCAGGTCGAGAAAGACCAGGTCGGGCTTCAGCTTCTCGATGCGCAGCAAGGCGTCTTTGCCGTTCTCGGCCTCGCCCACCACTTCGACATCGGGCAACAGCTCCAAGTCCTCGCGAAGCACGCGGCGGGGAATGGGCTCATCGTCCACAATCAGGGTCTTCAAGGCACCAGAGTCCATCTCATGTTAGATCTACAACGAATCGCTCCATTCAGTCACGGGAAACTGACGAGCGGACGACATCCACCTGGCGAGCGGGCGATATTCCAGATTCAGCGGGATTCCCCGTTACGGCTTTTCGGCCGCGGCCGCAGCCTCCCGGGCGATGGCTACACTGAAACTGCAGGTGCCGTGATGGTTGCGGCAGGAGGCCACGGTTCGCAAACAGGCGCAAGGGCAGCGCCACGAGTTGAGATGCTTCAAGAGCGCTGGCAATTTGGCGGGAGCTACCCTGCTCAGGTCCACGCCGGGAAGGGTGGTATAGAAAGGCTCGCGCGCCGGTATGGGGGGACGGTTCCAGACGGTCGATTGCATCATGACGCACGTGAAGCCGAAAATGATCAACGCGCACAGCGTCAATTTGATTGCGGCCTGGCGAGTCGTTCTGTCCCAATACTGGCTGCGGCTCCCCATAGGGCACGTCTAGTATGTGGGCCCTGCCAGTCGGCGCTCATTCTTTTCTCACCAGCGGCATCGAATTTGCTCCGAACGGGTGAATTCCACCAATTGACGGAATTGCGAACCAGTGTGACGAGGAGACCGCGGAGATGACGTGGGAAGCGCATCCTTCCCCCGGCCCGGCGCGTCAGAAGTTCACGCCCACCGTTACATTGACGCTCCGCGGCGTCATGAAGTGCGTTCCGCTGAAGGTGGAGAGAAAATTGTAGAGAGCCACTTCGTTGGCCAGGTTCAGCACGCTCAGGCGCAGCGTCATGCGGGGCCCTTCCGTATGCAGCAGGTTGTCCGTGCCCACCGAGACATCGAACACGTGGTGGGGCGCGATGCGCGGCGGGTTGGTATCGGCATTCTCCGTGCCCGCTTTGGGAATGACCACCCGCGATGCTCCGTACGAACCGGTGCAGGTGGTGATGGGACTCGCGATGGTGGCCGGCACACCGCCGCAAAAGAAACCGATGGCCGCCTGCTGCGCTCCGGTGAGGGCCAGCGCGGAGGCGAGGTCCGGCACATTACCCGCTACCATTCCGCTATCGTAGCGCCAGGTGAAATCCACCCAGGGGCTGTCTTTCTTGCGTTGGTAGCGCAGGTTCATGGTCTGCTCCAGGGCCTGGTCGTGATCGATGCGGAATACCGACGCATTCACCGGGGAGTTGAAAATCAGGCCGCCGGTTTCCGGCCCGAAGAACCGCGCCCGCGTGTGTCCCAGGGTCATGTAAGCCTGGAAGCCCTTCAGGCTGGTGGTGGAGATGCGCGCGCCAACGCCATCCAGCTTGCTCTTGCGCCACGCGATGGGAAACGTCACCGGCGTGTTGAACAGCACATCGAAATCGTAAGCGGTGTCGGTGTATTTCCAGAAGTAGTTGGCGTCCATCAGAAGGAACCTCCCGATGGCCTGTTGCAGTCCGGTGTTGAACTGGTTGCGCACGCCGGGCTTGAGCGGCACGGAACCGAACGCGCCGAACACGTTGGTGGCCAGGCCGCCCACGCCCGAGGCGCTGGAGAGCAGCAGATTTTCGTTGTAAGGGGTCTCGAAGGTGCGGCCGAAAGAGGCGCGCAGCACGGTGCCGGTATCCTTGATCTGGTAGGATGCGCCGATGCGCGGCTCGAAGCCGTTGCCCGAACTGAGCCCGTCGTATCGATCCAGACGCAGGCCTCCGTTCAGCGACCAGTTGCCGAAATTCACAGAATCCTGCACATACACCGCGGCCTGATTGATGTTGCCCGTGGACCGGAAACGGAAAAGGGCGCCTCCGCGGGTCAGGTCGTACGGCACCAGGCCCGGGGCCACAGTGGGATCGGCCAGAAACGCGGGGTCGGTGATGCCCATGGAGAAATCTTCGAACAGCCGGGTCTGCTTCAATTCGGTGCCGATTTTGATGTTATGCCTTCCTTTCACTGTGGAAACGTCGGCGCGGATGCCGTAGTTCAGCAGGTGACGGTCTTGCGAGAGAGTTGCGGGCAGGTCCTGGAAGACGTCGCGG
>OKRF01000341.1:0-5253 GCA_900290315.1 Candidatus Sulfopaludibacter sp. SbA3 | reverse complement strand
GATCCCGGCGCGATGTTGAAGCTGTCCACTTTCTGCCGCTGGTCCTGCCCCGGCTGGTCATACGTGTTGGGAATCTGGAACCAGTTGCGCGCCGCGAAGAGGTTCAGGTGCAGGGAGTCCTTGCCGTTGGGCTGAAAGTCCACGCGGTCGAAGAAGGTTTCGTTGTTGCCGATGTCGTGCATGGGGTAGAACTCCGGGCTATCCAGGAAGCGACCGGAGCGGTCGGAATTCAGCACCGCGAAATTACCCAGGCGGGCCGACCCGAACCCCAGCGAGGCCTTTTCGCCCACTGTGCCGAACGAGCCGTACGTCGCATCGAAGCTGCCAAACAGGGGCTTGCCGAGTCCCGATTTGGTGACTGCATCCACCACCAGGCTGGTTTTGTCGCCGTATTGAGCTGGGGCCGATCCGGTAATCAGTTCCATCGATTGGATGGCGTTTTCCGGCATCTGGGTGGAGAATGCCTTGCTCTGCTGGTCGCTGATGGGCTGTCCATCGATGTAGTAACTGGTCTGCGCGTGGTCGCCGAGCGGATGGAAGAAGCCGTTGGAGTCCGCCACCACGCCTGGCGCGCTCAAAGTGATGGCATCGCTCAATCCCGAGCCGGGAGAAGAAATAGGGAGCGTTGCCAGCGAACTCTGGTCCACGTCGTTGTGGGCCGTGGGGATGTTTTCCAGGATGTCAGAGCCGGAGCCTTCCACTTGAATCGTAGTCTGTGCACCCGCAAGCGTCAGTTTGACGTTCAGGTTCATGGGCACGGTGGACCGCACCGCGACATCCTGTTGGAAAGACGTGAATCCCGCCGATTTCACTTCCAGGTGGTAGGAGTTCAGCGGCACGTTGGTGAAGCGGAATGTACCGGCCGGATCGGTGGTGACGGTCTGCTGGTAGTTGGAGAGCGGGTTGTGCAAAGAGGCGGAGGCCCCCACGATGGCCGCGCCGGAAGGGTCGGTGACCGCGCCGGTCACCGTGCCGGCGCTGATCGATTGGGCCCGGGCCGCGGACGTTATCAGAAAGAGTGCGAGGGCGCAGAGGAATCTCACGATGCTTCCAGTATCGGTACCATAAGAAGAGTGAGCCTATGGCAATCTGACATGCGGGATGAATTTTGCCGCAGGCGGGCTGAATTCTGCCGTCAGCGGGCTGCCCAAAAGGGGCTTCCGCTGGCGGTGATTTGTGTGCCGTTCATAACGAAATAGAGCCCGTTCATGAGTTTTTCTTCTCAAACCGGTGAGTTTCAGGTTAATCCGATGAGGATGGCATTTCCGCCAATCCGCACCCTCATCGTGGACGACGAGCCGATCGCCCGGAGTGTCCTGCGCGAGGAACTGGGTGGGTTTGACGATGTGGAAGTGATCGGAGAGGCCGAGAATGGCAGCGCGGCCCTGTTGCAGATCGCGCGGTTGAAGCCCGACCTGGTGTTTCTCGACCTGGAGATGCCCGGTCTCGGCGGTTTCGATGTGATCCACAAGATGCCAGATGGCGCGTTTCCCGTTGTGGTAATCGTTACGGCTTACGATCAGCACGCCATCCGCGCCTTCGAAGCCGGAGCGCTGGATTATCTGCTGAAACCGGTCAGCCGCGAACGGCTGGAAAAGGCGCTGGACCGGGCCCGAGCGCTGCGCGGCCGGACGCCGGAAGTGGCCGAGTCGCTGGTACGGCTCAACGAAGCCTCGGAGCCGAAGAGCCGCAAGGTGGTGGGGCGCAGCGGCGAGGAATACTACCTGCTGGATCTGAATGATGTGCTGGCCTTCCAGGCGGAGCACGAAATCGTATGGATCCTGACCGCCCGGCAAAAATACATGGCCACCCAGGCGCTGCGCCACGTGGAGGCGCGGCTGCGCGATTCCACCTTCCAGCGCGTGCACCGCAACGCCCTGGTGAACGTCAACCACGTCCGCAAGATGACGCCGCTGAGCAGCCAGCGGTGGATGCTGACCTTGAGCAACGGCCAGGAATTCATCGTCAGCAAGCGCCAGGCAGCGCATGTGCGGCAACTCTTGCAATGGTGAGGGAAAGTCTGTTCACCGCCGAGACGCTGAGACCCGAAGAAGACAGACGACAAAAAACGATCGTCCGTCCCACTCGGGGTGGCGAGAAATCCTAGCCATGCCTGGACTGACTCAACCACTGCTCATCAACATTCTCGGCCACGCCGGGGGAGCGCTGATTTTCGCGATCTTCCTGGGCCTGCTGTTCAGTGTGCGCGGATGGTCGGGGCACCGGGGCCGCACGCTTTCGGCGCTGGCCGCATCGCTTTCGCTGGTTTGGAATCTGGGATCGCTGGTGGTGCTGATGCAGCCGGGGTTGTCTCCGCTGCTGCTGGACCTGGTAGTGGCGGTCAGCTTTTCCGTGTTGAGCCTGCTGCCAGCGGTGCTGCTGCACATCTCGCTGGAAGATAGCCAGCCGCGCCTGGTGGCGGCGGGGTACGTGCTGAGCGCGATTGCCGTGTCGATGCACTTTTGGGAAATTCGCGGGAACGGGGCCAAACTGCATCAAACGGCCCTGCTGCTGATCACCATCGGTTTCCTGGTGCTGACTCTGATCGCTGTGGCTGGCATCTGGTTCCGGCGCGGCGCGCACCAGCGGCCGGGCGGCGCGCGCATCACGGCTGCCATGTGCCTGGCGCTTTTCGCCATGTCGTTTGTCCATTTCGGCACCGGTCACGCGGGGCAGGTGTGGTCCGCAGAACTGGTGATTCACCATGCCGGCATTCCCCTGGCGCTGTTTGTGCTGCTGCAGGATTACCGCTTCGTTCTGCTGGACGCGTTCGTGCGCTTTCTGGCGAACGCCCTGCTGGCCGCGGTGCTGACGGGCCTGGTGATCGAGGCGGCATTCCGCCTGGTGCTGGTGGAGCGGATGGCTTCCGAACCGCTGCAGGAGGCGTTGCTGCTGGTGAGCGTCTGCCTGTTCCTGGTATTCTTCGCCTGGCTGCGCAACCGGGTACAGGCGTGGCTGACGCACGCGGTGTTCCGTCACGGCAGCCTCTCCAGCCTGCCGGCGGCGGTAAGAGATTGTCCCGCGGCTTTGAGTGAGGACCAGTATCTGGACTGGGCTGCGGCCGCCATCGCAGCCGCCGTCAAGACCAGTCAGCACGCGGTGGTCAGCCAGAGCCGGGTGGAAGGCGCGCAGGGCCTGCACGCCCCGGTGACCGCGGCCATGCTGGGCGACGCCGCTTTGCAGCAATGGACCTGGGCCGAAGCCGTGATACCCGTGCGCCTCGGGAAAGGGGATTCCCGGCTGATCCTGCTGGGCCGCCGCCAGGGAGGGCGGCGCTACCTGGGCGAAGATCTCGCCGTTATGGGCAAGGCGGCCGTGATGATCGGGGAGCGGGTGGAATCGCTGCGCCAGCAGGAGATGAACCGGCTGGTCAGCCAGGCGGAGCTCCGCGCCTTGCAATCGCAAATCAATCCTCACTTCCTGTTCAACGCGCTCAACACGCTGTACGGCACGATTCCGCGGGAGAGTACGGGCGCGCGCCGCATGGTGCTGAACCTGGCCGATATCTTTCGCTATTTTCTGCAGACGGACAAAACGTTCGTGCCGCTGGCGCAGGAAATGCAGATTGTCCGCGCGTATCTGGAAGTGGAGCAGTCGCGCCTGGGGAATCGCCTGCAGGTGGACATTCTCGTGGATGACGCAGCGCTTCATATTCCCATTCCCGTGCTCTCCATCCAGCCGCTGGTGGAAAACGCCATCAAGCATGGCGTGGCTCTGAGGACCGAGCCGGGTTACGTGCGGATCCGGGTGGCACACCGGACGGAAGAGCTGCGCATCCAGGTGGAAAACAGCAGCAGCGGCGCGCCGGTGGAGAGCACCGGCACCGGCGTAGGGCTGCAAAACGTCCGGCGCCGCCTGGAGATTTGCTACGGCGCGGGCGCCGATTTGCAGTTGACGTTCCAGGCGGAAAGCACCACGGTGGAACTCTGCATTCCGATGGCGAATGCGGTTTCCGCGGTCCGATCGTAGCGCTATTGTTCGAAGTAAGTCTTGCGCGCCCGCACGGTCAGCAGCGGGCGGGTGACTTCCACTTGCACATCGTGACGAAGTTTGCCGCTCAGCTTTTCGGGCCGAAAGCCGAGCACGTAGCGGCGGCGGAGGTCGGTCTCGATGCGGGAAACGATGGGGCCATACGCGCCATCGGGCGCACGAAAACAGGCGCCTCCCGCGGCTTCCACCAGGCGGGCACGAAAACAGGCGCCTCCCGCGGCTTCCACCAGGCGGTACAGATCCGGCGCAAAGCTGCCCCCGAACTTGCTGCGATACTGAATGGCGTAGACGGTAGCGTCGGCCCGCTGCACTTCCTGCACCGCCTGGGGCCAGGAGCGAGTGCTGCCGCTATCGAATCCATCGGTGAGAATCAGCAGCGCCTTGTTGCCCGTGCGCGGACGCAGCTTGAGGCGGGCTGCTTCGTAGATGGCATTCCAGAGCGGGCTGGATCCGCACGCGGAAGTGAGCCTGACACCTGGCAGGACTTGATGCTGGGGGCACGGCTCTCCCAGCAACTCGCCGGGGCTCGCAGCCATCTGCTTGCGAAGTGTGGACGGCGAGTCCGTCACGTCGACCCACGAGCGAATGTCCTGGTTCACCGAGACTACGAAGATGCTATCGCCGGGGCGCAGGATTCGGTCGAGCAGATCGAGTGTGGTCTGGCGGTGCTCCGCGAGTTGTTCGTGCTGGCTTTCGCTGGCATCCACGATGACCCCAAGGGTCAATGGAGCGTCCGAATCGAGCCAGAGATTTTCGACAATCCGGCGAACCCCGTTGTCGGTGACGCGGAATTCGTCGCGGGTGAGGTCGCGTACCGGAACGCCGCTCGCATCCACCACTGTGCAAGGGAGGACCACGAGTTCGACGCCGGAACGGAATGCCGGCCCGCTCTGCGATGAGGATGCCGCCGCGAAAACGCAAGCGAGGAGGATCGGGTTTTTGATTGCGCGGAACAAAGCTGTACTCAGATTCTCTCATTTTCGAAAGGGTCTCGATCCCGCGGTCTGCCGTTCGACTTACTGGTGGAGAATCGACATGACAAAGACGAAGAACTACGCTTTATGGATTGTGCAGGGGCTGCTGGCGGCGTTTGGCGACTGGTGAACTGGGGCGGCTGAAACTGCAACTGGTTTCAAGAAAGGAGAAACACGTTGTGTGGTCCGCGCTCACACAGCCCGCGTGGGTGGAAGAACAAACTGGCTAGCCTGGATTTCCACGGACAAGAATTCACCTAAGATTTGGGACTTTGCGATCCATTATAGG
>OKRF01000080.1:10551-12219 GCA_900290315.1 Candidatus Sulfopaludibacter sp. SbA3 | reverse complement strand
GTGTCCGCCGCGAA
The DNA here is from genome assembly GCA_900290315.1 of Candidatus Sulfopaludibacter sp. SbA3. Taxonomy (GTDB): domain Bacteria; phylum Acidobacteriota; class Terriglobia; order Bryobacterales; family Bryobacteraceae; genus Sulfopaludibacter. Next base: position 12,205 of record OKRF01000080.1, on the reverse strand, counting down.
TCCGTGCCAGGCTCGAAATTCGCCGTCTTTTGGCGAATCTTCGTGCCTGGCTCGAATTTGCCCTATCGCGAAATTCCGCGAATCTTCGTGCCTGGCTCGGCTTTGCCCCTTTACGGCATCCAATTGTTGTTCGCCTGTTTGCAGTAAACTGCCTGAAGGTGAACCATGACGGGACGACGCGAATTCTTCCGGCAAATGGGCGCAGGCGCGATCTCGGTGGCCCTGGCCCACACCAGCTCTGCGGCGGAAAGCAAACCGTTGCACGGCCTTTTTCCCATTGGTCAGACGCCGTGCACGCCGGACAACAAACTGGATCTCGAGTGCCTCGCGGCAGAAGTCAAATTCTGCAATCGCGGCGGAGTCCATGGCTTCGTGTGGCCGCAGATTGCGAGCGGCTGGGCCGGACTCACGCGGCAAGATCGGATGGATGGCGCGGAGGCCATCCTGGCGGCGGGAAAAGGCGGCAAGACTGCTCTCGTCATCGGCGTGCAGACGCAGGGCGGCGACCTGGATGGGGCGACGGAGTACGCCAAACACGCTGCCCGTCATGGCGCCGACGCGATCGTCTCGCTGCCTCCCGAGACGGCGGACGCAAACGCCATGGTGGAGTACTACAAGACCATCGGCAAGGCCACCGACCTGCCTCTCTTCGTGCAGACCACGGGCGACATGAGCGTGGATCTGGTGGTCCGGATGTTCCAGGAAATCCCCACCATGCGCGTGGTGAAGGACGAGGCGGGGAACCCGCTGCAGCGCGTGGCCGAGATCCGCGAGAGAACCGCGGGCAAGCTGAGCGTTTTCTCGGGCAACGGCGTGCGGACTATGATCACGGAGATGGAGCGCGGATTCTCCGGCCATTGCCCCACTACGGGAATGGCGGACGTCTACGCGCAGGCGTTCGATCTTTGGCACTCCGGCAAAAAACGGGAAGGCTTCGATATGTTCGGCCGGCTGCTTGCCTTCGACAGCATTCCGAATGCGGGTTCCTACGTGCTGATTGCGCGCGGCATCTTCAAAGAGGACACCATCACGCGGCCGATGAGCGTGCCCGCTAGCCAGTCCGGCGCGGGCCGCCGCCCCGCGCCACTCGATGAGGCGGGCAAGAAAGAGATCCGCGACGCCCTGAACACCTATCTGAAACCGTATTTGCGAGGTTGAGTATGCCGGGCAAGAAACAGCAGCGGATGATGAAAGACCCGGTGACCCGCCGGAATTTCCTGACTGCTTCGGCGGCCGGAACCGCAGCGGGCTTCGCGGCCCTCGCCGATCCGGGAGCGGCGGCCGCGCAATCCTNNAGGTGAAAGTGTACGTCACCGACACGGCGAATATTCATCGCCTCAACGGCAGCGAAACCGGCGAGATCCTGTCCGTGGTGACTCACAGCGGAATTGAGGGCAACTACACCATTGGAAACCGCGAACGGACCACGGGCTGGCTGGAATGGGCCAAGGCAACGCTGGTAGGCCAGAATGTCCTGGACCTGCTGCCCGCGTTGGGCGCCACATCGGGAATGAAGAGCGCCGGCGGACTCAATGCCCGCGCGCGCACCGGCGGTGGCGCAGGCCAGCGTCCCGTGGGTGCGGGGGCGCGGCCCGCGGCTGGAAATTTCGTCGCCGTGCCCAGCCGTAGCGGAGGCTCGTGGCCCGATTACAAA
>OKRF01000080.1:0-10541 GCA_900290315.1 Candidatus Sulfopaludibacter sp. SbA3 | reverse complement strand
GCATCGGAGCGGAGAGCCCATCCCTTCCTATGTCGGCCACATGGAGGAGATCAAGGAACTTCGCAAGGCCCTCGGCGACGAGTATGTTCTGGCGCACGATCCGGTGCAGGCGTATAACCGCTACGAGGCGCTGAAAGTGGGACGGCTGCTTGATGAACTGGATTACCTGTGGTTCGAGGACCCCATTCGCACCACCGATCTCGATGGCCTCGTGGAACTGGCGAGCCGTCTCGACGTCCCATTGCATGTGGGGGAGTTTCTGGCGTCCATTTCCGATTTCGCCGAATACATTCGCCGCGGAGCAATGGGCGTGGTTCGCTTGATTGCGGACAACGTCGGCGGCATCAGCGGTTCCATGCGGGTCGGCCTGCTGGCGGACGCCTTCGGACTCGAGTGCACGCCGCACAATTGGGGCAATGTGCTCGACCTGGCGGTCCACTTCCATCTCGAACTGGCGCTGCCGAATGCGTATTGGTTTGAGATGCCCCATCCGGCCGAGTACGCGGACAGGCCGTATCACAAGGATAAGTTCCGCGTCGATAAGGATGGCTACATACTGGCGCCGAAGGCTCCAGGCTTGGGTTACCCGTTCGATCGCGATGCCCTGGATAAGATGACTAAGCGCATCGACGCGTAGGGCCGGCCGGCGGTCTTGTCCCGGTAACACCGGGGGTGTTGTCCCGGTAACGCCGGGGGTCTTGCCGCCGGTATTTCGCACTGTTCATCGAGCCGCCGACCGGCGACAAGATCGCCGGCGTTACCGTTTCGCCGGCTGGCGGAAGCTGCGCTCCACCATGTCGTTGGGATCGGTGGAGACCGGGCCATCGCGCCACAGCCAGCGCATCATCTCCGGTAGAATCATGCCACTGAATTTCTGGCCATGCAGGTTCATACCCCATGAGTAGTTCACGTCGTAGCCCTTCTGCGTAAGTGCCTTCATCAGGCGGACGTTTTGGAAAAACCAATCGCGCTTCTCGTCGTACGTGCCGCCGCGGCCCACGCCCCGGTTGTCGTTGCGCCCGTCGCAGAGGAACACGCGAATGGGCTTCTTCTCGCTGGCCAGCACACGGTCAGGATACACATACCCGCCCTGCAGATTTACGAAGCTGCCCACGCTGCTCAGCACCTTGCGAAAATCGTTGGGACGTTCCCAGGCGACGGCGAATGCAGCGATGGCGCCAGAGCTCGATCCACCAATTCCATGCTGCTCGGGGTCTTTCGAGATGCTGTACTCCTTATAGAGCACCGGCATCAGCTCTTCGACAATCACGCGAGCGTACCTGTCGTCGGGCGTGTTGTACTCGATGCCGCGATTGGTGGTGCCATCGCCCCAACTGGTCTGCGGGCTGGGTTCGGGTTGATCCGGCCGGCGACCCGGGTTGATGAAGACACCGAGCATCACCGGAATCTCGCGCCGGTAGATCAGGTTGTCCATGACATTCTGCGCCCGCAGGTCGCCATTCTCATCCTTGAAGGCCTGGCCATCCTGGAAGACCATCAGGCTGGCGGGCACTGCCGGGTCGTACTGCGCCGGCACGTAGACCCAAAACGTGTGCTGAGTCCCCGGATACACGTTGCTCGGCAGCGTGAAGGGCCCTCGGATCTCGCCTTTCGGCACACCTTCCTGCGGCATCGAGTCCGGACCCAGACGGTATTGCGAGTTGGGATTCGGACCGGGAGGCATGGGCTGCCCGCCGCCTTTGCGTCCGGCGGGAGGCGGTGTCTGAGGCGCCGGTGTCTGCGCGATGGCGACGAGGGCCGCTCCAGCGGCCGCCAGGGCAATGAGGGAGAGCGTCGTCTTCTGCATGGAGATTCAACCTCTAAAGAGTATATGTCATGCCAGAATCGCCGACGGTTAGTCGTCTCTATGACTGGCATCGTGTTCGTGATCGATCTCTGCCGCTCATGGACGAATTTAAGGTCGATCCTGTCTCGCCAGTTGTTCCCTGATCCACAACAGTGCCGCCGGCGCAGACGACAAACGCCGGACCGGGGCATGGGCCGTCGCGAAACTCGCAACCGACGCCGGGGGCTGGCGCTCAATCAACCGTGTGGGTCTGCCGATGATCCATCCGTTGTTCACCCACACGCGGGCCGTGTTCGGCCTCGCGCCGACTGTCATGTTCTCTATTGCGGCGAATGCCGCGGTGAGCCTGGGGATCGGCAAGCAGTCGGTCACCTCGAAGCCGTGGAACGCTTTTCCGTACATTCCTGCCGTCACTTTGAGAACAGGCCGATCATCGGCGCGCTTCTTCAGGCGTGAGCGGCCGGGGGGCGATGCGTACGGCCAGCGTCTCACCCTGGAGGAAGACCAGGGTAGAAAAACCGGTCGAGCGACTGGGTAACGCTACGCTACTGCTGCCGCGCCCGCTTGCGACTTCAGGGCTTCGGCTTTATCCGCGGCTTCCCAGGTGAAGGTTGGTTCTGTCCGGCCGAAATGGCCGAATGCGGCAGTCTTGCGATAGATGGGCCGGCGCAGATTCAACGTCTCGATGATCCCCCGCGGGGTCAGCGAGAAGTTTTCGCGCACCAGTTGCGTGAAGCGCTCGTCGGGGATGACGCCGGTGCCGAACGTATTCACATAAACCGAAACCGGTTCGGCCACGCCGATGGCGTAAGCCAGTTGCACTTCGCAGCGGCTGGCCAGCTTCGAGCTCACGATATTCTTGGCGATGTAACGGGCCATGTAGCAGGCCGAGCGGTCCACCTTCGTCGGGTCCTTGCCACTGAATGCCCCGCCACCATGCCGGCCCATGCCGCCGTACGTATCGACGATGATCTTGCGGCCCGTCAGGCCGGTATCGCCGTGCGGTCCGCCCACTACAAACCGGCCGGTGGGATTGATGTGAATCTTGGTGGCCGAGTCCATCATGTTGCCGGGCATTACGGGATCGATGATGTACTTCTTCACTTCCCGGCGCAACTCTTCGGTGGAAACTTCGGGACTGTGCTGGGTGGAGATGACCACGGCTTCAATGCGGACCGGGGTGTTGCCCACATACTCCACACTCACCTGGCTCTTGCCATCGGGCCGCAGGAAACCCAAGTCGCCCTGCCGGCGGACTTCGGACAATTGCCGGCACAGTTTGTGCGCCATCATGATGGGCAACGGCATCAGTTCGGGCGTCTCATCGCAAGCGTAGCCGAACATCAGCCCCTGGTCGCCGGCGCCGCCGGTATCCACGCCCATCGAAATGTCTGGCGACTGCGACTGAATCAGGTTGTGCACGCCGCAGGTGTTGCAATCGAATCCATAAGTGGCGTCGTTGTATCCGACGTACTCGATGGTCCCTCGCGCAATGCGCGGAACGTCTACGTAGGTGGTGGTCGTGATCTCGCCGGCCACGATGCAAGTGCCGGTGGTGACCAGGACTTCGCAAGCCACGCGCCCGGTGGGATCCGCTGCCAGAACTGCGTCTAATACGGCGTCGGAAATCTGGTCGGCGATCTTATCGGGATGACCTTCCGTGACGGATTCCGAGGTGAAAAGGTGTCTTTGATTATCTGCCAAGCATTGCCTCCTGCGGTTGTTTCATTTCAATGTAACACTGCTAGTAACGATAGTGATCGGGCTTGTACGGGCCTTCCACGGCGACGCCCAGGTAGCCGGCCTGCTTCTGCGAAAGCGTGGTCAGTTTCACGCCGATCTTTTCCAGGTGCAGCCGGGCCACTTCCTCGTCCAGTTTCTTGGGCAGGGTGTACACGCCGGGCTTGTAGGTGTCGCGGTTGGCCCAGAGGTCANNTGGTTGCTGAAGCTGTTGCTCATCACGAAGCTGGGGTGCCCGGTGGCGCAGCCCAGATTCACCAGGCGGCCTTCCGCCAGCACGAAGATGCTGCGGCCCTCTTCAATGGTGTACATATCCACCTGCGGCTTGATGTTGGTCCGCCTGGCGCCGGATTCGTTGAGCCGGTCCATCTGGATTTCGTTATCGAAGTGGCCGATGTTGCACACAATGGCCTGGTCCTTCATCTGCTGCATGTGCTCCAGCGTGATGATGTCGCAGTTGCCCGTGCAGGTGACATAGATATCGCCGCGGCCCAGGGTGTCTTCGATGGTGGTGACTTCGAAGCCTTCCATGGCGGCCTGCAGCGCGTTGATCGGGTCGATCTCGGTAACGATTACGCGAGCACCCATGCCGCGCAACGAGTGCGCCGAGCCCTTGCCCACGTCGCCATAGCCGCAGACCACGGCGATTTTGCCGGCCACCATCACGTCCGTGGCGCGCTTGATGCCGTCGGCCAGCGATTCGCGGCAGCCATACAGATTATCGAATTTCGATTTGGTCACCGAATCGTTCACGTTGATGGCGGGAATCAGCAGGGCGCCCGCTTCATGCATCTTATATAAGCGGTGCACGCCGGTGGTGGTCTCTTCGGAGACACCGCGCCACTCCTTGACCACTTCGTGCCAACGGGCGGGCGTTTCGGCATGGATCTTCTTGAGGAGGTCTTTGATGACCTTCTCTTCATGGCTGCCGGACGGGCTGTTCACCCAATCGCTGCCGTTTTCCAGTTCGTACCCCTTGTGGATGAGCAGGGTGGCATCGCCGCCATCGTCCACGATGAGTTGGGGCCCCTTACCGCCGGGATGGGTCAGCGCCTGGTAGGTGCACCACCAATAGTCTTCGAGGGATTCGCCCTTCCAGGCGAACACCGGGACTCCGGCGGCCGCGATCGCCCCGGCGGCGTGATCCTGCGTGGAGAAAATGTTGCAACTTGCCCACCGCACGCTGGCGCCCAGGTCGGCCAGCGTTTCGATCAGCACGGCCGTCTGAATGGTCATGTGCAGCGAACCGGTGACGCGCACGCCGGCCAGCGGCTTGCTCTTGGCGTACTTGCGGCGAATGGCCATCAGGCCCGGCATTTCGAATTCGGCGATGGAGATCTCCTTGCGTCCCCAATCGGCCAGGGAAAGGTCGGCGACCTTGAAATCGGTCTGGTTCAGAGTGGCTGTGCCCATGTGTTCGTTTCCTCTATCAAGATCATATCAATAAATCTTGATGTGTTGATATTATAATATTTCACAGATGGCGTCAATCCTGAAATCGCTGCGCCTGGCCGCCGACCCGAATCGGCTGCGCCTGCTGCTTCTGCTGGAGCAGGAGGAACTCTCCGTCGCCGAGATCCAGGAGATTCTTTCCAAGGGGCAGAGCCAGATCTCCACCCACCTGGCGCAACTGAAACAGGCCGGGCTGGTGGACGATCGCCGCACTGGAAAGAACGCATTCTACCGGCTGACCGCGCGGCCGGCGTTGATGGACCTGTTGAAACAGGCGGAGACCGAAATACCCGAGGTGGATGAGGACCGGCGCGCGCTCCGCCTGGTTCTGCGCAAGCGGCAGGACAGGATGCGCCGCTACTTTGACGAGCTGGCTGGCAAGTTCGGACGCCAATACGTACCAGGACGGTCCTGGAAAGGCATCGCCGAAGCACTGCTCAAGCTGATGCCTCCCATGGTGATCGCCGATCTAGGCGCGGGGGAAGGCACCATCTCGCAGTTGATGGCGCAGCGTGCCAAGAAGGTGATCGCGGTGGACAATTCCGAGAAGATGGTGGAATTCGGTAGCGAACTGGCCCGCACCCACGGCATCGCCAATCTGGAATATCGCCTCGGCGATATCGAAGACGTGCCCATCCGGGCCGGCACGGTGGACCTGGCCTTTCTCAGCCAGGCGCTCCACCACGCGCCGCATCCAGAGCGGGCTCTTTCCGAAGCCTGGCGCATTCTCAAACCCGGCGGCAAGATCGCCATCCTGGATTTGAATCGCCACCACTTCGAAGAGGCGCGCGAGATGTACGCCGACCTCTGGCTGGGCTTCACGGAACTGGAGATCGAGCGCTTCCTGAAGGGCGCGGGATTCAAGAACGCCGAGACGGCCGTGGTCTACAAAGAGCAGGAGCCCCCGTACTTCGAAACGCTGCTGGGGACAGGGGAGAAGTAACGACGCCGTGTGTTAGATTTGCTATTTCTTGCCGACGACGAAATTCTTATTCTGGAATATGAACCGGAAGCCGCTGGCCGGGTTGGTCGCAGAGCTCGCGGTCTGCCATCAGATCGATGTGATCGTGTTGGTGGAGTGCGGCAGGGAGCGCGGCGAGTTGCTGCGCGAGATCAACTTGAGGAGCGGCGGGGGATTTCACCGTGCTGAAGGCCTGAATGGGGCAAGCGTCATCTTCACGCGCTTCTCGAGTCAGTTCCTCCAGCCAGCGTTTGACAGCAGCAGAGTTTCCATCTCAAGACTGCATCTGCCAGCCAGGTTTCCTGTCCTTCTGGCTGTGCTTCATCTGCCCAGCAAGCTGCATTGGACCGCGGACAGCCAGGCTCTTGAATGTACGGAACTCGGACGGCTCATCGCTAGAGAGGAGGCCGCTGTGGGACACCGTAGAACCATCCTGGTCGGCGATTTCAACATGAACCCATTCGAAACCGGCCTGGTTGCCGCTGCGGGGCTGAATGCGGTGATGTCGAGAGAGGTTGTCTCCCGACAGGCGCGAACAGTCCAGGGCCGGGAATACCCGTTTTTCTACAATCCGATGTGGAATCATTTCCATTTCGGAGATGTCAGGAGCCAGACGGCCGGGTCGTATTTTTACGACACCGCCGAGCACGTGAACTACTACTGGAACATGTTCGACCAAGTACTGCTGCGTCCAGAACTGGCGGCGAGTTTCGATCCGAATCGGCTCAGCATCTTAACCGCCGCTGGAGCGACATCCTTGATTCGACCCAACGGCAGGCCGGATCGCGAGAACTGTTCGGACCATTTGCCTCTGTTATTCGAGGTAGAATTTTGACGAGGACACTTCATGGCGGCTCAGACGGACTTCTGGGGAGATATCGCACCAGCGCAAGTGCGAACTCCAGTGGCGATCATGAAAGAGCAAGCTGCGCTGCTGGGTAAGAAAACGCAAAATGTGGTCGAAGGAAGGGTGGCGTCAGCGGTCCATGCCCAACAGTTCGTCCACCGATTCCATTTGGTCGTACCGGCCTTAGACGGATACACGTACGAGCTGTTCAGAGTTGCTCAGGAGATTGACATTTATCCGCTGATAACTGACGAGGGTACTCGTTTGGAGAATGAGGAGGCCTTTACGAATTGGCTCCGCGCGAAGTTGTCGTCCGACAAAACAAAGAAGATTCTCGGCAACCTCCTCGCCCAAGCCAATAGCTAAGCCCGTTACGCCGTCGCCGCCGCTTTGGCAATCGGCAACTGCTTCACCTTCGCCAGCCCGCATCCTTCCAGCGCTCGAATAATCGGCCATGCCAGATCGATTTCGCGGGGGAAGTGCGCGAAGCGGGCGGATGTCGGGTACTCGTGATGATTGTTGTGCAGACCTTCGCCAGCGGTGAGCAGCGCGATGGATTGCAGGTTAGTGGCTTTGTTGTCGAAATTGCGATACCCCACCATGTGGCACACGCTGTTGATGGAGGAATTCAGAAAGATGTAGAGCACCACGTGCGTGAACCACGCCGCCAGGCCCCACCAGATGCCGAACATCAGCATGAAGATCGCCATGCCCACCAGCGGGGAAAACTCGATGCCAGGCACACGGTCCAGCACATCATTCTTCCAGTCCGGTGTGTACTTGGCCACCATTGCCGCGTTCTTAGCTTCTTTGCGATACATGAAGTAGTTGCCGAATAGCACCGTCCACATACCGTAGAGATAGGGGCTGTGCGGGTCGCCTTCCTGGTCCGAGAAGTGGTGGTGCTTGCGGTGCACGGCCACCCACTGGCGCGGCACGATGCCGGTGAATAATGCCAACTCCAGGTGCATGAGCACACCCACAACGGGGTGCAGTTCCAGCCCGCGATGCGTCTTACAGCGATGCAGGTAAATGGTAGTGAAAAAGACCGAGGTTTGCAGGATCACCAGGGTAATGACGGACATCCACAACAGACTCATGCGCTCTCCAACTGCTGATTTTTTGGTGAAGCCCAATGGCCGGCTTGCTTGCCTCGGGGCGGTTCCAACCTCTCAAATGCGGCCCGCGGGACACATTCGCTCTCGAGTGACTCAGATGCGTCGCTCATTGATGATACCAGATGGGGCGGTGATAGAATTATGCTGTTGAGACTCCTAACCATTTTGCGGGACGGCCACCCCGAGCCGGCCGTCCAGTTTGAGGATCAGACAGTCGGGCTGCGGGGCTCCGGTCTGGAGAGTATGCTTTCGGTAATTGCGGGAGGCGCCGACGCTTTGGACGGGGTGCTGCGCTGGGTGGACAGTTCGCCCAACCGGGCGCGAGTGGATCTGGCGGCGGCCACATATCTGTCGCCCATTCCGCGGCCGCCCAAGATCATCTGCATCGGGCTCAATTACCGCGACCACGCCGAAGAATCCAAGCTGGCTATTCCGGACGTGCCCACGGTGTTCTGCAAATTCCCCACCGCAGCCACCGGTCACGGCCACCCGGTGATCCTTCCCAAGAACTCGACCAAGCCGGACTATGAAGCGGAGTTCGCCGTGGTCATCGGCTCCGGCGGCCGGCATATCGCCGAAGAGGACTGGCGCAAGCACGTCTTCGGCTATACGATCCTGAACGACGTGAGCGCGCGCGATTTCCAGATGGCCACGTCGCAGTGGATGATCGGCAAAACTTTCGACACGTTCGCGCCGATCGGGCCGGTGATCGTGACAGCCGATGAGATCGAAGATCCTCACAACCTCGGCATTTCGCTCACGCTGAACGGCGAGGTGATGCAGGATTCCAACACACGTAATCTGATTTTCCGGATCCCGCAGTTGATTGCCCATCTCTCCAGTGTATTCACGCTGGAACCGGGCGACATCATCGCCACCGGCACGCCCGCCGGAGTCGGCTTCGCCCGCAAGCCCCCTCGCTGGCTGAAGCCTGGCGACCAGATGGTGACGAAAATCGAAGGCATCGGCGAGTTGCACAACTCGGTATTGGCTGAAGTCTAGATCGATGGAATGGCAAATCGAACGGAACCAAGAACCATCGGGCAGTGGATTCGCTACATCGTCGTCGCGGCCATAGCTTTATGGCTCGTATTCTGGATGCTCAGGGTGTACGTCATGTAGAGTTGCGTTCGTTGACGAATTGCTCGAAACTGGACAGAGAGCTTCCTTGCATGTGCGCCCGTAGCTCAGTTGGATAGAGCGGCTGGCTTCGAACCAGTAGGCCGGGAGTTCGAGTCTCTCCGGGCGCACCAGATAACGAAGCACTCGTCGGTCAGCGCAGTGTTTCTCCCATGATAAAGCCGCTTGAAGACATCACGGTTCTCGATTTGACTACGGCGCTGGCCGGCCCATTCGCAACGCTGGTGCTCGCCGGTCTCGGAGCCAGGGTCGTCAAGATCGAGAATCCCGTCGGCGGGGGTGACAGCTGCCGCTCCAATGCACCTTATCTGGGGTCGCGGGGCGCGACGCTCACGCGACAGCATGAAGACGATATTTCCGTTTCAGCTCTCAACCGGCTTCGTAACAAGCTGGGTGTAACGCTGAACCTGAAGCATCCTCAGGCGCGCATCGTCTATGCCGATCTGGTGAAGACCGCCGACGTAATCGTGGAGAATTTCAGCCGCGGCGTGCTGGATCGCCTGGGCGTTGGCTACGGTTTTGCTCAGGAGGTGAATCCGCGGGTTGTCTACTGCTCAATCACGGGCTATGGCAGCGATCTCAATGCTACGGGCTCCGACAAAGCACGCTCGGGCAAAGCAAGCTCGGGCAAGGCAAGATGACATCCGGCGGACCCGGCGACCCGCCGGTGCGCGTGGGCGTGCCATTCGCGGACCTGACAGCGCCGCTCTTCGGAGTGATCGGCGTCCTGGCCGCGATTCACCAGGCGCAGCGCACGGGAATCGGGCAGCACGTTGATGTCTCCATGCTGGGTGTCATGACTATGATGGTGTCGGGCGAGCCCTTCGACCTTCTGGAGCGCTGCGGGGTTCCGCAACGAACCGGCCTCACGGTTCCACGCCTCGCTCCGTTCGGGCTTTATCGGACGCTGGACGGTTACGTGTCGATCTGTGCGCCCATGGAAGCGATTGCGCACGCCCTGTTTCAGGCGATCGGGCGGCCTGACCTGATATCGGACCCACGGTTTGCGGTCCGCGATGCACGCGTAGTGAATGTAGGGGAGCTTGACTCAATCATTGGCGCCTTCACCGGCTCCCGAACGAATGCGGAAGTGATCGCGGCGCTGGAAGAGTGGGATGTTCCCGCGGCGGAAGTACGAAACCCGGAGGAGGCAGCGCGTGATCCTCGCGTCGTATCCCGCGGCGAGACGGTGCCATTAGCTCACCCGAAATACGGCATGGTGGAGGACGTTTATGGCATGGGTATGCCGATCCGTTTTTCCCGGGCGGAAGCCGGATTTGACGCCCCTCCGCCGGGCTTGGGAGAGCACAACGATGCAGTGTATCGCGGCTTGCTTGGCTACTCCACGGAACGCCTCGAAGAGTTGAGAACACAGCGGGTGATCTGAAGAGTGAGTTCGGCGATTTCGATTCTCACCAGGATTTACCAGGAACGAGCCCTCCCACCCGGCGGCGAAATGCCGGTGGTGGGTATAAC
>OKRF01000363.1:137-6223 GCA_900290315.1 Candidatus Sulfopaludibacter sp. SbA3 | reverse complement strand
AAAGCGCCGCGATGCAGGCTGCCAGGGATCTTCCCATGGCATCGCCGCATGCAAGTGTGCCGCCATTGCCGGATGTCAATTCGCCGTCGGCACCTTCTCCACGTGGTCGATGAACAGGACCTCGACAGGTTCTTTGCGCGCTTCCAGCTTCATTCCGAGATCCTGCTGGACGGCGGAAAAGATGGAGGGACCGGGCGGATTGTCGTCGCCGGGCCGGCCCAATCCCGAAATATCGATGCTGTAATCGTAGACGCCCTTGAGTCCCGTCAAGTCAAGCACCGGCCGGTCCATTCTGCGCGTCAGCAGGAAGGCCAGGCGCCAAAGCCCGAACTGGTGAAACGTCACGCCGTTAGGGTCACCACGCAAGCCAGGTTGGCCGTCGGCGGGGACTTCTTTCACCTTGGGCGGTCCCTTGCCCAGCACCAGCGCGTACACCGGCAGGTCCTTGGTCTCCTTGTGAACCTTCATCTGAAACCGCTGCAGCAGCAGGGCCTGCAGCATGGGTTTCATCTGGTCGTCGGTGGCGGGTCCGGCAGCCTTGGCCACAATGTCGTAGCGCTCGTCCACCTTGATCCACTCCGGCCCGGAGATCTGATAGTCCTTCAGGTCGAATGCCCACTCAATGGCGTAACGCAGCGGCACATTGCGCATGGCCAGGTGACCGGGCGATGGGTCCATGTTGTGCGGCATGTCGCCTGGAGGGCCGCCACCTTCGGCCGGTTTCACCGAGGCTACTTCAAAAGCGGGCGCACCCGCGGGTTGCGGTTGAGCGGCAATTGTCCCCACCATCGCCGCCATTCCGAATACTGCTGGTAAGATTCCCCTCATTGTTCGTCCTTCTTTCTTCTTTCCAGTTCGTTCACGGGTGGTCCATTTTCGATGCGATAATCCGCGGGCACTTCGAATAACGAACTCGCCGGCTCCGCCCGTTTGATATTGGTGAGCCGGTAGGTGATTTCTCCCACTCTCGGGTCGTTGCGCTTGCCCAGCACCACCACCTGCAGTTCCGCCGAGTACCAGGTTTCCACCGTCAGCTCGAGAGGTGCGCTGTTGCCAACGGCTCCGGCCGGCAGGCGGGGTCCGCTTGCCCTGTGCCAGCACCCCTTCGATGATCTGGCTGCCCAGGGATTCGACGCCGTCTTTCCGCGGTTCCTCGCGGCGTGGTTCTTCCCGCCGTGGCTCTTCGCGGTTGAGAGGGCGGATCATGCGTGCGAAATGGCGCGCCGGGTCCAGGGTGTAGTTGACGCCCTTTACAGGATCCTGAATCAGAATGACCGTGGGCGAAGCGGATGGTTCCAATGCCCACGGGCCGATGGATGAAAGCGTTTGTTCCCGCCGCGTTCTGCCTTCCGAATCGCGCGCCACCAGCGCCGTGAAATGCGAGCTGATTTCACTGCCGGTGGCCAATGTCTGCATGGCGCTAGTGACTGCCCGCGCCGAATAGGGTACGCCCTTCACCACCCGGCCTTCCACCGCGAAGGTCGGTGAGATCACCACCGCCTCGCCCGCGCCCTGACCGAAAGCGTTGGCGCTACAAGCGGCACCCACAAGCAAGACCTTCCATCCCTGACCAGTCATGACTTTGTCCCTCAATTGATGAAGCGAATTCCGCGCGCCAGCCCGTCGGCGCCCACCAGCACTTCCGCCTTTACCCGGCCGCCGGCCGAATCGTCCCTCAGCGGCAGGCCGGCCAGCAGCAGCGCGGTGGGAGGCAGCTCCACCTGCAACACCACCGCACCTTCGGGTGCCAGGTTTTCGTCCGAGTACGGGAGGGCTATGAAGCCATCGGCGCGTGCGCCTTGAGCCGTTGCTACAGGTACTGCCGGTCTCCGCGAAGTCAGCACCCAGATTCCTGCAGCCGCCAGCACCGCCGCCGCCAGCGCCAGCCGCCGGTACTGCGCGGGTTGTTTCCGCGGCGCCCGGTCCCGGGGTGGCCGATCGAGTGCCGCCACCAGGGCCGCCCGCTGTGCTTCCACCGCTTCAGACCCCAGCGCCGCCGCATGCGCCTGTACCGCTGCGGAGACGCGCTCTATTTTTCGGAGCCTCTCCCGGCAGGGCGTGCAGGTGGAGGTATGCGCACGCACCTGCGCATCTTCCGCAGCCTCGATTTCCCCGTCCAGGCTGCGCAACAGAAGCTCGTCCGATGGATGTTCCAACTCGTCTCTCATGGCAACTCCCGCGCCAGGGCGCTCACCGCACGCTGCAAAATGTCCGCCACCGTGGACGTGCCGATACCCAAGACCTGGGCGATCTCGCGATATCGCAGTCCTTCGTTACGCAGCGCCAGGCACTTCTTCTCGGCGGCGGGCAGCCTCCCAATCGCTGCAGCCAGCCGCTGGTTCGACTCTTTGGCCAGCACCTGCTCTTCCGGATTTGGCACCGGATCGACCCAGGCTTCATCCGGCTCACCCGACTCCTGGATCGCCGCCAGACGGCGGTCTTTCCTATGTTCATCCCTCGCCAGATTCCCAGCCACCCGAAACACCCAGGCGCGCAAATGCTCTCTGGGCCCACCGGCCGCGAGGTGCCGGTGCAACCGGAGAAAGGCCTCCTGAATGGCATCGTCCGCCCCTTGCGGGGTAGAACCCAGCCAGCGCAGGTAGCGGAACAGCGCGGGACGCAGCTCGTCGAACAGGGACACCACCGTACGTTTCGCGTCCGGCGCACGTACTGTGTCATTCTCTGCCGTCCACACAGGATCTGCCGATAGAACGATCCGGCGGAGTGACTTTCCGGCCTTTGCGGAATCCGTGGTCAACATCGACAAATGTAGAATTTAACCTCCGGGAAGACCATGTTGATACCGAATGCTCATATATTTTGGTGATACTAGTACTGTTACAATTAACCGATGTCCGGTTTTGGACTGCGAGAGCTATGGCATAACGCTCCTATCTGGCTTACAGTGTAAGAGATCGTGAGGAGTTCCATGCGTTCAAATCGCCTTCTTTTTGCCGTATTGTTTGCGCTTGTGGCGCTTGTTTCCTGCAGTCGCGACCCCAACGCCGCCAAGAAGCGCTACCTAACCAGCGGCAATAAGTACTTCGAAAAAGGCAATTACAAAGCAGCCGTCATCATGTACCGGGACGCGCTGCAAAAGGACATGCGATATGGTCCGGCCTATTACAAACTGGCGCTGGCGCAACTGAAATTGCAGCAGACTGGGCCCGCCGTGCAAGCCTTGCGGCGCTCCATCGAACTCAATAACCCCAAGGACCCGGCATCTGCCGATGCGCACTGGGATTCGGTGATCAAGCTATCGGAGATTTATCTGGTAGCGACAAAGGACCAGCAGTTTCTCGCGGAAGTGGATCAGAACGTCAAAGACCTGCTGGCTCGCGACGCCAACTCGTGGGATGGCCACCGGCTACAGGCCGATCTGGCCTATGTCCGCGCCACCATAGCCTACGGCACTGCCAATCGTGATGAAGGCAAAAAGCAACTTGACCTGGCGGTGGCCGAATATCGCAAGGCGGAGTCACTTAAACCGGGGCAGCAAGGGGTCCAAATGCAGCTCGCCCGCTCCCTGTTCGCCAGTGCGGATTATGACGGCGCCGAGCAAATCTATCGCCAGGTGATCGATCGCAATAAGAACTTTGCCCTCGCATACAACGAGCTCTACCGCCTCTATCTCCTCTACGAGAGGAAGCCGGAAGAGGGCGAGAAGATCCTGAAGCTGGCGGTGCAGAATAATCCCAAGCAATACGCCTACCTGACAGAGCTCGCGATGCACTACTCGCTGTTGCGGCGGCGCGATGACATGTTGAGCATGCTTCAACAGATCAAGAGTCACGCCAAGGAGTATCCGCAGGCTTACAAGGTGGTGGGCGATTTCTACCTGCGGCTGGGAGATGGCGATTCGGCCATTCGCGAGTACAACGAAGGCATGCAGAAGGACGGCAAGAAAAAGCTGGTCTATCAGAAGCTGGTGGTCGAAGTCCTGATGCGCCAGGGCAAGCGGAACGAAGCGGCGGAACTGAATCAGCGAATCCTGAAAGAGAACCCGGACGATAACGACGCCAGGGGGTTGGAAGCCACCCTGCTTCTGGAAAGGGGCAAACCGGAAGACCTGGCACACGCACTGGGAGAACTGCAGTCGGTGGTCACGCGCGCTCCCGAAAATTTTGTGGCCCGCTACAACCTGGGCCGGGCCCACTACGCCCGCGGCGAATGGGAGCAGGCCCGCCAGATGTTCCAGAAGGCCATTGAAATCCGTGCCGATTACGTTCCCGCGCGAATGGCGCTGGCCCAATTGGAAGTCGCGCGCGGCGAATACGAAGCCGCACTGAAAGCTGCCCAACAGATTCTCAGCATCGACCGCAACAATGTGAACGCCCGGCTGATTGAATCGGCCGCACTGTTGGGACAGAAGAAGTTCAACGATTCCCGCCAGTTGCTGGAATCCATGCTGAAGGTCAACCCGGCCTCACCCGATGTGCTGTACCAGTTAGGCGTGGCTAACCTGGCGGAGAACAAATGGAAAGACGCCGAAGATGCCTTCCGCAAGGCTTATGAACTGAACCCGGCGAATCCGCGCGGCCTGATGGGAATGGTGGAAACCGACATGGCCCAGAACAAGCCCGAAGAGGCCCTCAAGCTGCTGAAAACCGAATCGGCTAAGGCACCGGACAGGATGGACCTGGTCATGCAATTGGGCAACACCGCCGTCCGCATGGGTAAGTACGACGAGGCCATCGGTTACTTCCAAAAGGTGCTGGATTCCCTGGGCAAAAGCGTCAGCCCGCGCGCCGACCTGCTGATGCGCATCGGCGAGACCTATCGCCGCAAAGGCGACCTGGCGAACGCGATTGTCAACCTGCAGAAAGCACGCGAAATCAAGCCTGACAATACGATTATCCTGAGTACTCTGGCTCTGGTGCTGGACGCCGCCGGCAAGTGGAGCGACGCGCAGCAGGTCTACCAGACTACCATCAAGGTGGATCCGAACAACGCCGTCTCGCTGAACAACGTGGCCTTCCTGATGGCCGAGCACGGCGGCGATCTGGACAGCGCGCTCACCTTGGCGACCAGGGCCAAACAGTTGCTTCCGAATTTGAACGAAGTATCCGATACCCTGGGCTGGATCTACCTGAAGAAAGGGATGGCTGACAACGCCATCGAGACTTTTAAGGACCTGGTAGGCAAAGCGCCGCACACCTCCACCTATCGATACCACCTGGGGATGGCGCTGGCGCAGAAGGGCGATAAGCCCGCCGCTCTGACCGAGTTCAAGAAGGCGCTGACGGACGATCCGCCCAAAGCGGAGCGCGACAAGATTCAGGAGTCGATTCAGAAGATCGGCTAGCGATCTGGAAACGCGGCCGGTTTTACAACAGCGTCGGCAGCAGTTGCATTTCCGGCACCGCGGCGCGCGGAGGAAGTTGCGCGACGAAGAGCGCAGCCTCAGCGACATCCTCGGGCTGCAGCGCTTTGGCCAACGTTTCGGGGCCGGGCTTGACGGGCCGGCGCTCCAGAATCTCGGTGTTCACCAATCCCGGGCAGATCACGCAGGTGCGAATGCCGTTCTCTTTTTCCTCCACGCGGATGGCGTGCGCCAGGCCAAGCAATCCGCGCTTGGCCGCCTGGTAAGCGGCGCCGGAAACATCGGGCACGATCCCGGAGATGGATGAAACATAGATCAGATGGCCGGCGCCTCTCTCGCGCATGGCCGGCAGCACGGCGCGCGTGATGTAGTAAGCGCTATTCAGATTCACCGAGACCATCATGTCCCAGAGCTCCGCATTCAGCCGCTTCAAGGAGCGATCCGGGACGTTATTTCCGGCCGAATACACAAGGATGTCGATCTTGCCATGCTTGGCGAGAACCTGTCGCGCCAGCTCTTCCATATCGGAAACCCGGGCGGCGTCCGCGGCGATAGTCTCGATGCCGGGACACTCTTTGCGCAAGGCGTCCAGGCGGTCCTGCCGCCGCGCCGAAGCGACGACGCGCGCGCCTTCACGGGCGAACAAAACGGCGGTGGCCCTGCCGATTCCACTCGAAGCGCCGATGACCAGAACGATGTGATCTTTGACGGTGACAGTCATAGTAGAAGCTTGTAGGATAGCAGGCTGGAACAGGAATGACAG
>OKRF01000363.1:0-127 GCA_900290315.1 Candidatus Sulfopaludibacter sp. SbA3 | reverse complement strand
CGGCGGCAAGACCGCCGGCGTTACCTCGCCGGTTTTTCATGAAGTTTCGCGGGCGGAACGCCCCTAATTGACAGGGTCGAAAAACCGGCACAGCGAACGGGTAACGCCGGCGATCTTGTCGCCGGTC
>OKRF01000004.1:7680-25153 GCA_900290315.1 Candidatus Sulfopaludibacter sp. SbA3 | reverse complement strand
TCGCCAAAAGACGGCGAATTTCGAGCCTGGCACGGATTTGCGGCGGACACACGGCTCGGGATTCTCGAGGTTGTTGGGGTGCCCGTGCGGGCAACGATGGGAATGAAAATGGACGGTTGGGTACAGTTGCAAGTTCCTTCGCCTCTTTTGAAAATGCCCGCATAGCCTGAAGAAGACAGACGACAAAAAACGATCGTACGATCGTCTGTCCCACGGGGCTAACGAATTCTCATCCGGGCGGGTGAAGCTTGGCCTCATGAGCCGCCTGTCAATGGACTTGGAACGCGGCGGCCACCTCCGGGCGATCGGGAGCGATTTTCGAGGGTGGCACGGGTTTGCGGCGTGCGCTGCTACCGCTGATTCTTCTATAGCAGTTCGACCGCCCGGCGATGGCCCCGGCGGATCCATTCACCGCGGAATTTGGGCTTCCCGTTGATGTGGCATTCCACCGGTGACCCGGCGGGTTGCGCCAACATCAGGACATGTCCGGGTTCGATCGCCAGCAGGTCTCCCATGCGCAGAGTCGAGCCGGCCAGCACGGCTTCCACGTTCACGCTGGCGCGGCGCAGGGCGCCGAGAATGGTCTCGCGCACCGCCGCGGGAGCTTCTTCGGCGGTGGCGGGCACGGATTGTAGCGCCGCCATGCGCACCAGGAAGCCCGGCACCGCGACCCGAAAGGTCTGCACGGTGCCGTCCAGGTCCACGCTGCACTCGAATGCCAGCAGCGTGACCTCTATTGGGGCATTGGCGGACGCGCCGGTGGAAGTCCAGCGAAAGCAGATGCCGGCGGCTTGCCAGGCGGCGGAAAGCTCGCCCGTGAGCATCTGGAAAGTCTCGCCGAGAATGTGGAGTTCGATTTCGGTGACGCTGCGCTGCTCCTCCGGCGTGGATGGCGAGCCCAGAAGAACGCGCAAAAGATACGCCACCAGACCCGCGGAAAGTGAAAAGTAAGCCTGACCGCGCACCGGCTCGGAATCCAGGGTAAGCAGGCATCCGCCGTTCTCGATGGATTGCAGAAAGGCGCCGCTGGAGATTGTCTCGATTGCGGCGAGTTGCGCGGACACCGGAATTTCCAGGCGGCCGGCAAGTTCCCCGGCGAAGCTGCTGAGGAACTTCTCCTGCATCGTGCGGACAAAGGCCATCTGTACGGACGGCAGGGCGCCGGGCGCACAGGCCTCGTATTCGGCGGGGGGCGGTACGGGCTGCGGCCCAGGGGATTCGTTGTCGGGATCCATGGATGTCTCTCTTGTTGTTAACCCAGGTAACTGAACAGGTTAGGGGTCTGCATGATCTTCGATTCGGCCGAGAGGGCCGCCTGCTGATCCAGTTGTGCCTGGCTCAACTGCAGGGCGACCGCGGGGATATCGGCATCGCGCAGATTGCTGAGCTGGGATTGCTGTTGCGTTTGAAATTTCTGCGCCAGGTCCGATGCCGCAGCCACGCGATTCTCCGCTTCGCCATAGAATGCCACTTGCTGGTTCAGGTAGGTGTCCGCGGACTTGAGTGAGGTGGCCGCTTGCGTGATGCCCGCCTGATCGTTGTTGTTGAGCGCGGTCAGGAGCGAATTGAGGGCGGCGAAAATTGCGGGCGTCGAACAGTTCCTGCGCGGTCTTGGCGACCGAAATGGCGGTGCCGGTGGGGTCCACAATGACACGCGTGGCGGGCGCGGAAATCAGTTGTTTCACGCCATCCGGCTGGGTAGAGTCGAGTTGATAGGCCGGCGAGGTGTCCTGGTCCCCACTGAAGATATAGCGGCCGTTCACGGTGGTCTGGCTGATTCCTACGAGCGTCTGCTGGAGGCCGGCCACCTGTTGCGCGATGTTGGCCCGGTCGTCGGCGGTGGTTGTGGAGTTGGCGCCCTGTGCGGCGAGCGTGACGGCGTTCTCCACGAGTTGCACGGCGCTCTGCAAGGCTGAGTCCGCCGTGCCAAGTTCGTTTTTGACGCTACCCAGGTTGGACTGAACCTGTTGATTGGTGCCGATATCGGTCTGCACCTGCAGGATGGAGGCGACCGCGCCGGGATCGTCGGAAGGGTTCTGGACGCGGAATCCCGAAGTGACTTCCGCCTGTGCCTGGTTGAGCTGCTGCTGCGTGCGGTTGAGATCGGCCAGGTAGGACTGGGTGGCTCCGTTGATATTCAGTACCATGGGGTGTCCTCAGTTTATAGCGGCGGAATCAGGTTCAGAACCGAATCGGCCAAGGTGTTCAGTATCGTCAGCACCTGGGCCGCCGCCTGGTAAGAGCGTTGGAACTGGAGCACGTTCACGGCTTCCTCGTCCAGCGAGACGCCGGAGACCTGGTTGAGCAACGTGGTTGCCTGAGCGACCACCTGTTGCTGGCTCTGCTGATTGTTGGTAGCGGTCTGGTTTTCGTTGCCGATGGAGCTGGCCAATTGCCCGAAATACTGGGTCAGACTCACTCCGCCTAATTGCGTCAACGGCGTGTTTGCCAGGGCCGCAAGCTGGTTGGCATTTCCGTTCGAGTTGCCGGAAGCGTCCACCGGCGCGAGCTGCGCGGCGGTCATGGCCGGATTGACGGCCAGGGTCGCCGCGGCAGCGCCGGGAGTCGAGTTGTCGTACGTGAACAAGGGCGCGCCGGCAGCCGCGCCGGGATCGGAAGATACCGTACCGGATTCGAGAGTCTGATTGACGGTATCGGCCAGCGTGGTGGCGAACTGGTTCAGCGTGCCAGTCATCGAGCTCAGTACGCGATTGCGCACGTCCAACATGCCGCCGAGCTGGCCGCTGGTGATCTGGGAGGTGATGTCGTTGCCCTGTGAGTCCAAGATCTGGGCGCCCGTCTGCGAGGAAGACGTGCTCAGCGCGTATTGCTGCTGCCCCACCACCAGGGGCGAGCCGCCGCCGAGCAGCACCGTGACCGTGCCATCGTTCTGCGTCACGGTACTGAAATTGGTGAGTTGCGAGAGACTGTCCAGGGCACTGTGCAGTTGGGCGTCCACGCCGGGGTCCGGAGTGCTTTCGGTAAGGCGCTGCACGTTGTACGCCTGGATTTGTGCCGCGATGCTGTTGATCTGTGCGGTAGTGGATGCGATGCCGCTATCGAGCTGCTGCGAATTCTGCGAGAGCGACTGGGAAAGACTCTGAACGTCAGACGCCAGAGTGGCGGCGCTATCGATCACGTTCTGCCGCG
Source organism: Candidatus Sulfopaludibacter sp. SbA3 (assembly GCA_900290315.1). Lineage (GTDB taxonomy): Bacteria > Acidobacteriota > Terriglobia > Bryobacterales > Bryobacteraceae > Sulfopaludibacter. The sequence goes on along the minus strand of OKRF01000004.1, from coordinate 22,003 downwards.
CGGTGGGGTCGCTCGGCGTGACGCTCCAGGCGGAAAAGCTCTGATACAGGGTGCTGAGCGCGGCCGGGACGCCGGAGTTGCCGGAGGCATCGAAGAGGCTCTGCAGCGTGCCGGTGGCTTGCGCCTGCGCGGTGAACTGGCCCAGCGCCTGGGTTTGCCGCTGCACCTGCTCCTCGACGTATTGATCGCGCGAATTGTCGAGCCCCGCTGCCGCGACTCCACCTGCCAGGCCGGCCGCTACATCCAGAGGCTGCGCTGCGAGATTGAGACTCTGGCGCGCGTATCCCGGAGTCGCCGCGTTGTTCACGTTGTTCTGCACCACGTTTAAGGCCTGCTGGTATACATCCAGGGCATTGCCGGATGACCCCAGCATCGCCAGAAGGTTTGACATCGCCTCTAACCTTGCACTTCACAGGCCGCGGCAGAGGGGACCAGCGCAGACTCGCGGCCTTGGGGCGTATAGGCGATCGCGTTGCCGCTCAGGCGAAGAGAAAGACCGCGGCACACGGACGCGCAGCCGTCAATCACGCGCATCAATGAAGCGATCTCCTGCTTCAGCAGTAGGATTTGGCGGCGTATTTCCGCGGGATCTCGCGGTACGCCGGCGCGCACTTCGTCCTCGGCCTGGCGGACGGCGTCGGCCGCAGCCTCCAGAAGATCGATGGATTGCCGCAGGCTGGCGAAGTCCGCGGCCGCACAGATCTGGGCGGCGAGGTGGATGTTGGCCCGAGCCCCGCGGATTGATTCGTATGCATGTTGCCGTAGCATTAGTTACCTTCCTCCAAAGAGCCCGCGGAGATGGCGTGCGACACCATCGCCCGGCTGAGTTGCTGGGAGTCCACTTGATACTGGCCCTTGGCGTAGAGGGCGGCCAGTTGACTGACGCGCGCAGCCTGGCGGCTGGCCAGCACGGCACTGGATTGGGCCACGTTGCCCGAGAGCGAGGAGATCTCGATCTGGTCGGCACCGGCATCGGCTGTGGAACCCAGCCGTTTGGATGAGCCCGCTGGCAATGAGCTCTCGGCTGCGGCAGCCTGGGAAGCCGGGGTAGTAGCGATTACGTCGTTCTGAATTCGCATGCTCATGGAGCGGCTAGCAGTCTCAGGGCCAAACCGGAAGCTTTCTAGGAAATCTCTGGTGGTTTACTAAGGATAACGCCGTAAATAATACCCAAACACCAGATAGAATCCTGAACAGCGAATTGTTATAACCCTCACATGTCTTCGCAAAAGGTGTTGCAAATCACCAATACTCCCCCTCTCGCTGGTGAAGACGAATGGCGTAAAGTGCTGGCGGGATTGGTGGTCTCCAACGCAAACAATCTGGCCGAGGCGGCCTGGGCTCTATCCAAAGATGAATTTGACTGCGTCCTGATTTCGGGTGAGCTGGGCGACGGCGGCGCCCCAGATGCCCTGGAACTGGTGCACGCAGTGGATCCTGCGCTTCCAGTGATCTTCTGGAATCCCGAAATGGGCGTGGCCGAGACCGTCCGGCTGATCCGCGCCGGGGCACACTATTGCCTGGGATACCGGGACACGTTGGAAACCCTGCGCGACTGCCTGGAGACCGCCATAGAGGCCCGGCACGGAAAGAAGCGGGCGCAGGAGCGCGCGATCAAGTCAGAAGCGTGGCGGAGCTTGCTGGTGGGCGAGAGCCGCGCCATGGAGACAATGGTAGAGACGATCCGGCTGATTGGCGGCCGCCGGTGCACGGTGCTGATTGGCGGCGAAACGGGAACCGGCAAGGAGATGGCTGCCCGCGCACTGCACCTGGCGAGCCCGCGGGGCACTCAATCGATGGTCGCCATCAATTGCAGCGCACTGCCCGAGAATCTGCTGGAAGCCGAGTTGTTCGGGCATGTCAAAGGCGCGTTCACGGGAGCGATTCAGACCCGCGTGGGCCGCTTCGAGCAGGCGCACAGAGGGACTCTGTTTCTGGACGAAATCGGCGATATGCCTCTGGAACTGCAAGCCAAACTGCTGCGAGTGTTGCAGGATCGGGAAATCCAGCGTCTGGGCAGCTCGGAGACCATTAAGGTGGACGTGCGGGTGATCGCGGCCACCAATGTGAACCTGCTGGACCGGGTGCGGCAAGGGAAATTCCGCGAGGATTTGTATTACCGGCTGAACGTAGTACCCCTGGAAATGCCCCCGCTACGCAAGCGGGAGGGCGATATTGACCTGCTGGTGGACCACTTCGTCAAAAAAATCTGTCAACTGGAAGGGATCCCCGTCAAGAAGGTGACACCCGAGGCGCTGGAGCGTTTGCGGTCGTGCGCGTGGCCCGGAAACGTAAGGCAACTGGAAAATGCCGTGGAAATGGCGGTGGCCATGAGCGGCGAGAGGGAAAACCTGTTCGCAGGCGATTTCGGCCTGGCGCCGGCCCCTTCCGCGAAGGTGATCCCGTTTGAACTCCCCGTGGCTTCTTATCCGCCGCTGGAAAACATGGACTTTGAGACCGCGGTGAGTCAGTTCGAAAAGACGATGCTGGAGCGGGCCCTGGAAAAGACCGCGGGCAACAAAACTGCCGCCGCGGAGTTACTCGGGCTGAAGCGCACCACGCTGATCATGAAGCTGCGGAGTTACGCCGATTCCGGCGCGCTGTGCGCCGCGCGCTGAAAGACAGGGGCCAGCAACGCCACCGACTGCGTCGGATGGAACGGGATGTGACTCGGGCGCATCGCGAGTTTTGACCGGCGGCAAGACCGCCGGCGTTACAAGGTTTCGCGGGAGTCACAGACTAGCAACGCCACCGACTGCGTCGGGCGCATCGCGAGTTTTGACCGGCGACAAGACTGCCGGCGTTACCGGGTTTCGCGGGAGTCACAGACTAGCAACGCCACCGACTGCGTCGAGCGTATCGCGAGTTTGACCGGCGGCTACCGGCGGAGTTACCAGGTTTTGCCGGAGTCACAGACTAGCAACGCCATCGACTGCGTCGGGCGCATCGCGAGTTTTGACCGGCGGCAAGACCGCCGGCGTTACCAGGTTTCGCGGGAGTCACAGACTAGCGACGCCACCGGATGCGTCGGGCGCATCGCGAGTTTGACCGGCGGCAAGACCGCCGGAGTTACCAGGTTTCGCGGGAGTCACAGACTAGCAACGCCACCGACTGCGTCGGGCGTATCGCGAGTTTGACCGGCGGCAAGACCGCCGGCGTTACCAGGTTTTGCGGGAGTCACAGACTAGAGGCCGGGGGAGGGATGTGCTTCGCGCGTCTTCTTTGATTGTCTGCTCTAAGTTGTCAAAGATCAGTTGCGGTGGACGTGAAAAATGACTCAGGCGGCTCCTCAGGCAGCCCGGCGGAAGCCGTGCTTGGGGGCCGGGAAGTGCTTTTGGGCGTCGGCAACGCGGCGATTGTGGGTGACGCGGCGGGCGATTTTGGGGAGTGAAAAAACAAATTGTGGGGGCAGGGCTTCGGGTGGGAAGTCTGATTCCACGTTGTATGCTTCTCCTTTGCTGGCGGCGTATTGCGCGAGCAGGGTGGCCTCTTCCACGGCGCGGTCGAAGGCGGCTTTACGCTCGTCTTGCTGTTGCTTGAGCATTTTCATGTTGCGTTCGATGCGGCGCTGGGCGCGGCTTTCGTAGAGGGACATCAGGTTGAGGTTTTTGGCTTCGGAGGCCCAGACTACGGCCTGCGCGAGAGCAGCGTCGATTTCGGGATGGTGGGCGTGGATTTTGTCGGGATCGGACATGCCCAGGGTGAAGCGGGTGTGATCGATGGCGGCAGAACGGAAGAGGCGCCATTGGTCGTCGGCGATGGATTGGGCGAGTTTCTTCTCGATATCGCCCTCCACGCCCAGGGACGCAAGGACGTCCTGGCAGTGCTTGGAGTAGGCCAGCTCGTCGGCTGGCGTCATGATCATCACCTGCCCTGTCAGGCCGTGACGATACGCATTAAAGGCGCGAGGATCGCGCTGGGTGTCTGTTTCTAGTTCGATCGTTTGTGGAGACATTAGGATACCCCGTCAATTCAAGTAGTACCATTCGATCTTGGGGCTGCCGGGAGGGAATTTCAGTAAGTAGTTGAGATAAAGGGATTTATTTGTCTGCAACTTTTGTGACTCGGTTTTTGACGGTCACACTTTTTCGACGAATTTCGTGTAAGAGATTGAATGCAAGCGAGTTGGACCTTGTTGGACGCGACTTCTTCAGGAATCTAGCCAGCCGCTCAGATACCTGTTTCCGGGAATCGCGTTTGGCACCGCTAGTTCTCCGTGGGTTTTTGAACCGAATCGATGACCACGAACTGGAGCGGCCCGCGCGCGGGGATCACTCTAAGCCCTATCTGCTCGAGGGCGGTAAATATTCCCGGCGAGCGTTCGATAGCGGATTCGGCAGAGGGCGCGGGCGAGTCCTCATTCGAGTAGCGCAGGACGAAATCGAAGCGGCCTTCGATGGCAGTTCGGTTGACGGTTTCGCGATCGAGAGGGAGAGATTGCGCAAGCTCGCTCATGGTCACGCCAGTAGCCTCCAAAACCATTCCGCCGCGCGCGCGGAGGTTGCGAATGCCGCAGTTCTTAAATGTATCGGAATTGGGATGCCAGTCTTGCGGCGGGCGGTTTGGGTCACCGGGGACGCATGCGCCCGGCGCGGACGCCTTCGCCTTCAGGCCACCTTTCGCGGCAACGAGCCCGTAGACTGGACCTTCGCGGGTTTCCGTGTGGGTCCGCAACGCGAAGCGCTCCTCGATCAGCGCACGCATCATCGGTCCCAGCATCATGGGAACGGGCGATTTGCCGTCTTCTGCCTTGGCAGTGACGCTATAGGTTTCGGACTTAAGCCAGCGTGGTCCGCCCTCGATCTGAACGCGCCGGCGTTGCAGGTGTTCGTCTACAGCATAGGCCCCACCGATCAGGCTCCACACCGTGGCGCACTCGACTTCGATCCGCCCGGGCGACATCAGCCCGAGTTTCCCGCCCCCGTTCGGCGTCAACACGCAATCCGGCGCCGGCTTGATCACGGCCACCTCGAAGCGCGGCACCAAAGAGGGCTGCGCCCAAACGGTCCCGGCTGCCAAGGTGAGCGGGAGCAAAAAACAGCGCGCAACAATTCGCATTCCGTCCAATGTTACGCCGGTTTCGGCGCGGCTACAAGCAACTTGCGGATAGCCGACATACGGACCTTTCGAGGGTCAGGTGCACCAGGGTGGTGCGCTTGATACCATCAAGGAATGAAACGCGCTGCAAAGACGGAAACTCGAAGGACGTCCTCCGTGCGCCAAAGCGTCACGATGCCGGCGCGATTGGCTGTTGAGGTCGAGCGTGTAGCCAGGAAGAGGCACCTGACGATAAGCCGTGCCCTGGTGGTGCTTGCAGAGCGTGGACTGGAGGTGGAAGCGGAGGCGCGCGCGAGCCTGAATGCGACGTACCGGCGTTTCATGAGCGAGTCCGATCCCGAGCGCAAGGGCGAAGCGGGAAAGGACCTGATCCGGGCCGTCTTCGGAAAGGACGCGATTGCCGAAGATCCGCTTCTCTAGCCTGCCGCGCCCCGTTTGGGAGCACATTCTCGCGCGCGTAGAAGAGCGTCAGATTTCTCTTCAGGGCCTAAGGAGGTTGCAGGAGTGGGTGAATGCTGGCCCCACGGCACCGGAGGGCGATTGGTTCAAGGACTTCGGCTCATTCCTGATCTGCGGTTACGGGGAGTTTCCAAGGACTGTGCTCACGAAGGGCATGGCACCGTTTGGGACTCGAATCGAATACGATTGCTCCCGGCGCGGTTCTGGCGCTTCCCAGAAGGCCGTATCTGAGGAGTTGGCCGGCGGACGGCACCTCAACGAATCGACTATTCGCTCATGTAAATTGTTTCCGGATGGGCGGCCATGCCCTCAGGAACGCCTCCCCATGCGCCACCTTGCCACTTCCTGGACTCCCTGGCCGAACGAACCCGGAGTTATGCACGGAAGTATATAATGGCCCGACAGGGCAAGACAATGTTTCGTCCTTCAAACGCACTGGGTTTAATCGCCGCATTGACGCTCTTCATCTCGCCTACAGGCGGTCAGGATCGGGTGCAGCGAGAATCTGTTGATCTGACCACGGTCTACAAAATCAAGGCGGCGGAGTTCGGACTCGCCGTCGGCAAACCGAAATCCCAAATCGCGGATTTGGCGTTCAACCTGACCGATCGGTTCGGCCCGCGGTTGACAAACTCACCGCAATTCCGGCGGTCGGCCGAATGGGCCGTTCAACAGCTTCGCGAATGGGGAGTCAGCAACGTCCACCTGGAAAAATGGGCGCCACCACCGAGCACGCCGCTGCCGAGTTGGGAGTGCACCTTCTTCAGCGCCTCGATGGTTGAGCCCACCTACCAGGAATTGATCGCGGTGCCGCGAGCATGGTCGCCGGCGACGCCTGGGAGTATCACGGCCGAGGCGATCATCTTCGAGGGTCCGCGCACAATGGAGGAATTCGAGAGCAAGCGTGGGAAGTTCACGGGAAAAATCCTCCTGACCGGAGGGCCGCCATCCCAGCTTCCACTTCCCGAGGCGCGCCTGGTGCAGCGGTATACGGCCGAGGAACTGGCCAGGCTCACGGCCGAGAGAATCCTCGTTTTCAACCCCTTCCCGCCGCCGCCCGCGCCGGCGGATTTCTACACGATGAATGAAAAAAAGTTACGCGAGTTTTGGGCTCAGGAGAAGCCGCTGGCGGTGCTCCTCAGTGGTGAGGGCTTTGAGTCCGTGACTCCATTTCAAGGCGGCACATTACAGGCCGACATTCGGGTGCAGGACGCGAATCCCAAGCCGATGGCGATTTTGGCAGCCGAACATTACAATCGCATCGCACGGCTGCTGACGCGGAATGTTCCGGTGAGAGTGCGACTCGAGATCAGGACGGAGGTCGATGAAACGTTGAAGAACGAGGCGTTCAACGTGATCGGCGAACTCCCTGGCGGTGCGAAGAAAGACGAGGTCGTCCTGGTTGGCGCCCACCTCGATTCCTGGGCGGCCGCGACGGGTGCCACCGATAACGCGATCGGCTGTGCGGTCATCATGGAAGCGATGCGCATCCTGCGCGATTTGCGGGTTCCGATGGATCGCACCGTCCGGATAGCCCTTTGGGGCGGCGAGGAACAAGGACGGCTGGGCTCGCGAGCCTACGTCAAGGAGCATTTTGCGGATGTGGCAGACATGCGCCTGAGGCCAGAGCACGAAAAACTCTCGGCTTACTTCAACCTCGATGGCGGCTCGGGCCGGATTCGGGGTATATACCTGCGCCACAATGAAATGGCGCGACCGGTTTTCGAGGACTGGTTCGCGGCGCTGAAGGATCTCACGTCCGGCGCGGTCTCAATTCGAGATATCGACGACGACCAGCCAGTTTATTCGGATCACATGTCTTTTGATGCAGTCGGCCTGCCGGCATTTCACTTCCTGCAGGACCCGCTGGACTTCGAGACGCGTACGCACCACACCAACATGGACACATTTGATCGCATCCAAATGACGGATGCCGAGCAGATGGCGGTTGTAGTAGCTTCGTTTCTTTACAACGCGGCCACACGTTCGGATAAGCTACCGCGTAAGGGGCTACCCGCGCCTCAGCAGACCGGACCGCGCCAGTAGGTGAGTCTCCGACGGAGCATCGCTCGCAGTGGAGCTTTCGCGCGATTCGATCTCGGGTGTATCACGCCACTCGGAAACTGGGGGCGAGATTTCAATTTGCCGAGAAACACGCGACCCGTAGAAGTGAACCGGAAAGGCCCGCGAAGTCGCGTTCTGGGAAGCTCCGGCCGCATCCGTGCTACTCGGACAATGCTGAGTGGCGAGCGGGACGGGCGCGGCTGAGGAGATTCCTCCCGTTACACGCCGTTCCGGAACTTACTTTCGCAGGTAACCGTGGAACTCGTCCATGGCGCGGCGGTATCGGGCGTAGGCCATCCGGCGGGTATCAGCGGTCTCTTCGAGCAGGCGCGATACCAGCGGCACGGCGCCTGTGGGACTGTCAAAAATCAGCGCATCGAGACGGGCCAGGGATTGGGCATAGTGCTGCTGGGCTTGCATGAGCTCATTCCAAAGCTCGCCTTCGGATTTCTCTTTTGCTAGCTCAGCCACGCTACTCGCTCCGCCGCCCTGTGAGAAACAGTACTCACTTGGGGGATCCGTATCATTAATAACATACATTGAATTGCCAAATTATACCCACAAATGTGGGGAGATAACTGAATTATGCAGATTGAGACTGGCCGGTGAGACTCTGGATCTTCAACAGGAGATCGATCTCATTGCGGGGAACGCGCAAAGCGGCGGCAATGGTGGCCGGCGATTCGCCGCGGCGCTGCATGCGCAACGCCTGCGTGCGGCGATTCAGATTGAGCTCCTGTCCCGCGAAGTCTGGCGGAGCGACCAAGGAATCCATTTCCTGGCGCAAGGCAGAAAGTTCGGCGGCCAGGGCAACGGCGGACGCTGCCGCCCCGGCGGCTTGACTTGCCGCCGAAGCTGCCGCCGATTTCCGCCTCTCGGCACTGGCCAGGCGCATGCTGGCGACCTGCCTCCGCAGATATAGGAAAAGTCCTAGAAAGAAAGCTACGGCCAGTGCCGGCAGAATCCAGTACAGCATCAAATGGCTCCCGTGTTCAGCCGCTCGCGCGGGCTGGAGATTTCGGTGATCCGCACACCGTAATTGCCCTGCACCATCACCATTTCGCCGCGGGCCACCACGCGGCCATTGACCAGAACCTCGACCAGTTCTTCGGGGGCGCGGTCAAACTCGACAAGGGCCCCCGCATTGAGACCCATGACGTCGCCAAAGGTCATCTGCGCGGAGCCGAAGCGCACGGTCACGGGCAGTTCGATATCCAACAACACGTCCAGTGTGGGCGAGTTCATTCTTTTCTCCGGGGTGGCGACAGCCAGACTCTTTCCAGGTGGCTGCGCAGCCTCAGAATGGCCTGCGTGCGCAGTTGAGCGACGCGGGACAGGTGCAGTCCGACCACGTCGGCAATTTCCCGCAGGGTCAGTTCTTCGTAGTAGTACAGGCTCAAGACGGTGCGCTCGAGCTTCGGAATCCGGTCGATCGCGACCGTCAAAATCCGCTCCAACTCGCTGCGTTCGACAATGCGGGAGGGAGAAGACTCCTCGCCGCCCGATATGAACTTGAGCAGATGGCGGGCGGGCTCTTCGCCCACCGCGAATTCCAGGCGCTCCAGTTCGGTGTTGCGGACTTCGGTCAGCCACTTCTGGTATTCGTCGCGAGAGATGCCCAGTTCGGCGGCGATCTCCTCCTCGGTGGCCTCCCGGCCGGCCTTTTGTTTGGCGCGATGAATCGCGGATTCAATCAGCCTGGCCTTTTTGCGGACCTCGCGGGGGGCCCAATCGGTCTCACGCAGGCCGTCCAGAATGGCTCCGCGAATCTTGCGTTCGGCGTAGGTGTTGAGCTGCACGTTGAGAGAGGGATCGAAGTTATCGATGGCGGCCAGGAGGCCCACTACGCCGGTGGAGATGAGATCGTCGAGACTGACATAGTCCGGCAGCCGGTCGTGAATCCTCTTGGCGATGAGGCGCACCTGGGGCAGGTGCTTGAGGACGAGCGCTTCGCGCTGCAGCGCGGCGTCCGCGTCGATCGCGGGTTGGTATCCGTACGAGCTGGTAGCCATGAATCTAGGCGACTGCTTCCACTGTAGAAGGCAATTGCCGTACCAATGAGTCGACGATGCGCTCTTTGGCAGCAGGGGCGAGATCTTCGGGAATGGACTGGCCGCTAGCGAGGAAAGACACCGGTTTCTTGCGCCGCGCGGCCACGCAAAATACGGCAGCCAGGGAAGATGTCTCGTCCAGGCGGGTGAAGAGCAACTTGGAGGGACGGAAGGCTTCGTAGAGTCCGGCGATGTGGTACAGGTCCTCCAGGCGCATGGAGGCTGTCAAAATCAGATGCGTGTCAATGTCTTGACGTCCGGTCAGGAAGGCAGCGAGGTCGCCGCCCAGTTCCTGCAGCAGTTGTGGACTATAGCCGGGAGTATCGATCAGGAGCAGGGCAGAGGCGGGAGCCGAGTCCACCGCTTGCGCCAGGGCGTTCATGGTTTCGACGGCCTGGAAGGGCACTCCCAGGATGCCGGCATAGGTGCGAAGCTGCTCGGCGCCACCGATCCTGTGAGTGTCCGCGGAGATGAGCCGGACAGCACGTCCCTGAGCGAGCCCCTGGGTGATGGCGAGTTTGACGAGAGTGGTCGTCTTACCGCATCCGGGAGGGCCTACGAGCGCGGTTACGCGGCCGATTTCGGGCGCCACCTCGAAGTTCGCGGAAATCTCTTCGGCGGCATCGCGCAGGGGATTGGGAGCCTCGGACGGACGCGGAGCGCCGATGCACGGCACGGAGCGCCGGGCGATGCGCTGGCGAGCCGATTCCCCCAGTTTGCGGGCCAATGCCGGGTCAATGCCGGAGTCCCNNCTGGCTGCGCTGGGTTGCCCCGGCGGGATTCCGGCGATCGAGCAGTTCGCGCAGCTCTTTCATCTGCCGCCGGAATGCCTCCGAGCCGCCGGGGGGACGGGGCGCGGGCGAAGCGGCCGCGGCAGGCGAATCCGAACGGGTGCCGAAGACTACTTCGTATTCACCCAGATGGCGGGCTTCCGGAGGCGCCTCCCGCGAATCGAGCAACATCGCCTCCGCTCCCAATTCCCGCTGGGCCTGCTCCATGGCGGAGTTGATGGAATCGGCGAAGAAGCTCTTGACGTAAGTGGACGGCTTTCCGGTGGTAGACATGACTATTGAATGACTCCTAACGAGACGATTCTGACTTCCGTGGGTACTTCGTTATGGGCAATGAAGAACAGGTTGCGCACGGAGGGTTCGACCATTTGGCGCAGGAAGTAGCGCGAGCCTGAACTGGCGATGGCGACGACCGGCGTTTCGGGATGTCCCACCTTCTGGCTCACTTTCTGCAGCAGCTCGCGAATGGCCGGGGGAGCCAGGGCGGCATGGCTGTTCTGCTCCCCGTGTTGCACGCTGGATTCCACCAGTTGCTCCAGGGCCGGATCGATGAGCCACGCGGGCAGATTGCCGTGGGCATCCAGATAAGGCTTCACTACGATGCGGCGCAGCGCCTGGCGGATGTATTCGGTGAGCAGCACGGGATTTCTCGTGGTGACGGCGGCTTCGCCCAAAGACTCCACGATGGTGACGGCATCACGGATGGCCACGCGTTCGCGCAGCAGGTTTTGCAGCACTCGCTGGACGCTGGCCAGGGGCAGCAGCTTGGGGACGAGTTCGTCGACAATCTTGGGCTGTTCGAGGGAGACGCGGTCCAGGAACTTTTTGGCATCGGCGCGCGAGAACAATTCCTGGGCGTATCGCCGGATGAGTTCGGTCAGGTGCGTCCCCAGGACGCTGACTGAATCCACCACGGTGAAGCCGGCGCGGCGGGCAGCATCGGCCTGTTCGCTTGGCACCCACCAGCCGGTCATGCCGAAGGCGGGCTCCTTGGTCTCCTTACCTCCCGGAGGAGGGCTGCATTTGCCCACCGGAATGGCCAGTTCGCAGCCCGAGGGCAGCTCGTAGCGGGCAATTTCCGCGCCCTTGAGGGAGATGACGTATTCATTCACCTTGAGTGCGACGTTATCCACCACGCGGACAGGACCCAGGATGAAGCCCAGCTCGGAGGCAAGCTGGCGGCGAATTCCGGCGATGCGCTTGATGAGCGGCGATTCCTGGCCGCCGCCCACGAATTTCACCAGGCCGAGCCCCATCTCAATGGCCAGCGGCTCCACCTTCAGCAGCTTTTCGATATTGTCGCTGGCGCTCGCGGGTTTGACGGCGGTCTCGGCTTTGCGCGTGGCGATCTGTTTCTTGCGCAGGTTCCAGGCTCCGGCCCCGAGTCCCGAGCCCATGAGCAGGAAGGGAATGGTGGGCAGGCCGGGGAAGGCCGAAAGGACCAGCAGGACACCGCTGGCCAGAAACAGAGGCTGCGGGCTGCTGAAGATCTGGGCGCTGAAATCGGCGCCCAGGCGCTGGTCGCTACTGGCGCGGGTGACGATGAGGCCGCCCGAGATGGAGATCATCAGGGCCGGGATGACGGTTACCAGGCCGTCGCCGATGGTGAGGACGGTATAGGTTTCGATGGCATGCCGCAGGTCCATGCCATGCTGCAGGACGCCGATCAGAAAGCCGGCGATGATGTTGATGGCGGTGATGAGGATGGCGGCCACGGCATCGCGCTGCGTAAATCGGGAAGCGCCGTCCATGGCGCCATAGAACTCGGCCTCTTTGGCGAGCTCCTTGCGGCGCTTGCGGGCTTCATTCTCATCGATCAGGCCGGTGCTGAGATCGGAATCGATGGACATCTGCTTGCCGGGCAGAGCGTCCAGGGTGAAGCGGGCGGTGACTTCGGAGATGCGCACCGCACCGTGATTGATGACCACGTATTGGATGGCGATCAGGACCAGGAAGATCACCGCGCCGATGATGTAGTTGCCGCCCACGACGAAATTGCCGAATGACTGGATCACCTCGCCGGCAGCGCTGGTGCCGGTGTTCCCGTTCATCAGGACGAGGCGCGTGGCGGAGATGTTCAGGGCCAGGCGGAAAAGCGTCAGAAGCAACAAGGTGGTGGGAAAGACGGAGAATTCCACCGGCTTGCGAATGTACATCGCGACCATCATGACTACGACCGACATCATGATGTCGGTCACGATCAGGCCATCGAGGACGAAGCCGGGAAGGGGTGTGATGAGGGCGATGACGATGCCGAGGACCGCCACCGGCACGGCCAGCTCCTGCCAGTTGGCAAATACCAGTTTCCAAGGGACGGGTGCGGCGATGGCTTTAGTCTGTGCCAAGCTTTGCTCCTGTAAGGCTTAAGACCGCTCCCTCACGGCCGCGGCTCCGATGCGCGTTCCGAGCCGCGACCGTGAGGGAGCCGTTGCGTATCCCCTTCATGCAGTTCTCCGGCCATTCATCAGTTTGAAAATGTAAGCCAGCACTTCGGCCACCGCGCGATAGAATTCCGCTGGAATCTCCTGTCCCACGTCGACATTCTTGTACAGCGCTTGCGCCAGGGGCGGGTTTTCGATGATGGGAACCTGGTTGTCGATGGCCTTCTGTTTGATGCGCAGCGCCAGATAGTTCTTGCCCTTGGCCACCACGCGGGGCGCGCCCGGCGTGGTCATGCTGTATTTCAGCGCTACGGCGAAGTGGGTGGGGTTCACGATGACGGCGGTAGCGGTAGGGACCTCTTGCATCATGCGGCGGCGGGCCATATCGCGGCGCAGTTTGCGGACGCGCTGCTTCATGATGGGGCTGCCTTCCACCTCTTTGAATTCGTCGCGGATCTCCTGCTTGCTCATCTTGAGTTCCTGCGAATAGCGCCGTTTCTGGCGCATCAGGTCGACGGCGCCAAACACCACGAACACGAAAGAGGCCTTCCACAAAAGGGCCTGAATCGAGCCGGCCACGTGAGTCAGGCCGGCGGTCACACTGCGCAGGGGCAGGGAGAGATAATTCTGGAAATCGTCCCTGACCAGGAAGTAGACCGCCAGGCCGAAGACCGGAATCATGATGACGGCCTGAAGCAGTGACGGCACATTCTGTTTCGGCAATTGCCGCAGCTTGGTCAGCGGGTTGAAGCGCTGCACGTTGGGCGCGAGTTTCTTGAGGCTGACGCCCAGGCGGGTCACGCCGAGTTGTACGGCGAGGGTGATGGCGATCAGCACGGCTCCCAGGTAGGCTACAGGGATCATGGTGTGCTTCAGCAGGTCGAGGCTGAGAGAGATGATCTCCTCGCCGGACATGCGCGGGTCCAACGCGTGTTGGAACAGGGCCGCCATGCAGGCGCGAATGGAGTGGATCCATTCCAGCCCCCAGGCGTGGATCAGAGTGACGAAGGCCAGGAACTGGAGCGCGCCCACGAAGACGCGCGCGGTGGGGAAGTTGCCTTCCTCGCGCGCCTTCTTCATGCGGCGTTGTGTCGGCTGCTCTGTCTTTTGGTCTTTGTCCGCCATAGTCTACCGGGCGAGCAAGCCGCGCATGGCGGTAAAGCTCATCCCCATTCCGGCGCGGAACAGCGTCGGCAAGAGCAGCGCCAGCCAGCCGAGCATGGCGAGCCCGATCATCATCTTGATGGGGAAGGCGATGGTGAGAAGCTGTAACTGTGCGTTGACGCGCCCCAGCAAGGCGAGCGAAATATCCACCATCACCAGGATGGCGATGATGGGCAGGGCCAGGCGCAGGCCCGTGCTGAACATGGTCGAGCCCAGCGCCATAACCTGCTCCGCCGCGCCGCGCGTGAGCACAAACGCGCCGGCAGGCCAGATTTCCAAGCTGCGGGCGAAGATGCGGACGATTTCGCGGTCGATCCCGGTAGCGAAAAACAGGAGCCCGGCGGCAAGCTGCGAG
>OKRF01000004.1:0-7673 GCA_900290315.1 Candidatus Sulfopaludibacter sp. SbA3 | reverse complement strand
TGGTGGCGAAGCCGTAGCCGGCCTGCAAACCCATCATCTGCGCGCCCACCGCCAGCGATTCGCTGACGAACGCCACGGTCAGCCCGATCCCGATCCCCAGTGCGGCTTCGGCCAGAAGCCACAAAAGGAACAGACCGGCGGAAGGCGTCGCGGCCACGCGGGGCCACAGCGGGAACAAAGCGATGGTAATTCCCAGAGATAGAAGCACGCGCGCCGGAGCGAGCACACTGGTCACACCGGGAAGAGGCACGAAGATAAACACGCCGCCCACGCGGATCAGCGTCAGCAGGAAGCCCAAGAGGGTAGAGATCGATAGGACCAGTTCACCGCGCATAGCGGCTGAGGTCTCCCAGGGTGAGGACGGTATACGCCGTGATCTTGTGCAGCATCCACGGCAGCGCCAATACAAACGCGCAAAGAAAGGCCAGCAGGCGCGGGATGGCGTTGAACGCCGAATCCTGAATGGAGGTGAGGATCTGGACCAGACTCATCAGGATGCCGGCGATGAAGCCTACCGCCAGCAGCGGCGCACTCAGCCAGAAGGCCGTCAGGAGCGCTTCGCGGAGAATCTGAATGACGTATTCGGGAGTCATGCGTAGAAGCCTTTCATCAGGGAACCGATCACCAGGTTCCAACCATCGGCGAGAACGAAGAGCAGAATCTTGAACGGGGCGGAGATCATGACCGGGGGCAACTGGACCATCCCGATGGAGAGCGTGACGGAGGCCACCACCAGGTCGATGATGAGGAATGGCAGGAACAGCACCGCGCCAATCTGGAAGCCCGCTTTCAATTCGGAGAGAATGTAGGCCGGAACGAGGATCTTGAGATCGAGATCGGCTGGGCTGTGGGGCGCTGGGGCGTGGGTGATTTCCACGAAGAGCTTGACGTCTTTTTCGCGGGCGAAGCGGGTCAGGAAGGCTTTCAGAGGCTTGGCGCCCGCATCAAACGCCTGGTCGGCAGTGAGTTGGTTGGCCTGCATGGGTTCCCAGGCCTGGTGATAGATGTCCGCCGCCACCGGCGAGATGACCAGTAAAGAGAGAAACAGTGAGATGCCCACGAGCACTTGATTGGAAGGTGTAGTCTGAGTGCCCAGCGCCTGCCGCAGAAAATGCAGCACGATGGTGATGCGCAGAAACGGGGTGATGGACATGACCATGGCGGGCAGCAGGGTCAGGAGCGTCAGCAGAATGACGATCTGCATGGGGACGCCCAAGGTCTCGCCCGACTTGCCCATGGTGATGCCCAGGATAGATGTGGGCTGTTGCGGCGCGGCCGCCATAGCGGAACTCGCCGCCAGCGCCAGCAGGGCCATCGATTGGAGGGTGCGCCGGATCATCGCTCCCCCAATTTGTTTTCGCCGGGAAGCTGCCAGGAGGAGCCATCCACCACGCTGCAGCCGCCGGGTGAGACCGCAATCAATAAAGTCCGGCCGCCCACGCTCACCAGGTGCAGGGAATGCTGGGGGGTGAGCGACAGGCGTTCCAGCGACTGCATCTGCCGTGTACCCTGGCGGCTGAACCCTTTGCCGTTGAATCGCGCCAGTCCCTTGGAGCGCAGCCAATACAACGTGCCGCCGAGCAGGGCCAGCACGAAGATCGCGGCCAGGATGGGTTGAATGGTGTCCATCAGCGTCTCCCGGCGTGGAAGCGCACCATGCGCACCGCGGAGTGGCCATTGGCGCCGGCCAGTTCCGCGAAGCCGATGAGAGAGCCTGCGGCGTACACCTGGACCGTTTCGCCCGCCGGTTGGCCGGTCCTGATCAGGCTGCCTTCCGCCAGTTCCAGCAACTCGCCAACGCGCAGCGTGGGACCCGGCAAGACGGCTTCGAAATGCAGGGGCACATCGAGTAAATGATCCAGCTCCGAGGGGGTGGCCATGGCATGGTTACGGGTGGATCAGGTTTTCAGTGTCCTGCAGCATCTGGTCGCTGGTGGTGATGACGCGGGAGGCGGCCTGGTAGCTGCGCTGATAGGTGAGCAGCTTGGTAAACTCGGTGGCCATATCGACGTAGCCACGATCTGGCCGCGGCCGCCGGAGTTCGCCGCGCCCACCGTGATGGTGCCGGTGGAAGCACTGGCCTGCAGCTCATTATTGCCCACCGAATTCAGGCTCTCCGGATTGGGGATGGTCGCCAGGGCAATTTGGCCCACGGTAAGCTGCTGCCCGTTGGTATAGCTAGCCACGAGCAACCCGCCGTTTTGCAGGCTCACATTGCTGATGCTGCCGGCCGCGGCGCCATCCTGCTTCGCGGCGCCCACACTGGAAGCCTCGGCGTATTGCGTGATGTTGGATGCGCCGCCGGTGCCGAAAAGGTTCCAGCCGATGTTCATGTCCGCGGCGCCGTCCGCGAGTCCGGTGATCTTGATGGATTGCGGATCGGCCGCAGCGGCTGGGGTCTTGAGGTTGCCGCTGGAGTCGAACGTCATGGTTCCGGTTGCCAGAGAGGTGCTGCCGCCGGTGCTCAAGTCTCCGGCCGGGATAGTGACCTTATAACTCCAGGCGTTGTCGCCGGTCTTGGTGAAATTGATCGTGAGGGTGTGGGTGGAGCCCTGCGAATCGTACACCTGTACGGGGGCCGAGAAGGACGCGCCGGGATCGGTTGTGGCCACTTGAGAATTCAGATTGACATTGACGCTCATGGTAGTGGTGGCGACCGCGGGCACGGTCGATCCCAAAGGAATAGACAGGTTGCCCACCGCTCCATTTGGGTTCACCACGCCGTTGGTGGCGGTCCAGCCCTGCACATTCTCGCCGGTTGCTGTGACGAGGTTGCCCGTGGCATCCACCTGGAAACTGCCGTCGCGCGTGTACAACGTCTGGTTCGCGGAGTTCTGCACCACGAAGAATCCCTCGCCCTGGATGGCGGCGTCCGTGGGCCCGCTGGTGGTCGTCAGGGTTCCCTGGACGTAGCTGGTGGAGGTTCCCACCTGGCCCAGGCCCATGCCGACCTGAGCGGGAGTCGAGCTCGTTCCGATGCTCTGGGCCATCAAGTTATGGAAATCCAGGCTGACATCCTTGTAGCCGGTGGTATTG
Source organism: Candidatus Sulfopaludibacter sp. SbA3 (assembly GCA_900290315.1). GTDB lineage: Bacteria > Acidobacteriota > Terriglobia > Bryobacterales > Bryobacteraceae > Sulfopaludibacter. The sequence continues at coordinate 4,637 of OKRF01000004.1, read as the reverse complement.
AGGTTCGCCAAGTTGTTGCCGACCACGCTGATGGCGGTGGTGTCGGCCGAAAGGGCGGAAAGTGCGATGGAAAATGCCGAAGACATAGTCTGATCTCCTTTATGAGTGCGTCTACGCGGTGGGGGGCGTGCTGCTGTTGGAACTTTGGTTTGCTTGCGCCGCGGCAGCAGCCTGGGCCGCTGACAGCTTGTCGGTATCGGTGCGGATCGCCATGACCTGCTCCAGTTCGCTGAACTGGGCGAGTTGGGTGACGAACGTGGTGCCGTCGGTAGGATTCATCGGGTCCTGGTTCTGAAGCTGCGCTACCAGGAGTTGCAGAAACATCTGCTCACTGGGAGCGGAGGTGCTACCCGGTGACGATGTGCTGCTCGAAGTGGGTGATCCGGTCAATGGACTAATTGCTGATGCCATATGTTGCTCCTTGCGATTGCTCGCTGCTGGTACTGTTTTCCAACTCCTCTACCCAGGCGGGCCGCGTCGAGTGCTGCTGCCGGCGCTCGCCCTCCTGCTGGTGGGGGTTACCGGAATGCGAGGGAGCATGCCCGTTCTGCGAGCTGCCCTGACTGTTCCGCGACTCAAATACGGGAGTGGACGGCACGGTGGCGCCGGGGCGCCACGCTTCCGTGCGGAATCCGTTTTCCTGCAGGCGGCCCACCAGGTCAGAGAGGCCTTGCTGGAGTCCGTGGGCCAGGTCGGAATCGCCCGTACGCACGGCGACGTGGAGTTCGCCCGATTGCTGCACCATGCGGACTTCCACCTTTGGGGCGCCAGGCTGGCTCACTTGCAGAGAAATATCCTTCAGCGGATCGGCGGCTGATTTGGGCTGAGGCTGGGGTTGCACGGGTAACCCTGCCTCCACCGCTTTGGGAGGCGCGGCTTGCGAATCCGGTGAAGGCGAGGGAACTTCCGAATTGGCGGAGGTGTGCCCATAAGAGGTGAAGGACGCGCCGGCGGAAGAGTCGATAGCCTTCACCACGATGGGGTCGGCAGCTTCGCTTTCGGTGGTCTTTTTCGAGGAGAGTTGCACGGGAGTCGCTGTTTCGGGCTGCAACGGCCGCGCGGATGCGGGGACGGGGACCGGCGCCGGCGGTTGCACTCTTGCGGCAAAGGCCAGGTCGCCCGCTGGTGCGGGCGCCGGACGTTCCGGTGCTTGCGAATTGGAGGCCTCGGGCACGGAATCCGCGCCGGCGGCGCGGGCCAACGGGTTGGAACCGAAATCGGATGCGGACTGCCCGTCATGATCCTGCAGATCACGGGAAAACGCCTGGATGTGAAGCGGCAAGGCAGGGGCGGCCGGCAGCGCCGCGGCCACCGGGGCCGCATTCGCGCGCTGCTGATCTTCTTTAGGCTGCTGCCTGATATTCTTGACGCCGCGGCCCGGGGCTCCTGGCGAAACCAGGAAGCTAACCGCTCCCTCGTTGTCGCGGCTCTGCTGTGCGTTCAGAGGTGCGACTGTAAGGGAGCGGTTGCCCGGAGGAAGGGAAGGGTCCAGGGAAGACGCGGGATCGCCGGCCGCGGCGCGGAGTAGTGCTTCGGAAAATCCTGTCGCGGCGAGATTCCCGCTGCTGCCGGCCAGCGCTGTGGGCGCCTGAGGCGTTGCGGGTGTCGCCGCTGGGGAGATGGTCACGGCGCGAGAAAAGGCATGTTACCAACCAATGAGAGCGGGCAGTCTTTTCAACCGGATGCGGCACGAAGCTGGGGTGTTGGGCTTTTGACAGTCAAGCCGGTTAGTCAAAGAGTTGACGAGTTAGAGGTCGACTTACCAGGCATATCGTCAAAGTGCAGCGCGTTTTCTAGTTTTCTTTCGATTTTTTTCTACCGGGCGGTTGGAAGCCCGCGTGCACTTGCCGGTGGCCGAGCAAGATTATGGATGGAATGGCCATTGCGGCTGTCAGCGGGATCCGTTCGCGGATGGAGTCCCTGGACCTGTTGGCCAATAATCTGGCCAATGCGGGAACCGCGGGGTTCAAGCGCGATCAGGAATTCTACGGGCTGTTCACTTCCGATGAAGCATCCGGCGCTGGAGATAATCCTTCGTCGACGATGCCGATGATCCAACGCCAGTGGACAGACTTTTCGCCAGGCAACCTGCAAGTAACCGGCAATCCCATGGACGTGGCGCTCTCGGGCACTGGCTTCTTCGCGGTCAACGGGAAAAACGGACCTCTTTATACGCGCAATGGAAGTCTGCAAGTTTTGGCTTCGGGCGCACTGGCGACGGCGGACGGCTACCCCCTTCGCAATACCGCCGGGGGAACCATTCAGATCACTTCCGGTAGTCCGATCGAGGTTCAGACCGATGGGACGGTCCGCCAGAACGGCCAGCCGCTGGGTCAGATCGAAGTGGTGAATTTCAAATCCACGGATTCGTTATATAAGGCAGGCAGCACCTGCTTTCAGAACACCAATCCGAAAAACCTGCCGGTGCAGGCTCCGGATACGCAGGTGCAACAGGGCAAGCTGGAAGGCTCCAACGTGCCGGTGGCTGAGGCTGCCATGTCCCTGGTCGGCGTGATGAGGCAGTTCGAAATGCTGCAAAAGGCCATCGGGGTGAGCAGCGACATGGACACGAAAACGATTCAGGAAGTGGCGCGGGTTGGCTCGTAGGACCACTCCCTTACGGTCGTGGCTCTGATCGGAGCCGCGCGCGTCAGCAAGCGGTTTTTGGGCAAGACAGAAATCTCAAGGAGCTTAAATGATCCGTGCATTGTACAGCGCCGCTAGCGGCATGAACGCGCAGCAGCTCAACGTGGACAACATTGCCAACAACTTGGCCAACGCCAATACCACGGGTTATAAGACCCGGCGCGCGCAGTTTCAGGACCTGCTGTACCAGAGCATGGTACAGCCCGGCGCTTCGGCCGGCCAGCAAACCGTAGTGCCCGCGGGACTTCAACTTGGACTCGGCACGCGGGCGGCGTCCAACGAAATCATCTTCACGCAGGGCAACTTCACCGAGACGGACAACCCGCTGGACCTGGTGATTCAGGGCAACGGTTTCTTCCAGGTGCTCCGGCCCACGGGCGATCTGGCGTACACTCGCGACGGATCGTTCCAACTCGATCGAAACGGCAACGTGGTCGATTCCAGCGGCAACCAGTTGCAGCCTTCGATTACGATTCCTTCTAACGCGCAATCGCTGACCATCGCACCCGATGGCACGGTGAGCTATCTGCTGCCGGGCCAGAGCGCCGCACAGAAGGCCGGACAGATCCAGATCGCCCTGTTCCAGAATCCCGCCGGGCTGAACAGCATCGGCAAGAATCTGTATCAGCCCACCGACGCTTCCGGAGAGCCCATCGTAGGGGCCCCCGGCGGGCAGGACGGGCTGGGCTCGCTGCTGGAAGGGTACACGGAGCAATCCAACGTCAGCATCGTGCAGGAGTTCATCAACCTGATTGTGGCGCAGCGCGCTTACGAAGCGAACTCCAAGGTGGTCAAGGCCGCCGACGACATGTATCAACAGGTCAACAACCTGAAACAATGATCTTACGAATTGTAGTTGCGCTTTGCTGGGCGGCGCGATTCGCTCCCGCGCAGGCACCGGCTTGTAAACCAGTCGAGGGGGACCGCATCATGGGGACGCACCTGGCGGCCGCCCTCCCTGAGTTTCGAGCGCTACCGCCCGATACTCTGCTCGGCACGATGCCACCGCCCGGATCGAGGCGCACCTTCCATGCTGCCGAACTGGGTGCCCTGGCGCAGCGCTACGGCATCCGGCTGGATGAACCACAGGACGTCTGCTTCGAGTGGGCGATGGCGCCGCTGGAACACGACCAGATTGTGCAGGCCATGCGCAACGCGCTGCAGGATCCCGATGCGCGCATCGAAATCGCCGAGACCATCCTGAATCCGGTGCCGCGCGGCCGCCTGGAATTTCCGCGGGAAATGCTGGGAAGTCCGGCCTCCCCGGCGCAAAAAGATCCGGTGCTGTGGCGCGGCAGCGTGGTGTATGGCGGCGATCATCGTTACCCCGTATGGACCAGGGTGCGCGTGAGAGTGGCGTGCGACCGGCTGATTGCTACGGAAGCCCTGAAGCCCGGGCAGCGAGTGGATGCCAGGCAGATGCGCATGGAACATGGCGAGTGTTTTCCCGCGCCGCGCGGGGCCGTACCGGCTCTGGCGGCATCGGCTGCAGGACTGGTGCCGGTGCGGGCGATTGCGGCCGGCGCCGAAATCCATCCCGAACTTCTGGTTCCACCCAACGATGTGAACCGCGGCGATACCGTACAAGTGGAGGTCCACAGCGGCGCGACTCGATTGAAGTTTACGGCCAAGGCCGAATCGGGCGGGCGGAGCGGCGATTTCATCGCGGTGCGGAATCCGTCCAGCAACCGGATCTTTCGAGCACGCGTGGAGGGCAAAGATAGCGTGCTGGTGGAGACTGAATTTGCCGCAGACTCCCGGTAGTGGAGGTTCCGCCAGGGCGCAGGGTCGAAAAACCAGCGACGGGTAACGCCGGCGATCTTGTCGCCGGTCGCCAGTGCAACCGGCGGCAGGACCGCCGGCGCTACCGACCGGTTTTTTCATCCCGTTTTGCGGGGCGGTCCGCCCCTAATTGACAGGCATGAAAATGGGCGGGATTTTCGAGGGTGGCACGGGTTGGCGGCGGACACGCGGCTCGGGACTTTCGCGGT
>OKRF01000046.1:468-11893 GCA_900290315.1 Candidatus Sulfopaludibacter sp. SbA3 | reverse complement strand
CGCTGCGAGACCAGATCCGCAGCGTGAGCTTCCTGTCAGCGGAGATGCACGTGCGACGATGGTAATTCACCGCGGAGGCGCGGAGGCGCGGAGGAAGACGCGGAGAAAACCAACTGCCAAAACCTAATTCTTGATTTTGACTTTCCCTCCGCGTTTTCCTCCGCGCCTCCGCAGTGATAAGAGTCTCTACTCCTCCGGCAACTCGCCCGTATCTTCCGCGCGATTTTCGAATTTCGTCTGGGCGTGCAGGAAGACCAGGTTGACGGTGCCTACCGGGCCGTTGCGCTGTTTGGCGACGATGAACTCGGCGAGGCCGCGGAGGTCTTCGCGGTCGCGGTTGTAGACTTCTTCGCGGAATATGAAGCCGACCACGTCGGCATCCTGCTCGATGGAGCCGGATTCGCGCAGGTCGCTGAGTTGCGGCCGGTGATCGCCCTGGCGGGTTTCCACGGCACGGCTCAACTGCGACAGCACCACCATGGGGACGTTCATTTCCTTGGCGAGAAGCTTCATGCCGCGCGAAAGGGCGCTTACTTCCTGGTTGCGATTTTCGAAACGGCCGCGGCCGCTCATCAACTGCAGGTAGTCCACGATCACCAGCCCGAGTTTGCGTTCCGCCTGCACGCGGCGCAGCTTGGCGTGCATGTCCATGAGGTGGATGCCGGGCGCATCGTCGATGTAAAGTGGCGCCTCCGCCAGTTCGTGGAGCCCGTGGTTGAGCTTGCGGCGCTCCTCCTGGGTCAGGTAGCCGGCGCGAAATCGCTGGCTATCCACGCGCGCGGTGGCGCAGAGCATGCGGGTGAGCAGCGATTCCTTGGACATTTCCAGGCTGAAGACGGCACAGGTCTGTTTCAACTTCAGCGCGACGTGTTGCGCGATGTTCAGGGCGAACGCGGTCTTGCCCATCGACGGGCGCGCGGCGATGATGAACAGGTCGCCGCCGTGCAGGCCGCCGGTCATCTCGTCCAGCTTGGCGAACCCGGTGCTGATGCCTTTGATGCGCTTGCTCGGATCGAGAAAGGCGTTGATGCCGCCTTCGTATTCCTGCAGAATCTGGTTGGTGGTGACCAGGCCGCTCTTGACGCGCGCCTCGCCCAGTTTGAGCAGGGTCTCTTCGGCCCCGGCCAGGATATCGCCGGGCTCCTCTTCGCCCATGAGGCAGCGATTCATCATGTTCTGCGAGGCGTAGATAATGCGGCGCAGCACCGCTTTGTCTTTGACGATGCGGATGTAAGCGTCCAGGTTGGGGATCTGGGGTAAGCCATCGTCCAGGGAGACCAGGTAGCTCAAGCCGTCGCAGGCTTCCAGCTCGTTGAACTTCATCAGCTCGTTGGCGACGGTGATGCGGTCGATCTTTTCGTTGCGTTCCTGCAGGTCGCCCATGCGGCGGAAGATGCGGCGGTGCTTCTCCAGGCTGAAGTCGTCGGCCTCCAGCGTGCCGGCGGCCTGAATGTAGTGGCTGTCGTCCAGCAGGATCGAGCCCAGCACGAATCGTTCGGCATCAACGTTGGTCGGTAGACCTTTTTCAATCGAGTTCATCGCGGACATGACGGGAATGACCTAGCTTAGCTTTCCGGGAGCGGCCGTGCGCGGAAATTCTCGCATCGCATTTTGTACGGCTTATCCTGCGGATAAACCAGCCACCGGACGGAAGCGGCGATGCGTGTGCGAACTGTTTTCGAATCAGCCCGTGCGATTCGGTTTTCCGCAGCGCTCGAAAAATATCCACAAGATTCCAACAGCGTAACTCCCGGCGCCTCCTCTTGTTTTAGCGCGGCGGGGGGCCGTGCGCCAGATATTTCTCGTCAAACCCACGGAATTCGCGATAATCGAGCAGTTGGGAGGATTCAGCGATGCCCCAGTGGGTGATCTCGAACAGTATGTGGCACGATATTTTTGCCGTAGGAGCGCCGGTACTGGAGAAAATTCTGCGGCCGATCGTGGTCTACATATTTCTGGTGATCCTGCTGCGTGCATTCGGCAAGCGGGAACTGGCGCAACTCAATCCGTTCGACCTGGTGGTGCTGTTGTCGCTCTCCAACACGGTGCAGAACGCCATCATCGGCAACGACAACTCGCTGACCGGCGGCCTGCTGGGAGCGTTCACGCTGTTGGGGGTCAACTACCTGGTGGTGCGGTTTCTGTTCCGGCACCGGAGGCTTGATCAGTTGTTCGAAGGCCGGCCCAGCGTCCTGGTGGAGCATGGCCACGTGGTGAAGAAGGCGCTGGCGCAGGAGCTGCTGACGCGCAGTGAGTTGATGACGGTGCTCCATCGCCAGGGATTCGACGGGCTGGACGACGTGGAACGTTGTGTTCTGGAGCCGGGCGGGACCTTCTATGTGCAGCGCAAGACACCCCCCAAGGAAAAGGTGGAGCACGACGAAGTGATGCAGCGGCTGGCCGAATTGAACGGCAAACTGGACTTGCTGCTGCAGCAGCGGGCGAGTTGAACGTCGGGCTGCTTATAATATAAGGGTGCGGAGGAATGGGTGAGTGGTTGAAACCGGCGGTCTTGAAAAGCCGATTTAGCCACAGCCAAACCGTTCCAAATCAACTGAAACCTCTTGCAAGCCAAGGGCTTACAAGCGCCTCTCCTACATTGTTCATCGCCTTTAATGAGTCCCACTGGGCAAGGTGTCACAAAGCAAGCTGAAGATTCAGCGCGAGACGGGGAGGGAAATCGAGCAGCCAGATTATGTCTTGAGTTGTAGGGTGTAGGGCGAAGTTTCATTTATTGAGAAGCTCCCACAGTTTGACGTTGGTCCCGTTATCATTGCCTTGGAGCAGTATGACGTGTTCTGGTTCGGCGGCAAACCAGGCGAAGGAGCGCCAAGCCAATTCGGGGATGCTCTTCTTGAATGCTGAGTGTGAGCGATCGAGAAAAGCCGTCACGAAGGCCACACGCTTGGACTGAAACCCCGCCTCGGTTGCAATTCTTAAGAGTGCGTGTTGGCGTTGGGCGGTTATCGGGCCATCGGAGGCAACAACTTCGACAAAGACCAGAAGCACTCCAGCACTCTGAGTGTGTCCAAGGTCGACGAGAATGATGTCGGGTAGATTGCGATCTGCGGAGATCTTCAGCTTAAGCCGGGATGCGAGTTCGTCGTCGCGCGCCACAATTTTCGCGCCGCTTTCACTGACCCACAACACCGCTGGACTCGTGAGAAAGCGAGGGGCAAATTCCTCGATTACCGCCTTGGAGATTACCGAACTGGGCCCCGGTGCCATCCGGCGTGTCTCGCCGTTAGGAAAGGTAGCCAGAATACCCTCGCCGGTCGTCGCGACTCCCCGGCGCATCAGTATCGTTCTGGCTAGCGAGGTCGCTGAAAGATGTTGTTCGCGCCAGTTCTCGGCAGCCTTGGCAAAGGCGTCTTCAGAAAGTGCAGGATCAAACAGGCTCGCGAAAGCGGCCGTGAGGGCATAGCGCGGTTTGCCTGAGGTGGTTGGTAGCCCGGNNGGCCTTGCCGAATCGTCTCATCCCGAATCTGTTCGCGGCTATTCTCGCGGTACCACGTTTTACCTCGGGGATTGAATCCGGGCTTCAAAGACTTGGAAGCATAGTTCCTTCTGTCGGAATCGTTTGTAAGGGCGGCTTGATGGTCAGTCATTCTAACGATTTGTTTTGGTGCGACCCACTCGTCCGTTCCCTCAACCGCGCCAATATAGAGCATTGTGAAAACGGTTGAAGCTGCTGCTTCACGCACACAATAAGTGCGCTGGGTAACGCCTTCCTGGAAGACAATTTGCAGGCGCTCGTGGATCGTCTTGCGGTCAATATACGGCAAGAGACTCACACTGCGCCACCCAAAGCGTAGAGATCGGAGCAGATTTGCTCAATATCCTTGGGACTTGGGTTTCGTCCGAGGAGGCGCTTCAGGTCAGCAGGTGACGGTAAAGGAAGATTCTCCAGTTCGTAGGCTGACACTGCTACGCTTCCGCTTATGCATCGGAAGGCACGATCCACCGGGCTGCTATTGAGTAGGGCGGCAAGGACTGTTGCACTGACGGCAGGCGATTGGGTAATCGGGCGGATCATGTTGAGATGGTTTTCAATCACGACTGCGCCATGCTCAACCAAGAAAGATGAAGGTAATTCTGCAGCGATGAGCCTTCGGGATTGTTCCTTAGCAGTAGTCCGCTGGAGGAGCACACAAGGAGTTCGGGTAATCAGCCAATTGTCACCGTCCTTGATGTCGAAGTAGGGCAAGTGATTTTTCTTATCGGCACGGAACTGAAAGCGTCCGTCGGGAGTTACGGCTTCTGCCCAGATGAGTGGCAGATTGCTTTTGCCCGGTTTTCCTGTCAGTTGACCTTTATGGCGATTCCACACCAGTGGGCCGGTGCTGACTTCGTAGCCATAATCCTGCAGGCGGTGGGGCATTGTTCGGAGCGCGGCTATCAGGCGAGATTGCTCTTGCGTCCTCGGGACGAGCCATGGGCGGCCACCGTCAGAGATCTCGAATGTACCGCCCTTCTCTACAGTGATACTGTCGTCGTTATTCGGTGCGATGAAATGGACGGTCGGCGGATTCAGGTGAACACTGGCCTTGCGGTACGTGGCCAGCATAGTTTCCTGGAGCGCATCCTCGAATACTCCCTTCCGAACTGACATGAAATCGATATTCATAGGGCGCGCCGTTGATGAAAGCAGCGACCGTAGAGCCTTGAAATACTCGCCTGCCAGGAAACTGGTCGGCGTCACGTAGGCAATGACTCCGCCGTTCTTCGCAAATCGGGTTGCAAGTTCGGTAAAAAGCCCATAGAGGTTGGCGTGTCCGTAGAGGCTCCGGTGATAGCTTTCGCGCAATTCGCGCGGCAGAACGATTCTCCCGTAGGGTGGGTTTCCGATGACGAGGTCGTAGTGGTCACTACGCTCCGTTGGCTCGGGCGCGCGGAGGCTGTCGCAAACTTCAACTACTACGGGCAAGCGCTGCTCGGCGCGCTGGCAGATTGGCATCAAGCTGGCTTCCAAGAACACCTGAGAAAGCCACGCAGCATAGGGCTCGACCTCGAATCCTCTGAGGCGATTGGCAATGTCAGTCAGGACGTGAGCCGGCGAGCTTTGGTTCGTGGCCATCACAAGTGGCTCGGCAACCGCGGACAGGAACGCACCTCCCCCGCAAGCCGGGTCGAGAATTCGACAGGTCCGCCAATTGACACCAGCCTTGGTGGCCATGGCGACCAGTCTTTGGGCCAGTGGGGGTGGAGTGTAGTACGCTCCGAGGCGCGACCTTGTTTCGTCGGGCAGCATGGCCGTGTATGTCACGCTAATTAGGTAGGCTGCAGCCAGAGGTTCCAGGGTGCTGGCTGCTTTTCCCATGGTTCGTGCGAGACTACGCGCAGCCTCCGGAAGGTCAGCTTCAGCCATCCTGGCAAACCTGGGGGGGAGCGAAAACGGAAATGTGTTTGGCTCCTGAATTCTGCTCCAATAAGTCTTCAGCACAGCGGTAGTGAAGGCCCGAGCCACGGCTTCTCGACTTTCACGTTCGTAGGATGCCGCAAAAGCCCTGGCCATCACCTTGCCCGATCGCAAGGTAACCCGCGGGTCCTCTGGCGAAATCGACTCGAAAAGCGGTAGCGGGCGAGGTCTTTTCGCTGCCCTGACGGTGAAATAGGCACCCATGATCTAAACGTCCACTGTACATGATATCGGCTTGGTTTTAAATGACATTAGAGTTTTCGCCAAGTACCATCGAAATGCTGAAAGACGGGCCAGAATGCTATCGGGGTGGTGGCCACGTCGGCCGCCGAAAGACTTGTCGTCGAAACGTTGAAAGGAAACGCCTGGCAGGTTACGCGGAACGGCATCCGGCCGCTAGCCGCGTTGGCTCCGACGCCGGCGCGCTTCTATCAGCGTTCTATTTGTAGGCTGTCTTTGGGGGCAGGCGACCAACACGAAGGAAGCTCGTCTTCGGCTTTCCTTGGGCAAGTTTTGCGGCCGTGGCGTTGATTTCGAAACAACCCTTGTTTTACCGACGCCGCGTATCTGGGCTATGATGGCCACGCTCTTCACAGTCGCAATCCTCACGTTTTGCAGTTGTTCGGATGTCAGTCCTTCAACGACGATGCCGTATATCCACACGACCGAGGACCGAAACGGCGCGCAGTGGCAAAAGCAGCCACGGGACAAATGCGTGCCAGTTATACGCGCGAAGCGCCGTACCAAGGTGTGACAGGTCTGTAAGGCGATGAACTCAGGTATGATAATGAAGGGAGGAATGGGTGAGTGGTTGAAACCGGCGGTCTTGAAAACCGTTTGCGGGGCGACTCGCACGGGGGTTCGAATCCCTCTTCCTCCGCCAGAATCTCGCGTGCAGCCTGCTAAGCGTCCGAGATTAGCTCCGGTCTCTGACGAGATGCGCCGCCTCTGCGCCCTGCTCGCGGAGGAACTCCTTCGTTGGCCGGATGTCCGCTTTAAGCCGATGTTCGGGATGCGTGCCTTCTATCGGGGGGCGGTGATCTTCGCGATGTTGCCGGACAAGCGCGCCTTCGAGACTCCTTGGTCCGTCGCGTACAAGTTACCGGACAAAGCGGCCAAGAGAGAAGGCCTGAAGTGGCAGCTCTTCGAGCTGAAAGAAGAGCGGGACATCGATGGGGCGCTTGGCTGTTTGCAACGGGCGTATCTGCGCGCTAAAAGCGCCCAATGAAGAAGAGGTCCGTCAGCCGATTCTCGAGGCCGAGGGCGAAGAAGACCGGCGTCAGCCGCAGTTGGCATAACGGAGCGGATGCCGAGATCCATCTCTATGCCCAATCGCTGCAGAAGGCGGCAAAGTCGCTCGTTCAAACGTTAGATCCGGAGCGGAGTCCGGAGACCGCCTGGGAGGTGTGCCCGATCATTTGGCTCTACAGGCAGGCTGTGGAACTCCACCTGAAAGCCGTGGTGGGCGAAGGTAGCCGCTTCCTGAAGGCGCCGGCCGACCCAATCTCTCTGAGCACCACTCACTCCCTGCGATGGTTGGCCCAACTCGTGTGCCAGGTGATCAAAGCAGCCGGGTGGGAGGGTGATTTTACCTGCGAAGGAGTTTCCGACCTGAAGGAGTTCAGTTCTCTGATCAATGAGATTGAGTTGTTGGACCCCGTTTCGTGTGCCGTGCTCTTCGCCAGCACTCGTCCTGCTGGTGCGGCCGCGCGGACCTTCCAGAAAATCAGCGGTGTGCAGTTCGCAAGGAAGTTGGATGCGCTGCTGGAACTGTTGGATGTGACCGCTGATGCGCTGGCGGCGACACGGGATCAACCTGGGGAAGCGGCGGTTGACGGTGACTTCGGCGGCGGGAACGATTTCGGACCGACGATTCATTGACCCAACGCCTTGACGCGCACGCGCATCCGCAGGTATTCTGGCAGTGGCGTTTTCAGGGCGCCACCGCGTCCGCGGGAAGGACTGCGTCCCCCTGATGCGTGTTTGTAAGCGCGTAGTTTCAATGAACTCTTTTCTGCCCGACGGAGCGGACACCGGGCGCAGCGGACGGTGTGAGATGCGCCGCCGCGGAAGGAGCTCATGATGACGAATTCAGCGCCTACTCGCGCGTTGCGCGAACGCCCCGACCTCGATCAGCTCAAACGCCAGGCCAAGGAATTGCTTGCTTCGTTCGTCGTGGGCGCGCCCGATGCCGTCCGCGAGGTGACCGCCCACTACCAGCAGGCCGACGCCACCCGGTTTGCGCTGCACGATGCGCAACTGGTGCTGGCGCGGGCGTATGGCTTCGACAGCTGGCCCAAACTCAAAGCATATGTCGATGGCGTGACCGCGGGCCGGCTGTGCGACGCAGTCGAACAGGGCGATTTGGCGGCGGTACGCGGCATGCTGCAGCGGCGTCCGGAGATCGTGAACCTGGAGCGGCCCGGGCACGGCGAGCAGCGGGCCATCCACGTAGCCGTGTTGCGGCGGGATGGAGCGATGGTGCGGCTGCTGATGGAGAACGGCGCCGATGCCCGCCGCGGCATCTGGCCGCATCGCGATGCCACCAGTGCGCTGACGTTAGCCATCGAGCGGGGCTATGACGAACTGGCGGCGATTATCCACGAAGAGGAGCGGCGGCGGCAAGGCACGGCCGGCAAGGTGGAAGGACTGAATTGGTGCACCGATGAGGATCGCGCCATCGCGCTGCTGGAAGCGGCCCCGGAGTTGATCCAGCGTTGCGACCCGGACGGCTGGACGATGCTGCATGGCGCGGCGGGAATGCTGCAGGAGCGCGTGGTAGCGTGGCTGATCGCGCACGGCGCGGACGTGAACCGGCGCGCCGGGGGCGAATGGACGCCGCTCGACTTCGCGGCGTCGGGAGGCAGTTGGCTCAAGGGCACGAGTGCCACCCGTTTCGGCCCGGTAGCGAAGTTGTTGCTGGCCGCCGGGGCGAACTTATCTTCCATTTCGGCAGTAGCTCTCGGGAATGCGGATTGGGTTCGGGCGCGGCACGCCGCGGGAGCGCTCGCGAATGCCACGGGCCACGACGTGTTCGGTCCCTTCGCCGGGCCCGTCTCCATCGCGGTGCTGCATGATCGGCCAGAGATGCTGGCGCTCCTGCTGGACCTGGGGCTGGATCCGGACGAGCGTGCGCGTGTGACCGGCACCGAGGAGCTGATTTACTCCTGGGGCATGCCGTTATATCGCTGCGCCGCGTCGGGCAAGAGCGCCATGGCCGAGTTGCTGCTGGCGCGCGGAGCGGATCCGAACGGGCAGATCTACACGTCCGGCACGCCAGTGGGCCGGGCGTACGGCGCGCGCGATTGGGAGATGGTGAAACTGCTGGAGCGGCACGGCGGCGTAGTCTATGCGGCCAACGCGGGATATTATCGCGACACGGACCTGGCGCGCCGCTTGTTCGCCGAGGAAGACGCTGGCCGCTTGCGCGAAGGCGCGATAGGGTCCGGGAGTAGACTCGCGGAGACGCTGCTGGACAGCGGAGCATCCGGTGGAGATCCCGAGATCGTCCGCATGGCGCTGGAGCGCATCGATTGGCCGCGCGACGACTCGCGCTGGTCCGGCATGCTGCGGGACACATTGTGTTTCTGGAATCATATGCCGGGCATCCCGACGGCCAATCCGGATTTCGACCGCGGTACGTACTTCACCTGCTTCCGGCTGATTCTGGACCGGTGCGACCCCAATCTGCTCTTTACGAACTTCGGCCAGACCGCGCTGCATGAAGTGGCGGCCATGCGCGGGCACGTCACCGATGAAGAGGTTGCCATATTCGCTGCCGCCCTCCTGGATGCTGGCGCCGTCTGGAATGTGCGCGACCACCTGCTGAGGAGCACTCCTCTCGGATGGGCATGCCGGTGGGGCCGCATAAAAATGGTCCAGTTGCTACTGGGACGCGGAGCTGATCCGGTGGAAGCCGGCGCCGAGCCGTGGGCCACCCCGCGGGCGTGGGCAGAGAAGATGAAGCACGATGCCGTGCTCTCCGCCATCGGAAGCTAAACCTTATAATAAGGCTCGTAGCTTCAATGGGGACCGAAACAGAACTACTCCGCTGCTATCTGGAGGCTCGGGACACGGCACGGGAGGATGAAGTGCTGGGGGCCCTGGTGTTCGATAACGCATCCCCGGTGATCCGAAGGATTGTGGGGCGGCGGCTGATGACGTCGCCGGCACAGGACCGGGAGGACGTTGCCGGGGACGTGATTCTGGATCTGGTCTCCAGGCTGAAGCGGCTCAAGCGGGAAGGCGATACGCCCATCGAACGGTTCACCGCCTACGTTGCGGTGGCGGCGCACAACGGGTGCGACCAGTATCTGCGGCACCGGTATCCTCAGCGGCATCGGCTGAAGAACCGGTTGCGCTACCTGCTCTCTAAGACTCCCAACCTGGCTCTGTGGGAAGACTGGGAGCACGGATGGATCTGCGGCCGGCGGGCGTGGCGAGATCGGCCGCCGGTGCCGCTGGATCCGGAACTGGTTTCCCGGCTGGGAGCGCGCGTGCGGGCGCCGGCACAGATTCTCGTGGAACTGTTCGGCCTGGTGAGCGGTCCCGTGGAGTTCGACGAGTTGACCAGCACTTTGGCTGTGTTTTGGGGGGTCCGGGACGCCATTACTTCGCTGGAACTGGTGGAGCAGGCGGCGGCGGCCCCGGAACTTGCCGCGGATAGTTTATTCGCCCAGAAACAGAGCCTGGAAAAGTTGTGGAGCGAGATTGAGGATCTGCCGCCGCCCCAGAGAGCGGCGCTGCTACTGAATCTTCGCGACGGCACGGGCGGATCGGCGTTGTGGATGCTGCCCGGGGCGGGAATTGCGACTGTGCGGCGAGTGGCGGAACTGGTGGGGATGGCGGCCGAGGAGTTTGCCGTTCTTTGGATACGGCTGCCGTGGAGCGACATAGAGATTGGGCAGCACCTGGGGCTGGCGCGGCAGCAGGTGATCAATCTGCGGCAGGCGGCGCGGCAGCGGCTCGGGCGGCGCCTGCGCGGCGAGAGCGCCGCGGCAGCCAGGAAAGTGCCGGCAAGTTAACAGGCGTGTACCAATATCGGGGATTATTTTCCATTATGTATGAATGCAGACAGAAAGCTGAGGCGCACCGAACGCCGTGAAACATCTGAGCTCGGACCAACTCGCCAAGCTCCGCGAAGGGGCTTTGCCTGGATCGGAACTTTTGCCGGCTGACGACCATCTGGCCGTTTGCGGAGAGTGTCGCGAGAAGCTGGCAGCGCTATCCACTGCGGCATCGGCATGGACGGAACTGGCCGGCGGCATGCGCGCGGCGGCCCTGGCGGCGGAGACGCACCTTTCTTTCGAAAGCCTGCAGGCTTACGTGGATGGCACTGGTTTGCAGGCGGAGCGGATGCGCATCGAGTCCCACTTGCTCGCGTGCGGGTCTTGCCGCGACGAAGCGGCCGATCTGAAGGACTTTGCCGCGGCCGTAAAGGCGCCGCGGGCGACATACACCCGTTTACTGATTTTCGGACCGATTGCCGCCGTGTTGCTGCTGGGCGTGCTGCTGTTGAAGCCGCACGAACATTCCACGCAGTTCGCGGTATCGCTGCGCGATGGCGGGAAGACGGTCGGCCTGGATCGCCAGGGCCGCCTGGTGGGGGCAGACCTGGCGGGTGCTGGGGAGCGCGACACCATTGCGGCGATGCTGCGCGAGGGCAGAATTACGGTGACGGTTCCGCAAGGGCTGCGCGGCAAGCAGTCGGTTCTGCTGGGGGCTGAGAGCACAGAAAGACGTTTTCGCGTTTTGAGTCCGCTGGGCGAGGTGGTGCTGCAGGATGCTCCGGAGTTCCGATGGGAAGCGTTCGCCCACGCGCGCGCCTATCGGGTACAGGTATTCGATGGGGACTACCAGCCGGTGGCCAACAGTTCCGAGATCGCCGGCACGTCCTGGAATCCGGAACGGCCCCTGGAACGGGGAAAGCGCTACGTGTGGCAGGTGACCGCCATCGGCAGCGGCTCGCCTGTAAAAGCGCCGCAGCCGCCGGATGCCGAGGCGCGC
>OKRF01000046.1:0-458 GCA_900290315.1 Candidatus Sulfopaludibacter sp. SbA3 | reverse complement strand
GGGTCATTTGCAGATGGCTGCGCTCTACGCCCACGCCGGGCTGTGCCGCGAAGCTTTGGTCGAGATCGATGCGTTGGAGCGGGAGAATGGCGGCTCGCCCCTGCTACAACAGATTCACGCCAGCATCGCGGGCCCGTGCGACGCTCAATAGTTGGGCATTCCCCGGGACCAATATTCGGTTGCCGTACCAATATGTGCAATCCGTTCACATCTCTTGCTGACATGAGGCCGCGACAGACGACCTCAATCCAAGCGTCTCGGAGGGATGATGGACACACTAATGGGGGCCGTCCGGAAAGCCGTGAATCTGGTAGCTGTGTTTACAGTAGAGCCGGACGAGCATAGCGCCAGCCAGCAGATCCATACGCTGATGGCGGCGAACCGGGCGGTTCCTGGACCGGAAGGTATGGCGGTGCTGCGCGATTGCTGCGCCAAGGCCGACCTGGTATTGATGGCGG
>OKRF01000459.1 GCA_900290315.1 Candidatus Sulfopaludibacter sp. SbA3 | reverse complement strand
GTCCTCATCGATACCGCTGAAGAACAGTTGGGCTGGGCCGGCCGCCGATCCCTTGCGGCCGCTGGACGTGGGGCCGACTCCGCACATGAAGATGTTCGAGTAATGTTGGTCTGCGCCCGCCCACACAAAGGCGCGGCGTCCGACGATGTTGCCGGCGTAACCCAGGAATTGAATCAGCATGAACGATGGATCGGCTTCCGTGTGCGGTTCGACCAGGCGCACGAAGCGGCCAGCGACACCGTAGTAGGCGTCTTCTCCCAGCGGCGCGGGGTACGGCGCCAAGCTCCGAAACACGGACGACGTGTTGTCTTCCACGCGGGCTCCGTCACCGCCAGGTCCGCTGGCCGGCTGCCCGTGGTCATCAGGAACGTCGGAGCAGGCACCGGGAGCGGGGAACTGCGCAAGAGTAGAGCTGACAGCGGACGATTCCAGGTGACTCCGAAATTCACGCCACCCACGGCCTTGGCAACTATTGTGAAAGCAGTGAAAGCCCAGTTTCCCATCGGCCCCTTCGAAGACTGCTGGTGCCCGGTGGGACGGATCAAAGGAGCACTCCTCCAGCACGATCTTCCGGCCGCCATCGTGAGCAACAGGGGGCCGGAATTTTACACCATACTGGAGAAGGAACCGTTCCACATCGAAGGTCCCGCGTTCAGGCCGCTGGGGCATCGCCACCACGCGTCCGGCTGGTTTCTCCGAAGTTTGGGCCGCCGTCTCATGCAAGAGATTGATCGGAACGACGGTCAGAGCCGAAGGCACTTCCAGCATCCGCGATACACGGTGCGGGCGATCATCCGTGCTGTCGCCCTTGCGGGCCGTTGTGCCATATACCTTGAAGATGCGCGAGGCGTTGTACATGCCCTCGTCGACGGCAACGACATCGGTATTGAACCGAGCCGCCAGCGCACGGAGGCAGCGCTTGATCAAGTCGGCGGCCTCGGCGTCGTTGGGCAGGTCAATGGGATAGAGCAGGTGGGCGCCGTTGCCGCTATCTGCGAAGACCGGTTCCGGCCAACCTTCCCCGCGCAACTCGCCCCGTATCTGCCGCGCCAGTTCCAGAGCGGCGGCGTGTTCGGGATCGCTGCTGGAGATTCCCGCGGGTCGCTTGGGATCGAGATCGGCTATCATCCACCGGCGGCACACGATGTCGGCGTCGCTGGTGGCGTACTCCACATGCTTCTTAAGTTTGTTATCGGCGCGGGCCAGAAGCGCGGCGTTAACCGGATTGAGGGTGCGATAGACGCCGGGGAAACGGAGCGTTTCCAGCACTTCCAATTCCTGCGCCATACGTTCTGAGTCCGAAAAGTACCCGGAGATCGTGCGATTGCGGCCGGCCTTCGGCACTCGGATTTCGCCAACGTCGTCGGGGCGCGACAGGTAACCAATGGCACGCCGGATCTCATCGGCCGTAGCGAGTGCCGCTCCCAATTCGACATGGGGGTTTACTTCGCGACTGCTCATAGAAGGGCCTCCGATTGCGGGCGTGGGGCAATGGCCTGCCCCATGGCGCCGACGATGCGCTTCAGCGTTTCCCGCTCCTGAGTTTCAATATGCCGGAGCTGGCTCAGCCGCCAAGGATCGATGTGGCGTTCGATGCAGCCGCGCACCATGGTACGGAGAGTCGCTGGAGGCACGGCATCCACCTCGACGCTTTCGCCGTCGAACTGCTTGCTACGGGAATCCGTCTTTTTAAGTGGGGCGCGTCGGCAGCGCCCAGTGGTCGATCTGCTCGCGAGTTACCGCCACCCGCTGGAAATGAATCTCGGCGAATGGCGCGAACTCACGGATGCCGGCCTCCACCGCGCGCGTGATATCGCAGCCGCTGGGATCA
The DNA here is from genome assembly GCA_900290315.1 of Candidatus Sulfopaludibacter sp. SbA3. Lineage (GTDB taxonomy): Bacteria > Acidobacteriota > Terriglobia > Bryobacterales > Bryobacteraceae > Sulfopaludibacter. The sequence continues at coordinate 306 of OKRF01000459.1, read as the reverse complement.
TAGTCGCCGAAATAATACAGGAACGCCGGCTTGTTGCACTCGCTCACCGCTTCGGCAGCGAATAGGAGATCGAAGGGTAGCCGCGGGTGACCATGAGCGGCACATCGAATTCCGCCGTCTCCTGGTAGAGCACGCCGCTGAGGGCGTCCTTCTGCAACCAGATTTCCACGTAGGCGGCCTGGTTGTCCCACATCGCGCGCCGGTATAGTTGCTGCGATTCGACGAGCATGTCGCCCAGCGAAGAGAAGCTGGGCGGCTTTCGCATCCAGCGGGTGTTGTCGGCGATCCAACCGAAGGGGATCTCCT
>OKRF01000096.1:17311-28030 GCA_900290315.1 Candidatus Sulfopaludibacter sp. SbA3 | reverse complement strand
TCCATGTCCCCGTCGTTATCGAAGTCTCCGAAGGCGGCGCCGCGGCTGGAGTGCAACTCGTTCAGGGCCGGGCCGGCAAGGTCGAGGATCTCTTCGAATTTGCCGCCGCCCAGGTTACGAAAGATCACACTGGGTGTCTTGTAGGGAGCGCTGGGATCGGCCGCCTCCACCTCCGGATAGACCATACCGGTGGTGAAAAAGATGTCGGGCAGGCCGTCATTATCGAAGTCCTGTATAGCGGCGCCCCAGCCGACGAAGCGCGTTTCCACCCTCAGCCCGGCGCGCGTGGTGGCATCGCGGAAGGAGCCGTTCCCGTTGTTCCTGTAAAGCACATGCGTGTCGGAACTGAAGTGCGTCTTGAAGAGGTCGAGATTCCCGTCGGTGTCGAAGTCGCCGACGCCGATTCCCATGCCGCCTTGCTCGCGTCCGTCTTCGTTCAGGGCAACACCGCTTTCCAGGCCGCGCTCGGTAAACGTGCCATCGTGATTATTCCGGAACAGGAGGCTGGGTGTGGTGTCGCAGGCGACGTAGATATCCGGCCACCCATCGCCGTCGAAATCGGCCGCCACAGCAGTTAGAGGGTAGTTCGGAGTGACAGCCAGGATTCCCGCACGCTCGCTGACATCGGTGAAGGTGCCGTCCCCGTTGTTGTGATAGAGGCGGCAGCGTTCCTGCGGAAGGCCGCCAGGGCCGCAGAACACGGGCACGCCGCCGCGATTGCACGTAGGATTCGTCCCTCGAATCGGGACCTTGTCCGGTTCGAAAACAACGTAGTGATTGACGAAGAGGTCGAGTCTGCCGTCGCGGTCGTAGTCGATCCATGTGCAGCCTGTGCCGTAGCGTGTCCCGGGATGGCTCAGACCGGCCTTCCCGGTGACGTCCGTAAAGGTGCCATCGCCGTTGTTGTGAAACAGAATGTTCTGGCCCCAACAGGTGATGAAGAGGTCGTCGAAGCCGTCGTTATCGTAGTCGCCGACTGTGATTCCGGCGGCCCAGACGCTGCGGCCCAGCCCGGAATGCGCCGTTACATCGCGAAAGGTGCCGTCCCGATTGTTGCGGTACAGACGGATTGTCGCATCTTCCGGCGTGGGTCCCGTGCGGCGCCGGCCGGTCAGGGTGACGACATCGAGCCAGCCATCGTTGTCGTAATCGATAAAGGCCACGCCGCATCCCATGGCGTCGAGAATGTAATCCACATGGCCTTCATTGCCGTAAATCACGGGAGCGCGCAGTCCCGCCTTTGCCGCGACGTTGACGAATTTGGCATGGAACGGCAGACCGGATGGTTTCCCGCGCGGCGCCGGGGTGATGCCTCGAGAGGCCATTCCGCTGTACTGTTGCGCCGCGGTGAAACCGGAACGAACGAGCCCGAGAGCCGCTGCGGAGAGAACTTGCCGGCGTGTCATTGCGCTTCTGTTGAGAATATCAAACTCAAAATCTTGTAGAATCGCACCAAGATGGGATGCCGCGAAACCGGAGGGGTTGCACGTCTGCCGGCGATTCTTGCCGCCGCGGCAATCGGCGCCGCCGGTTGGCAGCCAACGGGCGCGCAGTTGATCAACACGGGGCACTTTGCGGAGGCCCTGGCAGCCTTCGAAGCTACTCTGCGGACGGATCCGAAATCGGTCGCGGCGAACAACGGTGCGGCGGTCGCGCTGGATTTGATGGGCCGTTATCGAGAAGCACAGCCCTATTTCACCGCGGCAATCAAAGCCAGCCGCACCCCGCTTGAGAAGGCGCTCGCCGAGCGCGCCATGGCGATTGGATACGGATTCGCGGGAGATTGCGGCAATGCCGAAAAGCTGGAGAAGCGTGCGTTCGAGTTTTACGTGGAAACGCTCGATTTTCCGAATGCCGGCGACGTCGCCGATGAGATCGGCCGATTGTGCCTCGATGCCGGCGACTTCGAGCGGGCCTCCGAGTGGTACCAAAAGGGACACGATCAGGGGATGCAGGAACCGAACATCTCTCAGACGCGCACGGATCTTTGGGAATTCCGGTTGGCGCATGCCAGGGCGCGCATTGCGGCGCAGCGCGGCAGAATCGCCGAGGCTCGCAAGCAAGCCCAGAAAGCCCGGGCTATTCTGGACCACGGCCGCATTCCCGATCAGGAAGAGTTCTTTCCTTACCTCCAGGGCTACCTCTCTTTCTATGCGAGCGACTACGCGGAGGCTCTGAGCGCTCTGAATCGCGCGTCCCACACCGATCCGTTCATTCAATGCCTGATCGCCCGAACGTATGAGGCGCTGGGCGACCGGGCACGAGCCATGGCGTTCTATCAGAAAGCAGCGGCGGCGACTGCCCACAGCGTGCCCGCGGCCTATGCGCAGCCCTTTGCGCGCAGAAAGCTGGCGTCCTGGGTGACACATTGATGCGGTGTGGGCGGGTTGTTAAACGTGCCATCCGCGTAGGCGTTCCGATAAGGCCGCTCTCAAGCGAGGAGTGCCGAACCCGCGCAGAGGACATCTCCAAGAACGGCGTATCTTTGTTGGTCTGGGCGGGGGCGCTTCAAGCGGGCGGCTTCCAGGAAGCGCCAGCCCTATCGGGGCCGACCTCCCGCCGAGTTGGGGCTGTTTCAGTCCGTTGGGCGGCAGTCCCGGGGAGACCCCGCAGTGCTGCACGGTTTTCGGAGTTTGACGGAACGAACCCATTTTGGGGGGACTGCGCGGATGTCAAAAACTGCGTGCGAAACAAAGCCAATTCTGGCGACTGCGGCGGTCTACGGCCCAGGAATCCCGATTCCCTTTTGAAAAAACGAACCCAATTGCAGGGTATCCCTTTTGGAATCAGGTGCGCTGCGTCTCCGGTCTTTGGGAGAGCCGACACCGCGCTCCCCCGGTTTGCTGGCGAAACGAACCCATTTCGGACTGGCTGGATGTCAAAGAGCTATATGCGGAACGAAGCCAATTTCGATTGGAAACGTTGGCAATCCTTGTAGTTGGCAGGGGACGGACGGATTGCCGCACCTCCCCTGACACCAGGATATATCAGGGGGTGTGGCGGGTTTAGTGGAAGTGCTTTGTTCTTTGTTTTCTATGTCAAAAGTGTTGTGAACGGAAATGTGTCCGGGTTGCGCGGCGCGGGCGGCGGACGTTCGAGCCGCTTGGAAAGTGATGATAACGAACAGGTTCTCACCTTTCACGAACTTGCAGCGTGCGGTCAGGGCGGGTGGAGGATAATAACAGTTTCAAGGACGACCCACTTGTTTCAAAACCACTTAAAACTACCGTCGCCGTCTTGGACTTTGGGGGTCCGAGCCGCTACTGTGGGCGGAGACGCAGTCTACTGAGCGGCGGACAAACTGGTCAACTTCCCCACATTTGGTCCGCCTGGGGCCACTGTCCGATAAGCCGGTTTCACGGCCCGATCTTGCAGGCACACGCCCCGCAGCCCTGTAGGCAAACGGTGCGCGACTGCTACCGGGAGGCTAACGGTAGCTACAGCATCACTCCGGTCTGCGACGCGGGCAGGTTTTCCTCCTCTCGCGCCAACCACTTCTCAACTACCTCCGCGAGCACCTTTGGATCGACGGGCTTGGATACGTAGTCGTTCATGCCGGCGTCCAGGCATTTCTCAGCATCCCCCTTCATGGCATGCCCGGTCATGGCGATGATCGGGACGTCCGGATTTGTGAGTCCGTCTTTGTTGCCGCGGATCTTGCCGGTGGCTTCATAGCCATCCATCTCCGGCATCTGCACATCCATCAGCACTAAGTGATACTTCTCCTGGGCTACCACCCGCAAAGCTTCCTTACCGTTGCTGGCAACCGTGACCTGCAATCCCAACCGCTTCAGTATGGCCACTCCCACCATTTGATTGACGCGGTTATCTTCCACCAGGAGGATTCTCATGCTCCGGCGGCGCTCTTGCGCTACCTGGCTCCGGGCAGCCGGCACCTGGCATCGCCCGGCTTGCGCTTCTCCTGCTAACACGGAGGCCATACATGCGAGCAGATCCGACTGCCGCACCGGCTTGATCAGACAGCCGGCAAATCCAATCTCCTCGAAACGGCGAATATTCTCTTGCTGCACCACGGGCGTCATCATCACCAGCCGCGTCGCCGCAATAGCACTTCCCGCGGCCAATATTTCACGCCCTAAGGTTTCTCCATCCATTCCCGGCATATCCAGATCCAGCAGTGCCAGTTCGTAGGGGTCACCGTCGCGAACCGCGTCCCGCAGGCGGCTCGCTGCTGTGAATCCGTCTGCCACTGCCAGCGCCCTCGCCCCCCAGAACCGGAGCTGTGCCGCCAGTGTATCGCGGCTTGTAGGGTTATCATCGACCACCAGAATGCGTGTTCCCTCCAGCCTCGCCGGTCCGCGTGGCGCGTGCTCGCGCTCCGGTTGCTTTGGAAAAGCCAGCGTGAACCAGAACTCCGATCCTTCCTTTTCCCGGCTGTGAACGCCAATCTCTCCGTGCATCAGTTCTACGAGCTGTTTGGAGATTGCCAGCCCCAACCCAGTGCCGCCATACTGGCGGGTTGCGGAGCTATCCACCTGGGTGAAGCTGCTAAACAGCAGAGACTGCTGCTGCTGCGGGATGCCGATGCCGGTGTCCCGCACGCTAAAGCGCAATACGGCCTGTTCGCCGGTTTCCGAAATCAGGTCGACGCGGTCCACAACCTCGCCATGTTCCGTGAACTTGACGGCGTTGCCCGCCAGGTTCGTCAAGACCTGCGCCAAACGTCCAGGATCGCCCTGCAACAGGGTGGGAACCTGCGGTGCTACCGCGCACACAAACTCCAACTGTTTCTCCTGGGCGCGGCCCCCCAGCATGCGAGCGAGATCGTCCATCGCGGAGCGCAGATCGAAGTTGACGGTCTCAATCTGGAGTTTGCCCGCTTCCATTTTGGAGAAGTCCAGAATGTCGTTGATGAGCGTCAGCAAAGAGGCGGCACTCACCTTAGCGGTTTCCGCGTAATGGCGCTGTTCGAGATCGAGACTTGTGTATAACAGCAGGTTCGTCATGCCGAGGACGCCATTCATCGGAGTTCGAATTTCGTGGCTCATGTTGGCGAGGAAGCGGCTCTTGGCCGCAGTTGCCTGCTCAGCCTTGATCAGTAACGAATCGGTGAGCTGCTTTTCTTGTGCCAGTTGCTGGGTTCTCTCGCGGACCGCGGCTTCGAGCCTGCGCCGGTCCTCCAGCAGAAAACTCATGCGCAGCTTCCAAAACAGGTACATCGACCCTGCGAGGCTGGCGCACAGCGCCCCCCGGAACCACCAGGAAGACCACCACGGCGGCAATACGCGAAATGTGATGGCGGCAACGTCAGGGCTCCAGTCCCCCATGGCATTGCGCGCCTGCACTTNNATGCTGACTCGTTTCGGCAAAGTGGTCTTCCAAGCCGGCGAGCCTGTAGCGAAACCGCACGTCATTCTCGCGAATGAAGGTCAGAGCTGCCACGCGGGCCTCGAGCGTGTTTTGGCGAAAAGGCACGGCTAATCCATCGCCATCCACAGCCTGGCTGCCGAGCTTCGCCGAGATCACGACGGTGGGCCCCTTCCGCGCCAAATGTGTGCTCTGGTGCGGTGTGAGATGGGAGAGACCACCGCTGGTTCCAATCCAGTAGCTGCCGTCGGGATCGGCAAAGAAAGCACCCTGGTTGGTATCATCCCAGACCAGCCCATCGGAGGAGTTGCTGTGGGTCCACGCACCGGCTTTTAGGACGTCAATGCCGATATCACCGAGCAACCACACACCGCCCGCGCGGTCACTGTGGGCTGAATAGACGTGCATGTTTGGGGTCGCACCAGGTTGCAGGGCCTCGGTCTGGAGCTTCCCGCCGGCGAGACGGGCGCGTGTCGGGGAAGCTAGACCGGAATAAGTGACCCAGACCCAGCCGCCCGGTTCCGCATTCACAGAGACCATCGACCCGCCGGCGAGTCCGTCCGCGCTTGAGAACTGCTTCCATGAGCCGTCGAAGAACACCAACAGGCCCTTTCCATAGGCTGCGGACCAGACGTTATCGAATTCGTCCGTGGTGACGGAGATAGACGGCCAGTATTCCCCATTGAAGGGCGGCAGATGCCGGAAAACAGTCTTTCGGCCGCGTTCGACGGGAGTGCTCCGGTAGATGCCGTGGCGGGTGGCCAATAGAATACTCCCATCGCGGCAGCTATGAATCTGGTTGATACCGGGAGGAGATGAACCCAGCCCTTCACCCTCGGGATAGATTTCTCTGGTGCGATGGTCTACGCGGAAAAGTTTATCCTTGCCGCCCACCCAAAGATCGCCCCAGCGATCGACATCCATAGCTTGGGCCGCGGTGATGATGTCAGGATTGAAAGTCCGCCACCGGGATTCCTGTGCTGTCTGGAGGAAATGAAATTGCGAGGACGGGAGATAGTACTGGAGCCCCCGGAATCCACTAATCCATAGGGTGCCGGCGCCATCCCTGACGATATGCCATGTGCTGTCGGCCTGCAGTCCTTCGACCGTGGTCCAGCTCTCCCATTCGCCATAGCCGGGCCAGCGTGCCAGCCCTTTGCCGAAAACACCTACCCAAAAGGAGCCTTCCCGGTCGGTCTTGAGGAAGGTCACATCATCGCCGAAGAGAGCCGTGGGGCGCAGTAACCTCCAACCGTCGCCCTCGCGGACGATGATGCCGCGGTTGGTGGACAGCACCACCCGGCCGTAAGGATCAAGGTCCAGGGCGGAAGGCACATTGGTGCCTACGCCCAGACCCGTGGCCGCGACCCGGAAGCGTGCTTCGCCGGGCTTTTTGAAAATAGCCGTATTGTCGCTGTGTGCCCACAGGTTGCCGGCGCGATCCAGCAAGATACCCTTCCAGGATTCAGCAGGAACTCCATTGGGAAGGCCGAAGGCGGAAACACGAGTGCCGTCCCAGATGCACAGTTCCACGCCGCAGCCAAACCAGACCTGCCGGGGACCGGCGACGAGAAGCGATCTGGAAGGGAGCCTGGCATGCCGGTCGGCTGGGAAACGGAAACCCCCGGAAGCCGCACCCACGAGGAAGCCGCTGGAGGAGGCCAGATACACGTTCCCTGCTTCATCTGAGGCGGCCAGCAAGGGCTGGTTACGCTCGAGTTTCGTTGGAACGGTTACGGTTTCGAAGCGGGTTCCCGTGCGCCGCACCAATGCTATGTCGGTGGCTATCCACAGCGAACCGTCGGGCGTTTCGGTCAGACTCCAGACGGAAGCGCCGTCGATTCCTGCCTGTGCGCCGAAGTTCTGGAAGCGGCTGCCGTCGTAACGGAACAGTCCCAACTGAGTGCCTACCCAGACGTATCCCACCCGATCTTGAAGGAAAGAAAAGGCTCCGAGGTCGGTGAGACCCTGCTCGCGCCCGTAAAATCTCAGGTTTGACTGCTCGTTCGCGGAAAGATGTAAAGTCGCGAGGAGGAGTACTGGCGAGAGAATGGCGATTTGGCGAAGCGCCATCATGTGCCCACCCGTCTTATCAGTGGCTTGGAGAAGCCAATGATCCTGGTCCGCCGTCTCACTCTATTGTTCTTATCGGGCCGTTTGGGCAGATTTCCAGAAAGCTGCGAGACTCCGGCCGATAAATAACTCCAGGATCGATACTTGCCGCCCGGAATGGACCGGGGTCTCGTTCCCGAGCCCCGCTCCGGGGACGCCGCCGAGTTCGCAAAAGGAGGTGGCATGAGTGTTTTGGAGGCTGCTGGCGTTTCGCATCATCCACCCGGCCGGGCGCCGGCCGCGATGTCATGCCGGCGAGACACACCCACACTTCCGGGCCGTGGGCGCCCAGGGAAACCGCGGTTTCCAACAGCCGCCGTGCCTGCATCCACGCGAGCCGTTTCTCGAGTGGACCGCACTCCTTGCGGGTGGCGAACGCGGCGCAGAGATACTGCGCCTACATTGAAACAATCAGATCCAGGAGTTCTCTGGCCTACGAAGGATTTACCCGCCGACGGCGAAGTCCCTTGCAGCGCTATTGCTCGCACTCTTGCCGGCACGCGATGGAGGGCGTCGGCGCGCGTGAGCGCCGCTGGAAACAGGCGCGCATTTAATCCCGAGATACTGCTCCGCCGGCGGGGATCGCCTTACATTCAGCCTGTCGATGCAATTTTAGTTTCATCAGCTCGACCGGCGGTGCGAGCACTTGCGAGTGCGCAATCAGGCGCGACAGCGGCGTCTGTTGGCCTCGCTGGCAGACTGCGGGCAACAAACGCCCGTGGTAGTGGCGGNNCACCGTAGCAACAAGTGACATGCCAGTGGTGGCGCAGGGCGTGACGCCTGCGAACGGCATTCTTTCACAGCTTCCAGGCTTCGCTGTTGCCAGTCTCCTTATTACGCGCAGTCCGTGCCGAATCTAAAAGTACAACTTCACGCCGAACTGAATGTACCGCGAGTTGCCGCTCTGGTAGAGGTCACCAAAGCCAGCATTGTAAGCGGTGCGGAGCTGGTAGAGTTTGTACCCCTGCAGCGTGGTGATGTCGTAAGACGTGGCGGGGGTGCCGAAAAAGTTATTGGTAGGCAGAGGAATGCTGAAGAAGTTGGCCGGCAGAGCGCCGCTAGCGCCCTTCTGCGCATTCACCATGTTCACGATGCCGTTGAAGATAGCCGCGCCCGCCGCGGTGCTCTGCTGCGGTTGGTTGTTGGCGATGGCCCACGTGTTATAGGCCGCGGCAGTCAGGGTGGCCGTGCTGGGCGCTCCCATGAAGTCGGCCGTGCCGCCCGCGTTGTTGGGATACACGGAGTAAACCGGGTGGTTGAGGATGTTCAGTCCGTCCATGCGGACCTGCAGGCGGAGTTTCTCGCCAAGCCGGAAGTTCTTCTGCACGGAGAGGTCGAAGTATTGCTGCAAAGGACCGCGGGCGCCATCGATGGTGCGCGGCGCGGTTCCCAACTCGCCCAGCGCGGGACGTTCGAATGCCGCCGGATTCAGATACGGCTGGCAGCCGCTGCCCACCGGGCAGCTCGTAGTGTACAGCGGGTTCACAATCGGCACGCCGGGGATAATGTTGGGGCGGGCCGTGTGAGTCAGGTCGCCGAGCTGGTTGGTGTCGCTCAGAACATCGATGAACGGGAAGCCGGTGTTCAGGCGGAACAGGCCGGTGGTGGTCCAGCCGCCGATGGCATAGTCCAGCGGCTTCCCGATGGCATAGTCCAGCGGCTTCCACGCGTTGCCCAGCAGCTTGCGTCCGCGGCCGATCGGCAAATCGTAAATCGCCGTGGCATGGAACACATGCTTCTGATCGTAAGTGGAGACTGACCGGTCCAGCGCACGGTTGCCGCCGAAAGCCACCTGGCCGTTCACCTGTCCGGTAGTCAGGATGTTCTTGTCGCCGCCGAAGCCCGAAGCATCGTCGAGCGACTTGGAGAGCGTGTAATTGGTGATGAAGGTCAGCCCGCGGCCTACCCGGTGGGTGACGTTGATATAACCGGCGTGGCGGATGCTGTTGGCGGCGGCATCGTACATCATATAGAGCGTCGAGAAGCCCAGGTACGGGCTCCCGATGGTGCCATTCTGAACCGTGAGCACCTTGCCGGTGATGGGGTTGATGCGGCCCAGGGGGTCGTTGATCGTGGCGGTGCTGCTGACGTTCGCCGCCAGTTGGGCGCTGAGGATGTCGGAATTCTTGGGGTTGAGATCTTCGCCCGGCATGAACAGGTGGATTCCCTGGTTGCCGGTGTAGCCCAATTCCACCGTGGTCGTGGAGTTGGCTTGCCACGAAGTCAGAAAGCTCCAGTTGTTCACGTACGGCGTGTGGTAGTTCTGCGAAACCGCGTAGCCGCCGAAGGTCTGCTGGTAGTACAGGCTGTTGGCGTAGGCTAGTCCATTGGAAGGCGCGCCCGCAGTCCCATAGATCTGCTGATTCACTGTCGCCGAAGTCAAAATCGGCGGATTCTCACCCAGCCGCATCATGTAGCTGGGGTTGTTGGTAGTGGATCCGGTAGTCGCCGTGGGATAAACCGTGAAGCCGGTGTTGACCGCGCCGAAATCCGGATTCGGCAACTGCGTGTAGCCGTTCACGGGAGTGTGCGACATACCCCAGCCGCCACGCAGGGTGATGTGGTGCTTCTCCAGTGCTTCCGGGCTCCAGGCGAAGCCGAAGCGCGGCTCGAAATCCGTCCACTGCGGAGGCGTCAGGTATTTGGAGTTGCCGCCGATACCGCTGAACGCAAACGGCATCTCGTTCACGGAGTTGAAGCTATATGTGGAAGTTCCGTACGTGACGTTCAGAGGCGTGGGCAGATTCACCGATTGCGACAAATCCGGCCGGAACACGCCCTGGTGATCGTACTTTTCGGTGCGCGGCAGAGTTAATGTGTAGCGCATGCCAATGTGCAGAGTCAGGTTCGATTTCAGCTTCCAATCGTCCTGAATGAAGGCCGCTCCGCTGTTCCAGCGGTAGTAATACGGTACCTCCACGTTGCGCAGCGTCACCGCCGGGCTCCCGCCGTTGTTCGGAACGCCCAGCAGGAAACTGGCAAACGGGCTGCCGCCGGTACCGGAGGAAGTGCCCGTGGAATTCGTCGGATACGTGTTGAACGCATAAACGCCCCCGATGGCGCCGTACAGGGGAATCACGTTCTGCAGCGCGTGGTTGATATCCACGCCGAACTTCAGGCTGGTGGCGCCGAAGCTCTTATAAACGGTATCCCCGAGGGCGTAACGCTCTTCCTTGGTGTCCACCTGCGTGGAAGCGGCGCCGCCGAATCCGGTGGCCGTGCTGCCACCGTTGCCGAAGGATTTACCGGGGAACAGCGCATTGAAGCTGGGGATTCCGC
>OKRF01000096.1:0-17301 GCA_900290315.1 Candidatus Sulfopaludibacter sp. SbA3 | reverse complement strand
CGCCGTATTCAGGTTCGTGCCGGTGGTGGGATCGTATTCCGGAGCCACCGTGTTGCTGAAGCGTCCACGTGTGTAGTTCAGGTGAATATCGTTGAACATGGTGGGCGTAAACGTATGGGTATCGGCCAGCATGGCCTGCTTGCCCCAACTGTAGTAAGCACTGTAGTTCGTCGGACTCACCGGCGTGCCTTGCAGCTTGATGATCGGGGTAGTGGTATAGCGCCCGTACATGTGGTTCTTATCGCTGATGGTTTGGTCCACGCGGAAGGTGTAGCGCGTCTCATCCTGGGAGAGCAGGCGCGGGGCCAGCAGGTTCGAAATGTTGCCGTTGTTGTCCAGGAAGTAGGGTCCCGGGCCGGCGATATAGGCCTTAGCCTTCTGGGCCGCCGAGTCCAGCATGCTCTTCGGAATCACGTTGCCGGGGAAGGGAGCGTAACTCTGGCCCGAAGCCAGGGTCATCTGCTGAAGCTGATTGCCGTTCACCACGTTGAACTGGTCATAAATGGCGCTATCCAGGATGGTGGTGGAGACGGGCGCCTGCGAAGCGTATTGCTGCTGCACGCTGGTCGGAATCCAGCCGCTGTTGGTGTTGACCATGCCGCTGAAATCGCCGCCCCACATGGCGTCGGTCGGCATCAGCCCGTATTGATCCAGGTGGTCGCGGCGGTACCAGGGCTCCACAGCCGCAAACCAGAAAGTCTTGTTCTTCCCGTTGTACAGCTTGGGAATATAAACCGGACCGCCGGCCGACCCCGAAAACTGGTTGTACTTCAGGGTCGGAACGGAGCGGTTGGCTGTCCCGGTTTGCCAGGGCGCGGCGGCGAAATCGGGGTTGCGGTTGTACCACAGCAAGGTTCCGTGGAGGGCATTGCTCCCGCTCTTGGTGGTGATGTTGATGATGCCGCCACCGGTACTGCCATACTCGGCCGAGAACGTGGAGGTTTGCACGGTGAATTCCTGCACCGTTTCCGGCGTGAAGCTCACCATCGACCGGCCCAGACTGATTCCCGTATTGTTCGTGCCGTCGGCCATGATCATGTTGCTCAACGGCCGTCCGCCGCCGATACTCAGATTGCAACCCGGGCAGGGAGTCGTGGAAACCAGGGAGGGATTCTCACTGCCGGCATCGCCGTTCACGTTGGGAAGGGTGAGCGCCAGGTCCAGTACGCTGCGGTTGACCAACGGGACGTCCTGCACCTGCCGCTCGGAAATGGTTGTGCTGGCTGTGGCCGATTCGGTATCGATGGTAGCCACTTCGGCGCTGACCGTGATCTTCGTATCGATCGAGCCCGGCTCCAGCACCACACTGACCGGGGCGGTGGACGCCGTATCGACCTTGACATTTTCCACCAGGGCCTTCTTAAAGCCCGCTGCTTCCACTTCCAGCTTATAGAGGACTGGTTCCAGGTCGACGGCCGAATACGTGCCGTTTTCCGAGGTGGTCAACTTACGCACCTCGTTGGTTCCCAGGTTGGTGATGGTAACTTTGGCGCCTGCGATCACCGCTTTGGTTTGATCCATGACGGTGCCGGCAATACTTCCGCGGTTGGTCTGGGCAAACAACCCAACAGTTGTCAGCAACAATGTCGCGACAAGGCGATTCATACGTGAAACCTCCATACCGAAAGACCCGACAAGAAAATTCTGGACGTCATTATCTCGAATCTGCAGGCGGATCGGAAGGAGAATTGCGGCCTAGGTGAGAAGTTTCTTATGGAGAAACGGTTTTAGAGGCTCTCTTTTGAGTGCATCTGGAAGATTCTTGACAGTTTAATGCGCTCAAAGGTGATGTCTCCCACTGCGATCACGGGCAATTCCGGGCACTCAGCGTTTTGAAGTACGAAACAGATGAAGCCTGAGGGCCCCGGCTGGTCCCGTGGATTCCTTTCTTAAGCCGCACTCGCCGCATCAGCCGGCACGAAACTCCGCAATTCCAGTTGCATCACATCGAACAAGCTGACCAGGCCGGTGACATCGACGCTCGCCATGCCCAGACGGTACAGGGTCAGGTGGAACTGAACCTGGATCATGCCCCAGGCAAACGCCGCTTGCGCCCGCAGCAGCGCCGTGGCCAGATCCGGCCGGTCGTTGTCCGCATGCAGCATGACCATCCTGAGGGCCGAACAGGTGCGGCGGAAGTCCGCCGTCAGGTTGTGCAGGTAACTCTTGAAAATGTTGCACCGTTGCCGCCGAAGCCGGCTGGCCATGGCCGGCTTGAATCCCGGTTGCGACCGCAGGAAGGAGAGGTCGCCCTGGTCCAATAGCCGCAGCATGGGCCGATAGCGGTCCACTGACAAGCTCTCCATCCACTCCACAGTCACCGGCAAGTGCGAATCGGTGGCGGCCACCTGGCGGAAGACCAGGATCAGCACGGCGGCTAACCCTGCGACTGCGGCGAGAACTGCTGGAATCATGAAGCTCACGGGACCAGTATGGGGCACTTTGATATGGCGCGAACAGTGCCAGCGGTACGGGGACGGTAAGATTGATAACTAAAGTTAGCAGTACGGGACCGTCATGCGGCAGCGCCAGTGCCCTAACGCATGTGCACCTGGATCTAATTACCAAGGAGCGTCTTGTCGATATCTAGGTTGCAGGATATTGTCGATTCAACTGTTAAGAGGCAGGCGGCCCCTCCTCCAGTTTCGGCGAACTTAAAGGGGCCGCCGCTAAGAAGGAACATCCGTCATGAACAACGAACCAAAGAGCGCACCGTATTGCAAAGTCTGCCTGCTCCCGCATGACCCGGAGATGCATGAAGCCACCCTCAACATCCGGAAGTGGCACCGCTGGCAGGTCGTCAAAAGTCTTGAAGGTTTCGAAAACGACGCTGCCGGCAAAGAAGAATTCTCCGAGCCCCAAGTGGCGTAACCCCGGCGGTGTTGCCGCCGGTCCAACGACTGGTCTATTGCCCCGCCGCCGTCGGCCGCGCCGTCGCGCCTTTCTTCAAATACCTGTCATACCACGCCAGATACCGCTCCATGCGATCGCGCTGGTAGCTGGGCCGCTGAATCCCATGCGTCTCATTGGGATAGATGATGAGCTGAGTGTCGATCGCCAGGCTCCGCAGCGCCTGGTACATCTGCTGTCCGCCCTGCACCGGGACGTTGAAATCCCGCTCGCCTCCCAGAAATAATGTTGGCGTCTTGATCCGGTCGGCATGCAGGAACGGGTAGGCGATCTTGAGATAGGTATCCAGTGCCTTCCACGGCGGTCCGATCTCGTAATCGTATTGCGTGATGTATTGGTCCGTCCCGTAGAACGAGAGGGCAAAGCCCGTTCCCGCCCCGCTTGTGGCTGCTTTGAATCGCGTGTCGCTGGCGATCATGTAGTCGGTCAGAATGGCGCCATAGCTCCAGCCTCCCACGCCCAGCCTCTCGGGATCGGCCACGCCCATCTGAATCACGTGATTCACACCCGCTTCCAGGTCTTCCACCTCCAGATGCCCCCAGTCGGCCGCAATGGCGTGCGAATACTTCTGCCCGCGCCCGGACCCGCCGCGATAGTTCACCGCCAGCACGGCGTAGCCATTGGCTGCAAACACCTGCCGCTCCGTGCTGAAGGTATGCGCGTCCTGCCCATTGGGTCCGCCGTGGATCCGCAGCAGCAGCGGCACTTTGCTGCCCGCTGTGTACCCCAGTGGTTTAGTGAGAAGTCCGTGAACCTCAGTGCCATCTTTGCTTTTGAAGCTGACCTCTTCGGTGGGCGGCAGGTTGAGTTCCGCCAGCAGTTCGTCGTTCTGGTGCGTCAACTGGCGCAGCGTGCCGCCTTCCATGGCATAGATTTCCGGGGGCTTGCTGTCGTCCCCGGAAAGCACCACCGAGCACCCTTTGGCAACGCTGGGACTGGATACCACGATGGGCGAAGCCATCAGCCGCTCCACGCTGCCTCCATTGACCCGCAGGCGAGCCGGATAGACCGAGCGATCATCGGTCACTTGGAACGTCAGCGACGCCCCGTCTGTGGTGAAACGCGGCGCGGAGAGCCCGCGGTCCAGAGCTTCCGTCGCCTTCACCAGAGTGGGCGCGCTGCTGCCGCCCGAAGGCACCATCGCCAGGTGCGCCATGGCGTACTCTTCCCACCTGATCTCCTCGCCCGCCAGGAAAGCGATCCACTTCCCATCGGGACTCCACTCCGGGCGGCCGCGCTCGGCGGCCATCGATAGCGGACTCAGTTGCTTTTCCTGGGCCCCCGCGTGCGCTTCGGCCACATACACCTGGCTGGCGTGGTCGCGATCCGGGTCGGCCGCATGATTGCTCATGAACGCGATGCGCGCCCCGTCGGGACTCCAGGAGGGAGCCGCTTCGTCCACCTTGCCCCCAGTCAGCCGCTCCAGTTTCTTCGTGGCGATATCGAAAAGATAGATATAGCTGTGGCGATCGCTGAGCAGGTATCCCGCGCCATCCTGCTTGAACTTGTAGCGATCGATGACGATCGGCTTCGGTGTCTTCGGCTTGGCGCCCTCGGCGGGTCGGCATCGGGATCGGGGTCGCCAACCACCAGTGCCAGTCGCCTGGAATCGGGCGACCATTCGTAACTTTGCAGCCGGCCCTTCACGTCCGTCAACTGCACCGCTTCTCCGCCCTGCCGGTCCAGCAGCCAAACCTGATTTCCCTTGGCTTTCCCCGGCCGCGAGGAGAGGAACGCCAGATATCTCCCATCGGGGCTCCAGCGCGGCGTGGCCTCG
This sequence comes from Candidatus Sulfopaludibacter sp. SbA3, assembly GCA_900290315.1. Taxonomy (GTDB): domain Bacteria; phylum Acidobacteriota; class Terriglobia; order Bryobacterales; family Bryobacteraceae; genus Sulfopaludibacter. The sequence goes on along the minus strand of OKRF01000096.1, from coordinate 12,614 downwards.
CTCTCCGGACTGGAAGTGAGCCGCAGGTCGCGCTTCCCGTCATAGCTGATCATCCAGATATCGGAATCGTGCTTGTCCTCTTTGGCGTCCGTGGTACCCAGCGCATAGGCCACCCACTGCCCATCGGGCGAGCACTGCGGATCCCGCACCTCCCGAATCCGCGCCAGGTCATCCAGCCGGAACGGGTGGCGCGCCGTCTGGGCAAACGCCGAACAACACGCCAACGCGACGAAGAAACGGAAGGCAGACATGCGCATAGTGTATCAGCGGGGCCTGATTCGCAGTGCAGTGCCCACCCAAATGCGCCTTTAGTTTCCATCCCCGGGTCTAATCCGAAAAAAACGACTCTCTCTCGAAAATGCCCGCAACGTCTGTCCCACTCGGCAAGCAAAAAGAACCGGCGACAAGATCGCCGGCGCTACCAGGCGCCCCCATTTTCATCCCGCCGGGTGGGGCTTCGCCTGATGAGCCGGCTGACAACAATGTCGGTGACTGAGGGACGCGCGGCACGCGGAAGATTTGCTTGTAGGCGAACAGCTTCCAGCAGGTTCCACCTTGCGTTCCGGCAACGTGACAACGTACGGATCTGTCCTGGTGGGGCAGGCGGTTTCGCCGGTAGTCGTTCAGTCAATACGTCAGCTTGGAGAGATATTGGTAACTCTGGCGCAGGCTGTCCAGCGGGTCGCCCGGAGTCTGGTCCTGCTCCACGAAGTAGTGTGCTACTCCGGCGGACGCGGCAGCCCGCAGGACTTTGGGCCAATCGATGGTGCCGTGGCCCACCTCCTTGAAGGCGGTGCGTGGCACAGATTCGTTGTGCATCACCGGTGTGCCTTCGGCTTTATCCTTCAAGTGGAGCAGGCGGACGCGGTCCTTTATGTGGGTGATCATCTCGGCCGGGTCATGGCCGGCGACGCTCACCCAGAAGGCATCCAACTCGAAACCCACCAGCTTGGGATCGGTGTTATCCAGCAGGATATGGAAGAGCGGCGATCCGCCCACCTCATCGAACTCGAAGGCATGATTGTGATAGGCGAACTTCAAACCTGCGGCGCCACACTTCTCACCGGCCCAGTTGAGCTTTTCGGCGAGCGCCTTGATGACGTCCGGTCCACCGCGCGCGGCGGGAGCGAGATAGGGAAACACAGCGTAAGAGAAACCGTACTGCTTGAGTTGCTGGGTGGTGCGGGCAAACTCGTCGCTGCGCTGCATCACCTGATTGGCATCGAGGTGCATGCTGACGGGCTTGAGTCCGCTGGCCTGGACGTCGGGCCAGATCTTGTCGAATCCGGCGAGTGTGCCTTCAATCGTGTTGTAGCCGATGGCGCGGATGGCGTTGAGCGTCTCCGCGGGTTTCTGCGGGAGCACGGTGCGCACCGTGTAGAGTTGAACGCCGATTTCCGTCAACTGGGCGGCGGGGGCGAACTTGCTCAAGGCAGCGGACAGGGCTGTGGCCTTCAGGAACGAGCGTCTCGAAGTCATTCCCACATTATGCACCCGGCGCAGACGCGAACGCCCGCCGCGAGTCCGGATCTGTGACAAGCTATGTATTTGACGCCCCCTGTTGCTCCCATCCATCCCAAGGTGTCCGTACTGCACGGCGACACCCGCACCGACAACTATTTCTGGTTGCGTGAGAAGACCAACCCGGCCGTGCTCGAATACCTGGCGGCGGAGAATGCCTACACGGCAGCCATGATGCGTCCCGAAGAGGCGTTGCAGGAGCAGTTATACCGGGAGATTCTGGGCCGCGTGAAGGAGACCGACCTTTCCGTGCCGGTCCGTCAAGGCGATTACTTCTATTACACGCGCACGGAAAAGGGCAGACAGTACACCATCTACTGCCGCAAGCGATTGAGCCTGGAGGCGGACGAGGAGCTGCTTCTCGACGCCAACGCGCTCGCCGAAGGCCACGACTACTTCCGCGTGGGCGTCTTCGAACCCAGCCCGAATCACGAACTGCTGGCTTACTCCAGCGATTTCGATGGCGACGAAGTTTACACGATTCGCGTGAAAGATCTGCGTACGGGCGGCCTGCTGCCCGATTCCATCGCCGGCGCCAGCGCGGCCCTGGTGTGGGCCAATGACAATCGCACTTTCTTTTACGCCACACTGGACGCGGCCAAGCGCCCCTACAAGGTATTCCGCCACTCCCTGGGCGCGCCCGCTGACGTGCTGGTCTATCACGAGCCGGATGAGCGCTTCGAAGTGGACCTGGCCAAGAGCAAGAGCCGCGCCTTCCTCTTCATCGACAGCTTCAGCCACGTGACGTCGGAATACCGGTATCTCCCGGCGGACGCGCCCGAAGGCGATTTCCGCGTGATGATTCCACGGGTGCAGGGCGTGGAGTACGACGCGGCGCATCACGGCGACCACTTCTACATCCGCATCAACGACGCCGGGCCGAACTTCCGGCTAGTGAGGACGCCCGTCGATGCTCCGCCGCTCGATCAGGCTGTGGAGGTGCGGCCGCATCGCGCCAGCGTGATGATCGAAAGCGTCGACGCTTTTCGCGATCACCTGATGCTGGAAGAGCGCGACAACGGACTGCGCCAGATCGAACTCGAGACGCTGTCCACGGGAGACCGCCACCGGGTAGAGTTCCCCGAACCGGTGTACAGCGTGACGCTCGCGACGAACCCCGAATTCGATACGCCAACTCTGCGCTTCGCCTACACCTCGCTGATTACCCCACTCTCCATCTTCGACTACGATATGGAGCGGCGGACGCGGGAATTGCGCAAGCAGACGGACGTGCTGGGCGGTTACGACTCCACGCAGTATCGCTCTGAGCGCATCTTCGCCACCGCACCGGATGGCGTGCGCGTGCCTATCTCGCTGGTCTACAAGAACGGCTTTCAGCGCGATGGACACGGCGCCGCGCTGCTATACGGCTACGGCGCATATGGCCACTCCAGCGAGCCGGCCTTTGCGCCGGAGCGTCTGAGCCTGCTGGATCGCGGATTCGTCTACGCCATCGCGCATGTCCGCGGCGGCAGCGAGATGGGCCGCCCCTGGTACGACGACGGCAAGCTGCTTCACAAGAAGAACAGCTTCACGGACTTCGTCGCCTGTGCGGAACATCTGGCCGGTGAGGGGTACACCAGCGCCGGCCGCCTGGCCATTCTGGGAGGCAGCGCCGGTGGACTGCTCATGGGCGCGGTGACCAATCTGCGCCCCGATCTTTTCCACGTGGCGATCGCCAAAGTGCCGTTCGTGGATGTGCTGAACACCATGCTGGACGCTTCGCTGCCGCTCACCGTCACGGAGTACGAAGAGTGGGGCAATCCCAATGAGCAGTCCTGGTACGACTACATGCGTTCCTACTCGCCTTACGACAACGTGCAGCCCGCGGCATATCCGCACATGCTCATTACGGCCGGGCTGAACGATCCGCGGGTCTCCTATTGGGAGCCCGCCAAATGGGCCGCCCGCCTGCGTGCCACAGGCACCGATAACAAACTGTTGCTGCTGAAGACCAACATGGGTGCGGGCCACTTCGGCGCTTCCGGGCGGTACGAGAAATTCCGCGAGACAGCATTCGAGTTGACAGCTTAGGAGAGAGGGCGGTACCATTCTCCTAAGTAAATAAGGAGAGTGCATGCGCCCCAACGCGGACCTGCTTCCCGGCACGCTAGACCTGTTGATTCTCAAGGCGGTTTCACTCGGCCCGTTGCACGGGTACGGGGTGCTGCTGCGCATCGGGCAGATCTCCGGCGGAGCGCTGGAAATCGAACAGGGCGCTCTGTACCCCGCGTTGTTCCGCCTGGAGCACCAGGGCCTGCTGGATACCGAATGGGGCGTCTCGGAAAACAATCGGCGCGCCAAGTTTTACCAGCTCACGGCAGCCGGCCGCAAGCGGCTGCGCGAGGAGACCGCGGGTTGGGAGCGGCTGGTATCGGCCATGGGATCCGCCCTGAAGGCGCGACCCGAGGAGATCTGAAATGCTGCCACGCTTTTTCACCACACTCCGCGCCCTCTTCCGGCGCAATTCCTGGGAGCGTGACCTAGCTAGCCGACGAACTCCACGTCCACATGGAGCATCGCGCCGACCACCTGGAGCGCACCGGCATGAGCCGGCCGGAAGCCGAGCGCCGCGCCCGCATGGAATTCGGCTCCGGGGAGCATTACCGCGAAGAGATCCGCCGCTCATTCGGCCTGCGCTGGTTCGATGAGCTCCGCCAGGATCTGCGCTACGCCTCCCGCACTCTGCGGCGCTCGCCCGGCTTCACGGCAGTGGCGGTGCTTTCGCTCGCGCTCGGCATCGGCGCCAATACCGCCGTCTTCAGCATTCTGAATTCCCTGATCCTGCGGCCGCTGCCCGTGCCAGCGCCGGAGCGCCTGGTGTACCTGATGGGGGCGCGGGGCGCCTACACCAACTCGTTCCCCAATTACCGCGACCTGCGCGACCGGAACACCACGCTGTCGGGGATCCTAGCCTATCGCGTGGCACCCATGGGGCTCGATACCTACGATGGGCCGCGCCGCGTGTGGGGCTATCTGGCCACGGGCAACTATTTCGACCTGCTCGGCGTGCGTCCGTTTCTGGGGCGCTTCTTCCACGCCGGGGACGATGTGCGGCCGGGCGAGGCGCCGCTCGCCGTCCTCAGCTACAACGCCCGGCAGAGCCGCTTCGCGGGCGATCCCTCCATTGTGGGAAAGACCGTACGCATCAACAAAATGCCGTATTCGGTGATCGGCGTGGCGCCGCGTGAGTTCTTCGGCACCGAGCTGATTTTCTCACCCGATCTGTGGGTGCCCATGATGATGCAGCCGCAGATCGAAGGCCATTCGTGGCTGGAAGTGCGCGCAACCAACAACTCGATGCTGATCGGCCGCTTGAAGCCCGGTGTCGCCATGGCCCAAGCCGCGCAGAACCTTAACGCTGTCGCCTCCGGCCTGGCGCGCGACTTCCCGGGCGACAACGCCGGCATGGCCATCAAGCTCGCCAAGCCGGGATTGCTCGGCGACAGCCTTCGGGGTGCTGGCGAGACCTTTCTGGGCGGCGTGATGGCCCTCGCCGGACTGGTGTTGCTGACGGCGTGCGTCAATCTCGCCAGTTTGCTGGCGGCGCGCGCGTCCGACCGCCATTTCGAACTGGCCATCCGGCTTTCGATCGGCGCGGGCCGCCTGCGCATCATGCGCCAGTTGCTCACCGAAGCCCTGTGGATCGCGGCCCTGGGCGGCGCCGTGGGCTGCGCTCTGGCTTTCGTTTTGCTGCACCTGTTGAACCAGGCGCCCCCACCCGTGGATATGCCGTTCCGGTACGATTTCAGCCCGGATGGCCGCGTTCTGCTGTTTACGGTGGCGGCGACAGTAGTCACGGGACTGGTTTTCGGCCTCATACCGGCCCGCCGCGCCGTCAAGGCGGATCCCAATCCTGTGCTGCGGGGCATGGCTTCCGGCACGCGGCACGGCCGCCGCTGGGCCTCTCGCGATCTGTTGCTGGCCGGACAGGTGGCGCTGTGCTGTTTCCTGGTGACCGCGTGCTTCGTCTCCGTCCGCGGCCTCTCCCGCGCGCTGGAAACTCCCGTGGGATTCCGGCCGGACGGCCTGAACGTGGCGGCGTTCGATTTAGGGCTGGCAGGCTATAGCCACGAGGAAGGGATGCAATTCCAGCGGCGGGCGGTCGATGCCGCCGCACAGATTCCGGGTGTGACCGCAGCGGCGTTCGGCAATTCCGTGCCGCTCTGGCTCAACCAGAGCACCACCAGCGCCTTCCCGGCGGAAGAAACGGACCTGCGCCCCATCAGGGCCATTTCGGCGAATCACTACAATATCTCCCCCGGTTATCTCGCGGCGCTAGGCGCGCGCCTGGTGGCGGGCCGCGATTTCACCTGGCATGACGATGCCAAAGCGCCCGCCGTCGCCATCGTCAATCGGACTTTCGCGCGCGTCGTGCTGAAGACCGGGGATGCGGTGGGGCGGCGCATCCGCGCGGGCGGCGCGGTCATGCAGGTGGCCGGGGTGGTGGAAGATGGAAAGTACACTTCCCTCACCGAGCAGCCCCGCCCGGTGTTTTATCGCTGCGCTCTGCAGAATTACGACGATGCCACCGTGGTGCTGGTGCGCTCGCGGCTCCCGGAGTTCGACATCGCGCCGCAGTTGCGGAAAGTCGTGGCCTCTCTGGATCCCCAATTGCCGCTCTACGCGCTGGGGAGCGTCCGCCAACTGCTCGGCATGGCCTACTTCCCGGCGCGCGCCGCCACAGTGTTGCTCACCGCTTTCGGCGTGCTGGCCGTGATGCTGGCCATCACGGGAATTTACGGCTTGGCCTCCTATGCCGTGAGCCGGCGGGTGCGGGAAATTGGCATTCGCGTAGCGGTCGGCGCCCGGTGGTGGCAGGTGCTCCGTTCGGTGCTCGGGCGGATGGCGGTTCTGTTGTCCGCGGGTTCAGCGGTGGGACTCGCGATGGGCCTGGCTGCTACGCAACTGCTGGCGAGTATTGTCTACCAGGCTACGCCGCGCGATCCGCTCATCCTTGGCGCGGTGACCGGAACGATGGCCCTCGTGGCGTTGCTTTCGGCCTGGATTCCGGCGCGGCGGGCGGTCTCGGTGGATCCCATACGTTCGCTGCGGCACGAATAGCTGAACCGGCGACAAGATCGCCGGCGTTACCGGTCCTGGCCGGTCGGTTCGGCAGGCTTTGGCGGGCTGGAGTCGTGCTTGGGGCCGAGCCCGAGCGCGATCACGGAGAGTGAATTGATCTTCCCGCTGGAGCCGATGTTCTGCGCAGTCTGCGTACCGGCGACAAGATCGCCGGCGTTACCGGTCCTGGCCGGTCGGTTCGGCAGGCTTTGGCGGGCTGGAGTCGTGCTTGGGGCCTAGCCCGAGAGCGATCAGGGAGAGCGAATTGATCTTCCCGCTGGAGTCGATGTTCTGCTCCGATTGGAACCGCTTCAGGGCGTCCATCGAGTTCTGGTTCCATCCGCCGCCCACGTCTTCGGGCTTGAGGTAACCCTTGGCCACCAGGGCGTCCTGTATCTCCTTATACCGTTCCGGCGTGGGCGCCATCTGGCGATTGCGCCACGTGGTTCTAGGGGGCGCCTTCTTGCCGTTCTTGCTGCGTGCCGCAGCGAAGGTCAGAGGCTTCTTCGAAGCGGTGGTGCTGGCGCCCTTGGCAGGCGCCTTACTCACGGGCGCCTTCTTCGCCGTGGCTTTCTTGGCCGGCGTGGGTGTATCTGCGGCGTAGGCAAGTGCCGCCATAGCCACCGCCAGCGCGTAGCACAGAATCTTCCGTATCATTCGACACACTAATTCTACAGGAAAACTGCCTTAGCGGGGAGTTGTCGAAAGAGTACCCGCCAGGTAGCTGGACTGCCAGTCTGTAGTACCACGGCCTCGCGCCTTCCGCAGAACGTGGAATGCCACGGCGTCGCCGGGCTTCAGCATGGCTTGCACCTTCTTCACGTCCTCGGTGGAGGACACCGGCTGGCGGTTTACGGAAAGAACGATATCGCCGGCAATCAGTCCCACCTCTTCAGCGAAAGAATCGGGGTCCACTTCTACCACCTGGACGCCACCCTTCTCCTTGATGCCGAGATTGGCGCGCGCCTCGTCCCGCAGGTCCTTAATCGACATGCCAAAGGACACCGTAGTCGCCTCCGGCTGGGCTTGTTCGGTGGTCTTGTTGGTGGCGAAGTGTTCCGGGAACACCTGCGCCAGGTCGCCCACGACTACCTTGAAGGATTCGCGCTTTCCGCCGCGTATCACAGTGAGGTCCAGCGGGGTGCCGACCGGCGTCACGCTGACGATGTCCACCAGCTCATTGCCGTTGCGGATGTTCTTGCCGTTGACGGCCACGATGATATCGGTTTCCTTGATGCCGCCCTTCTCCGAAGGTCCGCCCGGCTGCACGGACTGCACGAACACGCCCGCCGAGACTTTCTCCTCCTTGAGCAGGGCGTCATTCTGCGATTCCAGCTTGCTGAAGGTGATGCCGATACTGCCGCGGGTCATCTTGCCGGTCTTGATGATCTGGTTGTAGACCACCGCAGCGGTATTGATGGGCAGGGCGAATCCGATGCCCTGGTAGCCGCCCGACTGGGAGGCGATAGCTGTATTAATGCCGATCACTTCGCCGCGCATATTCAAGAGTGGTCCGCCGCTATTGCCCGGATTGATGGCCGCATCCGTCTGCAGGAAGTGCTGATACTGCGTGGTGTCGCCGGGAATGTCGCGCTGTTTGGCGCTGATGATGCCGGCCGTCACGGTGGCCTGGAAGCCGAACGGCGAACCGATCGCCATGGCCCAATCGCCCACCTGCACGGCATCGGAATTGCCGATCTTGGCCGGCGTCAGGTCGTGCTTGCCGTCCACGTGAATCACAGCAAGGTCCGTATCCGGATCCACGCCCACCACTTTGGCGGTGTATTCGGTGGGGTCGTTGGTGAATTTCACCTTAATGATGTCGGCCTTATCCACTACGTGGTTGTTGGTCAGGATGTAGCCGGCCTTATCCACCACTACACCCGAACCCAGTGCTTCCTCTTTCCGGCTGGCGCCCTGTCCACCACCGAAGGGATTGCCGTTGCCGAAGAACCGGTACAGGAATTCATCCATGCCGCCGTTGTCGCTCTGATCGCCGCCCTGATCCGGCGGCATCAACTGCTGGCGCCGCCTGCCATTCTGCCCGCCGCGGCTCTGCACAGGCGCCTTCGGCAGATAAGTTGTCGAAATGTTGACCACCGACGGCTCTACCGTCTTGGCAATCTGGGTAAACGCGTTCGACAATTGGACCGGATCGGGGATCACCAGCGGCGTCGCGCCCGGCGCCACCTTATCATCCTTCGCTGCTTTGACTCCGCCTGAGATGAGGGTACCGATGACGATCCCGATCGATAGCGTGAATACGGTCAGCGTGAACGATAGCAGCTTTTATGTGCGCAACCTGTCAATGAAACTCATGGATTGTTAACTCCTCTACGTGTCTTCCCGAAACATTATATTCCCTGCGGACCAGCGTTATGTTGTGGATGTCCATGCGCGCCCCAGGGTTTCAATTCCACCAGCAGCACACCGCCCAAGATGAGGGACGCCCCGGCCGCGCCTCGCCCCGACAAGCCCTCGCCCGCGACGGCGTACGAGGTTACCCACGCGACCACGGGCTCCAACAGGTAGAGCAACGCCGTTCGGGTCGCAGTGGTGTACCGCTGTGCCCACGCTTGCACCGAAAATGCCAGGGCGGTGCAAAACAGGCCTGTAACCAGTATCGCGTACACGACTGCGGGCCGCCACTCCATGTGGGGCTGCTCCACTCCACGGTATAGTACAAAAGCCCACGCTGCGGCAGTAGTCACCTGCATGAGACTAAGCAATTCAAAGCCCACGCGCGAAGCGAATCGGCCCAGCGCCAGAATGTGGCAGGCGAAGGCCAAGGCACAACAGAGCGTCAACAGGTCTCCCCGGCCGATGGAACCGAGGGTGCCTTGCAGAGTCATCAGTGCCAACCCTAAAGTGGCCAGCACTACCCCGATCCACTCCGATACCTGCGGTCTGATGCGATAGACGAGCGACCCCAGCAAAGGTACCATTACCGAGCCGAGGCCGGTGATAAAGGCGGACTTGGGCGCTGTGGTCAGCCGTAATCCCAGGGTTTGAAACAGGTAGCTGGCGAACAGAAAGGTCCCCACCAGCACTCCCGCCGCAGCGGCTTTCCAGGTGAACTGCCGCCGCGCCCGTGCGCCGAACAGCAGCAGGAGCACGCCCGACGCGAGCGAGAATCGCAACGCCAGAAACAGCATGGGAGATACACTCTGGAGCGCGGCCTTTACCAGTACAAAAGTGGCGCCCCAGATGATCGTATTGGCCGCCAGCGCCGCTTCCGCGGCGTTCCGGCGATTCACTTCCCGTTGCCCTCTCCGCGCCGCAACAGCAGGAGTGTAAGGAAGATTCGTTTCAGGCCGAGATCGCGGCCATCGGGCCGGAACCACTCGGCGGTGGTATGTGCGCCGCCGCCCGCTCCACCGGCGCCAATCGCCACCGCCGGAATTTCCAGCGATAGCGGAATGTTGGCATCGGTGGAAGAGCAGTCCACGTGCGAGCGGATGCCCAGGTGCGCATCGACGGCCCGCAGATGTTGCAGGATGGCCGCGTTTTCCGCCAATGCCGCCGCCGGACGGGAACCGATTTCCTTCAACTTGCAGGCGATCTTGCCGCTGGTGGCGCGCTGGTTTTCCAGGTCGCGCGCCCGGTCCGCCGCGCCGCTTAGCAACTCCACCAGCTCATCCATCTTCTGGTTGCTCTCCGAGCGGATATCCACTTTGGCGCGGGCGCTTTGGGCGATGGCATTCACGCTGGAACCGCCATCGATCAACCCCACGTTGAACGCGGATTTGGGGCCGTTTTCCAGGCGCGTCTCGGCAAACAGCGCCACTGCCCGGCACAGCGCATGCACCGGATTGCCTACGCCGTAATCGCTCCAGCTATGTCCGCCGGGTCCGGTGTAGGTCAGTTCGAAGCGCCGGCTGCCCAGCGCCCGGGTGGTGATGTGGTCGATATTGGCGCCGTCCACCACGAGGTATGCTTCGATCTTTTTTGCCAGCGGCGATTGCTTGCAGAGAAAGCGCATTCCCAGCAGGTTGCCTTCGCCCTCTTCAGCCACGTTGGCCACCAACAGGAGCCCTCTGGAAAACTCCGGCAGGTTCTGTCCCACTTTCCAGGCGCGCGCCATGGCCAGCAGCGCCGCCAGTCCCGCTCCGTTATCGGAGACGCCTGGCCCGCGGAACCGGCCGTCCGCCTCCACAAAAATATCTTCGCTTCCGCGTGGCGTGATGACTGTGTCGAGGTGCGCGGTCAGGGCCACATAAGGCGCTTGTCCCGCGGCGGCGATGACGTTGCCCGCGCGATCAATGGAGGCGTCCCACCCGGCCGCGCGGAACTGCTCCAGAAACCAGGCCGCCCGCTCCTGCTCCATCAAGGTAGGCGCGGGCACGCGGCAGAGCTGCAGGTGAATTTCGTTGATCCACTGCTTCTCGCGCGTGAACCACTGCAGGCAGTCGCGTACTCCGCGCTGCTCCGCCAGATCCGTGATGTTGAGCCCCGCCGCCGGGTTGGCTGCCATGCTTCAGTCTATACTGTACGAAATAAGTAGGGCGTGCATGATCCGCGCCCTGCGCGCTAGGCCAATGTGAGGTTGGCCTGGGCGGCGATATCGAGGGGGGCGAAGTCGCGGCGGGAGAGTTTGGGAAAGGCCGCGGCGGCGATCATGGCGGCGTTGTCGGTGGAAAGGCCAGGAGTCGGGAACAGGACCGGGTATGGCAGGCGGGCGGCTTGGGCCGCGGTGCGCAGGCCGGAGTTGCAGGCCACTCCGCCGGAGATAATGAGGGTTTGGGCGCCGATTCCCTCGGCGCACGTGGCGGCGCGGGTGAGCAGTTCGTGGATGACGGCATGCTGGAACGAAGCCAACAGGTCCAGCGTGCGGCGGGGAGAATGGGCAAGCCACTGCTCGATTCCGGCTTGCGGAAACTCGCGCTGCAAGGCGCGGCCACCCATCGGAGGACGGCGGTTTTAAGGCCGCTGAAGCTGAAATCGAGGGCGTTTCCTTTCATTTTCGCAAAGGTAAAGCGAACCGCGGAGGGGTCGCCGTGGGGCGCCAGGCGATCGATGACGGGACCGCCGGGATACGGGTAGCCGAGGAGTTTGGCCACCTTGTCGAAGGCTTCACCGGCGGCATCGTCGCGGGTTTTGCCGAGAAGGCGATACTGGAAGCCCTCGCGGACCTCGAACAGATGAGTATGGCCGCCGCTGACCACTAAGGCCAGGGCCGGATATCGCACCGGCGTCGCCGCGCGTTTGGCTTCCAGGATGACGGCGTGAATGTGGCCTTCAATGTGGTTGACCGCGATGAGCGGAATGGCGCGCGCGAAGCTCAGGGATTTGGCGTAAGTCAGGCCCACCAGTAGCGAGCCGACTAAGCCGGGACCGATTGTGACCGCGATGGCGGACAGGTTGTCCAGCCGCGTGGCGGATTGCGACAGAGCCTCGCGGACTACCGGCACGATGGCGCGCAGGTGCTCGCGCGATGCCAATTCCGGGACGACGCCACCGTACTTGCCGTGGGTGGTCATCTGGCTGGCGACGATGGAAGAGAGCACACGCTCACCGTCTTCGACCACGGAGGCAGCGGTCTCGTCGCAGGAAGATTCGATGCCCAGGATGCGCACCATACTCATTAGGGTAACAGGTTGCGAAACGAACCCAATTTCCTATTTAGAGTAATGATTCCAATGAGGTACGGACTGGCTGGACGCCGGCACGGGCGCTGAAGTTGAGCAGCCCGGAGGCCTTCCAAGCGCAACGCTGGGCGGCGCTACGCGCCTCCAGAAGCAGTTGGCGGGCGGGATGCCCAGGTTCCAGCGAAGAAAGGGAATCGCAGACACTGCTGAAGATGATGGTCAACTCGTCGTTGAGGTCGTGCGCGGCCGCAGCCGCGACAGCGCACGCGCGGTCGGCTTTGTAATATCGCTCCACACCTGCATAGTAACTGGTGAGCATCGCGGAAAACGGGCGGAGAAACAGTAAGACGTTTGGAATCAACGCCAAAAAAATTGGCGAAACGTGTGAACGACTTGCAAAACTCGGCGTAAAAAATATCTAGCCCTCTCGCGGGTGGCTGG
>OKRF01000121.1:39289-42880 GCA_900290315.1 Candidatus Sulfopaludibacter sp. SbA3 | reverse complement strand
GCGCTGCAGACGGGCCGCTGGGGTGTGCAGACACAGCGGGCATCGGCGGTGGACGTGGAAGGCGGTGTCCAACCGAAGATCGCCGGCCGGCTGCGGCCGTGGTTGCGCGGCGGCTTCACATACGGATCGGGCGACGGCAATCCCAGTGACAACCGGCACGAGACGTTCTTTCAACTGCTGCCCACGCCGCGTCCCTACGCGCGCTTTCCGTTCTTCAACATGATGAATACGGAAGACGGCTACGGAATTCTGCTGCTGCGGCCGCATGCCAAAGTCACGATCTCCAGCGAATTTCACGCGCTGCGCCTGAGCGACGCCAACGACTTCTGGTACAGCGGAGGCGGCGCCTTCCAGCCGTGGACCTTTGGATATACCGGGCGCTCCACGTCCGGACGGCGCTCGCTGGGCAATCTCTATGACACGGGCATCGAATACCGCGTCAATCGCCGGCTCACTCTAAGCGGCTACCTCGGATACACGCAAGGGCTCGCGGCGATGGAGCAGATCTATCCCAATGGGAAAGACGGCAAGTTCGGATATCTGGAATTCCTGCACAAGTTTTAGGTTGGGGAAGACAGGGTCGAAAATCCCGAGCCGTGTGTCCGCCGCAAATCCGTGCCAGGCTCGAAATTCGCCGTCTTTTGCTCGAAATTCGCCGTCTTTTGGCGAATCTCCGTGCCTGGCTCGAATTTGCCCCTTCGCGAAATCCCGACGCGTCCCCCCTATTTTCATACCCATCGTTGCCCGCTGCCGCGGGCTTATAAACAGGGTCGAAAAACCGGTCTAGCGACTGGGTAACTCCGGCGATCTTGTCGCCGGCCGGCGAGTGCAACCGGCGGCAAGACCGCCGGCGTTACCGGTTTTTCATGGAGTTTCGCGGGCGGAACGCCCATCCCAACAGGGTTGAAAAACCGGTCTAGCGACTGGGTAACTCCGGCGATCTTGTCGCCGGTCGGCGAGCGCAACCGGCAGCTACCCCGCCGGTTTTTCATCCCGTTTCGCGGGCGGAATTGCCACTAAAACTTTATCTTGCCAGCGAACTCAAAATCACGAGGATTTCCCGCGCTCGTGATCGTGCCAAAGGCGGCGCTGCCGAACGAGCCGTTGGGGTCGTTCAGCGGCGGCGTGTTACTGATGTTGAAGGCCTCCGCGCGGAATTCCAGATTGACGCGCTCCGATAGACGAAACATTTTGCTGAGCATGAGGTCGGCATCCTGGAGGCCGGGCCCGCGGACCGGATTGCGCGAGCTGTTGCCGATGCTGAATTGCCCAGCGGCGGTGAAAGCCGACTTATCGAACCATTCGGAGGCGCTGCGAGTAGCAAAATTGTTCGGGTTGCTGACGCGATTCGGCCGCTGCACGGCGTACCCGAATGCCGAGAGCGTATTGGTTGCCTGTGTGACCGGCACCGCGTCTCCAGCCTGAATGCGCACCAGGCCGCCGATTTCCCATCCGGCGATCTTCCACAAGCGCGGAATCCGATACACCCACCCAGCCGAAAAGACGCGGGGGATGTCGCCACTCGAAACATCTCTTTCGAGCTTCCTATTGAAAGCGTCGGCGGCCCCGATTGTGGTGAGCGTGGGTCCGGTGAAGATGGTCTGGGAAAAGTAAGTGGAAGCGTCGTCGATGAGCTTGGAGAATGTGTACGCGAAGGTGAAAGTCAATCCGCGCGAAAATCGCTTCTCCAGTTTCATCTGCAGCGCGTCGTATTCGGAATTGGCCACATTGTCCCGGAAGAGGGCGACGTTGGTGAATCGTGGAAAGGCGCGCAAGAGCTGTTGCTGCGCGATGCTCGGCTGTCCCAGAGACGACGAAGTGGGGATCTGCCCGTAATAAGGGTTGGGGACCTTCACGGTGAGAGCGGACCCCATTGCAAGGTCCGCGGCAGGCACCTGGTTGAGGTTGGATTCCGGCAAGCCCAGATGCGTGTTTTTCGATCCGAGATAGCCGATCTCGAAATTTACATCGCGGCCGAGAGTCTTCTGCACGGTGAAATTCCACTGCTGCGAGTAGCCCGAGCCCACGTTCCGATCCACGCCGAAAACGCCCTGCCCCAGGCCCGAATTCGGATTCGGCGCCGATACCTGCACCGTGGGACCGCTCGAAAGGATGAAGGCGGGGTTGATGTTGTCCTGCGACTGTTGCCCCACCGTCTGCACAAAGGGGAACTGTGGCAGCGTGAAGGGCGTGGTGATGCCGGTCTGTTCAAACCAGATCATTCCGTAACCCGAACGAATCACCCAGGAGTCTCCCAGCCGGTAAGCCAGCCCCACGCGAGGTCCGAAATCGCAGCACTCCAGTTCCCTGGCCGTGCGCGGAAAATCGAGCACCTGCGTCTTCAGGTTGAATACGGCATCCTGGTGATTGGCCTCCGTCGAAGGGAAGTTCAGCGTATAGCGCGTGCCTAGATTCAGAGTGAGCCTGTTTGAGACCTTCCATTCGTCACTCGCAAAGAATTCCGCGATATGGGCACGTTCCTGAAGCGCCTTATTCTGAATATCGATACTGAACGCGTTCACCTGGCCCAGCAAGAGCGAGGCGAGGGCATTCCCGCTGGAGCCCGTGGAAGAATCGGTGCCCGTGGTGGTGAAGGCATAGGAACCGGTCGGGTTCGCCGGATTGACGATGTCGAGAGCCTCACGGCGGAGATCGGTTCCGAATTTGAAGGTGTGGCGTCCGCGAACCATGGAGAAGGTGTCCAGAAACTCCGTGACCGTTGTCGTGAAGTTGGTGTTGGCGGCGGTGGTCGGCCCGATTTGCTGATACCCGGTCACGGTGAAAATGGGGAGTGTGGAAGGGAAAGCGCTCACCGGCGCGCCGGGGATGGTGATGCCGCCATTCTGGAGCGATGTTTGATTCACATCCCGCCGCGTGTACCCGAAGCGCGCCTGGTTCAGCGTGGACGGCGAAAGCGTCCAGTCGTATTCGGAGGCGATGCTGTCTCCGCGCGTGATGGCATGGCCGGTCACGCCGGTGGTGAGGTTGCCGCTGCCATCGGGGAGGAAGGGCACGGGATTGTCATCGTCGCGAAGATACGAGTAGCGCACAAACGCGCGATGCTTTTCGTTGAAGACGTGATCGACGCGGCCGTCAAACTGATCCTGGCTATCCGGCTCTACGCCCGTGAGTATGAAGTTGTTCGCCGCGGCCGCATTGGGCAACGGATAATGCTGCAATACCTGCGATGCGAGGGGATCGAAGCGGCTCGCCGGAATCAAATTGTTGGGGAAAGGCGTCCGGGGCGAACTTGCGGGGTCGTAAATGGTGGAGGTGAACACGCCGCTGCGCTGGGCTACTGTGGGCACCACGCTCTGACGGGTGGTTCCGGTTCGCAGCCTGGTGCCTTGCCAGTCGGCAAAGAAGAAAGTCTTGTTCTTGCGGATGGGCCCGCCCACAGTCAGCCCGTACTGGTTCCGGCGGAACTCAGGCCGCCGGCCCGGCTGAGCAAAATAGTTGCGGGCGTTCAGATCTTCGTTGCGGAAGAACTCAAAAAGCGTCCCGTGAAACTGGTTGCTGCCGGACTTCCCGATGACCATGACGGTTCCCCCGTTAGACCTGCCATATTCGGGAGAGTAAGCGTCGATGTTC
>OKRF01000121.1:19604-39279 GCA_900290315.1 Candidatus Sulfopaludibacter sp. SbA3 | reverse complement strand
CCCGGCAACGCGACGCCCGGGGAGAGTGCCACAAGGGGAATGAAATTGCGCCCATCGAGGGGCAACGTCTCGAGCTGCGGCTGGCTCACGTGATAGCTCACCGAGCCACTGGCTGTTTCGAGCAACGACGCTTGGGCGGTTACATCCACAGACTGCGAGGACTGCCCCAATTCCAGTTTCACATCGAGCCGGACCTGGTCGCCGATGCGCAACGTAATGCCCTCCTGCTTGTAGGGGCGGAAGCCGGTCTTCTCGACCGTCAGCACATACTGTCCGGCAGCCAGGCCGAGCAGATGATAATCTCCGCGGTCGCCGGTGAGCACATCGGAGCGGATGCCGGTGGCCTGGTCTTCGCTGGTCACTTTCGCTGCCGTGACCGGGAGGCCCTGCGGATCCTGAATCGTGCCGAACAATTCGGCTTTTCCAGCTTGTGCGAAGCAGGGCAGAGAGAAGGCCAGCAGCGTGGCAAAGAGCGGAAGGGCATGGAGCGAGCGCATGTCTTGTAAGAATATCAGTGTCATGCATGCAAGACAAGATGCCCCATTGAGCGAATCGGCGCTCCACGGGCGCTCCGCCTTTTTGCTGAAATAGGAGCATGAAACTTTCCGCGAGAAACCAAATACCCGGGACCGTTGAGCAGGTCCATTTGGGCGAGATTATGGCTCGAATCGTGGTTAAGGTGGGCGAGAACGTGATTGAGAGCGTGATCACGCGGCAAAGCGCCGAGGAACTCGGTCTGAAGCCGGGGGATTCCGTGCTCGTGGTGGTCAAGTCCACCGAGGTGATGATTCAGAAGGGCTGAGTGGAAAAACCGTGTAAACTATCCTTATGTGTACCATTCACACGACAAGGACGCTTATGCGGTACATTCGGCCACTCCGTGCAGTATTTCTCGTGGCGGGCCTTTCCTTCTGGCTCGCCTCGGCTCAGACAACTACGCAGAATGCGGCCCCTCGGGAGCTGACGATCCGCGGTGACATTCCCGCGACGCTGGTCCTGAAGGCGGACGATCTGGCGGGGATGCCGCGCGAAACCGTGTCCGTTGCGGATCAGGATGGGACGAAGGTGAACTACGAGGGCGTCTCCCTGCGGGAAATCTTGAAACGCGCCGGAGTTCCATTAGGCAAGGACCTGCGGGGCAAGGCGCTTGCCAGCTATGTTCTGGCGAAGGCACACGACGGATACCAGGTTGTCTTTTCGCTGGGCGAAATGGACGATGCTTTCGGTAATGAGGCAATCATCGTCGCCGACAAACGCGATGGCAAGCCGTTGTTCGGATACCAAGGCCCATTCCGGCTCGTTTGTCCCAATGACAAAGCGGGAGCGCGATCGGTTCGCATGCTGGAAACGCTCGAACTGGTGCGCTTACAGAAATGAGAAGTTCTGTCCTCGTCTTCGCGTGGGGAATGGTCTGGAGCGCAGCCGGGGTGGCGCAGTCGGACTATGTTTGGAATTTACCCAAGGGCTTCCCCAAGCCGCGCGTTCCCGCGGACAATCCGATGTCCGCTGCCAAGGTGGAACTGGGCCGGTACCTTTTCTATGACACGCGCATGTCGGTAAATGGCCGGGCCTCTTGCGCCACTTGCCATAAGCAGGAACTGGCATTCACTGACGGACGGCCCGTCTCGGCCGGCGCGACTGGGGAAAAACACTCCCGGGGTGCGATGAGCCTGGTGAACATTGCATACAACGCTGTTCTCACTTGGGGCAATCCCCAGATCAAGGACCTGGAACAACAGGCCCTGGTACCGATGTTCGGAGAGCATCCCGTCGAACTTGGTTTACGGGAAGGCGATGGCTTTCTCCCGATGCTGCGGTCGAATACCATATATCGTAAGTTATTCGACCTTGCGTTTCCCGAACCGGCCGAGCGTTTCACCATCGCGAACGTGACCAAGGCCATCGCCAGCTTCGAGAGGAGCATCATCTCTGACCGGTCACCCTGGGACCGCTACCATTACGGCAGGGAAGACGGCGCCGTTTCCGACGCCGCAAAACGAGGCGAGATCCTGTTCTTCAGCCAGCAGCTTGCGTGCTTCCGATGCCACGGCGGATTCAACTTTAGCGGCGCCACGGTTTCCGAAGGACACGAAGTCAGACACCCGGAATTTCACAACACGGGCCTATACAATGTTCCGGGAGCGCTTTCGTATCCCGCGCCGAACCTGGGGATTTTCGAGTTCACGAAAGATCCGAAGGACGTGGGTAAGTTCAAGGCCCCCACGCTGCGGAATACTGCACTCACGGCGCCCTATATGCATGACGGAAGCATTGCCACCTTGGGCGAGGTTCTGGATCACTACGCGGCCGGCGGCCGAACGCTGCACTCCGGACCGCACGCGGGAATCGGTCACGACAATCCCAACAAAGATCCGCTCATCGGCGGGTTCAATATGTCGGGCCAGGAGCGGAACGATCTGATCGAGTTCCTCAAGTCGCTGACTGACGAAGGGGTCTTGCAGGATCGCCGCTTCGCGAATCCGTGGTGATACGGGCGCGAAGATGACAGGGTCGAAAGACCGGCACAGCGAGCGGGTAACGCCGGCGATCTTGTCGCCGGTCGGCCAGTGCAACCGGCGGCGAGACCGCTACCAACCGCCGGTTTTTCATGAAGTGAGTTTCGCGGGCGGAACGCCCATCCCAACCGGGTCGAAAATGCACCCCCCTTCGCGCCTATCGCGCACCGTCAATCGAGCGTATTTTCATCCCGTTTTGCGGGGCGGTCCGCCCCTAATTGACAGACGACAAAAAACGATCGTCTGTCCTACAGCCGCGCTACCAGAAGTAAGTCGCCAGAATTCGCGGTGGGCCCGTGTTCCCTTTGACTATGTCGGTGGCTAACACCACCTGAAGATTTTTGCGATCCCAATGTGCCGGCGCACGGCTTGCCAGCTTTTCCAGGTAACGCGGCTCGGTGACGAATTCGCCGGCGGCGATAGTGCCATCGCGGCCCATCCCAGCGACCACTACGACCATCTTCTCGGTGAGCGGGTCCAGAAAGCGAGATACCACGGCGTAGTCCTGGCTGATGCTCGCGTACAGAACGCTGGGGTCGTGTACCCAACTATGGTTGGAAGGATTCTGCCGGTCGCGGATCATGCCAACGTGCGTGTAGGTGTTCATTTGATACGTGAAGCGCAGATCGTCGTCCAGCCGCATGGTCCAGGAGTTGTTGAACGCACCAACCAGGATCACGGGCCCCTTCCGTAAATCCGTGAGGGTGAATGCCGCGGCGCGCCGGATATCCAGCTTTTTCTTGGCGTACTCGCGAGTGAGGCCGGTAAGCCGCGCCATGGTCAGCGCATCGGAAAACGCCATTCCGTCATTCTTCATGACGTCGCGGAAGGTCGGCCCTGGATCCGCTCCCACGGCGACCGGAGGCAGAGGCTCCGCGAGCGGCGGCGATCCGATGGCCAGCATCACAGAATCCGCTGATCCCCAAACCGGGCCCCAGAAGCTTTCCACGGCACCCGGAGTGGAGCGCAACGCAAAGGCGCCGGTCACCAGGACCACCACGCTACCGGCCACCGCCGCCAGAACCCATTTGCGCTGCGCCGTCCGGCGCACCCAGACCGGAACGGTTTCGGAAGGCTTCACCGCCGCGGGCGGCCGCGGTCGCGTTGCGGGGAAGTGGAATTCCGGAACGTACGTGCCGGCCGGCAAATCGATGCGCACTTCGAATTCGTGCCCGGCTTCGTGATAGTATTGCGCGATACGTTTGCGGACTTCGCACGCCGATGTTCGCACCACCGGATCTGCATTGGTGTCGTAATCGGGATCGCGGCCGAATACTTCCACGCCCAACGCACGCTCCTTCAGTTGTCCCCCGCGGCCCTCCAGAGTCTCGCTCACGACATGCCGCAAGAGACTCGGATAGTGCTTGCTGTGGTTGAACAGCGAGCTCGCCAGAAGGCGGGCTAACTGAGCGCGTATCTCGTCCCGGCGAGGTCGTATCCCCTCCTCGCGATCGGACACGGCGGGCTCTGATCGCACAATCGTGGTGCTACCCATATCTAACCCCTGGGCTGGAATTCTATCACGCGCGGCGGGCGAAATGTTCCACAATTTTTCGATTTTACGGTTCTACCTGGCCGATAACAACCTGGCCGATAACAGCCGTTGGAGATCTGGCGGCTTGCTCTCCGCACCCGTGGAGATCTTCTCAAGGTACTGCTTCACTTCAGCGCTATTTTCGCCCAATGCCACCGCGGTCCGCAGCGCGGCACATGCATCATCGTGGTGTCCGTGCGCTCCCAGAATGATGCCATGCGCGGCCCATGCGGTCTGCCACTCCGGCCAGCGATTCTGTATCTGCTCAATCAGTCGCTCGGCCTCGCTGGTGCGTGCGGCCCCTTCCAGTGCAACCGCCCGCAGCAGCAGAATTTGGCGATCCTGCGGAAGCGCTTTCACCGCTTCGCCACTTACTCGTAAGACATCTTCCGTACGCCCTTTTCTCAGGAGAAAAGCACCCGCCCGGAGGTACAGACTGCCCTGACCCTGCGAAGGCGCCAGCGCCTTCTGCATAGCGGCAGCGGACTCTGTTGGGTTGCCCGATGCATCCAACATCTCAGCGCGCGCCAGATAGTAATCGCCGCCGCGCGCGGAATCTGGAACCTGGTTGAGGAGCCGCGTGCCTTCAGCGGGACCGGCCGCGTGAAAAACAGCGATAGCCAGGTCCAGTTGCAGATCGGCAAAGGGCGTGGACGCCGAGGCCTTCTCCAGAAGTTCTTGCGCGCGGGCATACTGCCCCGCTGCCAGCAATGCGCGGCCGGCATCGGCGAGCACTGCCGCCGGAGGCTTCAGCGCAACGATCTTGCCCGCGATCTCAGCCGCATGCGCCGGCTCACCCTCTTCCAGCAGCAACCTTAAATAGGTCACCTCCGCTGCTGCATCGTCCGGATGCTCTCGCACCAGGCGCTCCACGCGCCTGCGATAATCCGCCCGCCGCTGCTCCGGAGTCAGACTGAGATAGTCCACCAGTCCGCCCGGCACCGCCTTATTGACTACCGGGCCAAGTTGGCGGAAGCGCTCCATCGCCGCTTTCGATTCCGCGGCCTCACCAGCATCCGCCAGCGCGCGCGCCAGGTGGAGCTGCGTTTTGGAATCGTCCGGCGTCAATGCAGCGGCCTTGCGCAGAACTCTGGCGGCATCGCCGGCCCGGTCCAGAGACAGGTACGTTTGACCCAGGCGGTCGAGGCTCACGGCATCGTCGGGCCGCAATGAGGCTGCCGCTTCCAGATCGGCCAGCGCGGCCTCCGGCTTTCCCATCTGGTAATAGAGGCTGCCGCGCGCGGAGTGTGCCGCGGCGAAATCGGACTTGAGCGCCAAGGCCCGGTCGAACTCGGCCAGCGCTTCCGCTGGATTGTCCTTATTCTCCGCAGCTCCCAATTCAAAGTGACCGACAGCATCATCGGGATGCCGAGTCGCGAACCAACGGAGATCGGCCACACCTTGTTCGAAGTGGCCCATCTGAAAAGCTGTGAAGCCGCGTTCGCGCCGCGCCACATCGTCATTCGGTTCCAGTTTGAGATAACGGTTCCAGGCCGCGGCCGCATCGGCCAGCGCGCCCAGGTCGCCGGTGGTCACGGCCAGCAGTTTCTGAACGTCGCTCCGCTCCGGTGCCAGGTGCGCGGCGTGCGCCAACAGTGCCAGGGCCGTTTCGGTCTTCCCGGCGGCCTGATCGACGCATGCCAGGTTATAAAGGACGTCCACATTCTGCGGCTGCTGGCGCTGCGCCGCTTCCAGAACCTGGCGCGCCCGTTCGTAATTCCCGTTATGCCAGGCCACCACACCCAGATTGACCAGGACGTTAAAATCCGAGGGCGCGAGTGCAAGCGCTTGCGTGAAGAAAGACTCGGCCATTTCGAACTTGCCCGCGTCGGCCAGCGCCAGCCCCATCGAAAAGCTGGCGCTCAAGTCACTCTTACTGGCAGTTTGCCACCGCTGCACCAGATTCCCGGCTTCGGTGGCCTTGTCCGCCAGATAGAGTGCCTCCACGCGCAACGGAGTCAGATTCGGTGATTCCTGCTGGCTGGCGGCCAACCGCTGGAGGTAGCTCAATGCCTCGCTGCCCTTCTTTTGTTTGACGGCCAAACGAGCAAGCTGAACATTGGCATTGTAGCTGCCGGGCTCGAGTGCCACCACCCGGAGGTAGAGCCTGTGCGCGCCATCGGCATCCCCTGCCGCCAGCATGTGGTTGGCATAGTTGTTCCACACATCGGCGGAATTCGGCGCGCTGGCCGCGGCCCGGCGGTGTACGTCCTCCGCTTCCTTGAGTTTCTTCTGTTGGTCCAGCGCTACACCCAACAGCGTCAGGGCGGCCCCATCGTCCGGGCGCGCTTTCACCTCGGCCCGCAACGTGACTTCCGCCGCCGCAAAATCGCCCCGCTGCAAAGCCGCCAGCGCCTGCCGGATGGCCGCGCCATCGTCCGCCGCGAGCCCACCGATTACCACGCAGAGGACCGAGAGATACCGGGGTATGCGGAACATGGAAGCGCCAGGGCATATTCTACGCGAATCCTTAAGCAGCATTCAATCCATTTCACCCGACGGGCGCTCCTGCATTTGGAAATCCGGACAATTTACGTGCTATTTCACGGCGGTGGGGACGTAGGAACTCACTTCCTACGTCCTCCCTACTCATTGAAATCAATTAACTTGGCGGCGCAGCCAGGTTCCTACGGTAAGCCCCTTGTGCGACCCATTGAATTGGCATAACATTCTCGTCCGTCTGCGCTTAACTCGTAGACGGATGGGAATGCTGTACTCGCAAACGGACTTGGGTAGGCCGTTTCGGGCGGGAATTGTTGGGCTGTCTGACTCTACTTTAGGGGGGAGAATGCGGATCACTATCAGAAAGCTGGCACTGGCTGTTTGTGCCTTGACACTTTTCACAGGCTGCCTGTTTGGGCAGACTGTTTCGAGCGCATTGGAAGGGACCGTCATCGATCCGGCCAGTGCCGTTGTACCCAACGCACCGGTCACGTTGACAGAAACGGAAACGGGCACCACCCGTGCGACCACTACCGATGTATCCGGCCTGTTCCGCTTCCTGGATCTCGCGCCGGGGACCTATTCCGTGTCGGTTCATGCTACGGGGTTTAAGGGCTACACACAAAACAATATTATTGTTGCGGCAAACGAAATCCGTACTCTCGGGAAACTGGAGCTCAGCATTGGCAACACGTCGGAGACGATTACTGTAATGGCCGAAGCTGCGTCCATCCAGTTGGCCAGCTCGGAGAAGTCCGCGGCCATCGAGGGCAGCCAGTTGAGTAACGTCACGTTGAGGGGCCGCGACATCTTTGGCTATCTGAAGCTGGTTCCGGGCGTGGTCGACATCAGTTTCAACTCGACCAACGCCGGCAATCGCGACGTCACGTCGCCTAACGCCATCCGCGGTATCACTATCAACGGGAACACCTCGGCACTGAATTTCGCGGTGGATGGCATCACCGACATGGATACAGGATCAAACAGCACCCTCCATTACGAGCCGAACGCCGACTCGGTGCAGG
Source organism: Candidatus Sulfopaludibacter sp. SbA3 (assembly GCA_900290315.1). Lineage (GTDB taxonomy): Bacteria > Acidobacteriota > Terriglobia > Bryobacterales > Bryobacteraceae > Sulfopaludibacter. The sequence goes on along the minus strand of OKRF01000121.1, from coordinate 31,762 downwards.
AGATGAAAGTCCTGGCGTCGAACTACCAGGCGGAATTTGGACGGAATTCCGGCGGGACCATTACCGTGGTCACCAAGAATGGTACCCAGCAATTCCACGGCAGCATGGTTTGGAATCACCGCAATGAGGGGTTCAATGCCAATCTCTGGCAGAACAACCGCAACGGCAGAAATCCAGTGACTGGCGTGCCCAACTCTTACATTTCACCCTACCGGTTCAACGTGGAGACTTATACAATCGGCGGACCTATCTATATTCCGCATCACTTCAACTCCGCCAAGAACAAGCTCTTCTTCTTCTGGTCACAGGAGTATACCGGGCAGTTCGTGACCGGCGGATCGCAAACGAAATATACGCCGACAGCACTGGAACGCCAGGGCAATTTCTCGCAGAGCTTCCAGAACAACGGGAGCCTGACGCCTATCGTCGATCCCACCACAGGCTCGCCATTTCCGGGCAACATCATTCCTTCCAACCGCATCACGCCGCTGGGACAGGCGATGCTGAACTTCTTCCCGCTACCAAATTTCGCGGGCACGGGCTCCCAGGCGAACATCGTTAACTATTACGAAGCCGCCAGCGCCACTCACCCGCGGCGCAACGATGTGCTCCGCGTGGACATCAATCCCACTTCCAAGCTCACCGGCTACTTCCGCTATATCAACGACCACGACGACATGCTGGCCCTGTATCAGGGCGTCCAATTCAGCAGCGACATTGGCGGTACGCTGGGGCAAGCCGGGATGGCTCCCATCGATCACCCGAACCCCGGCCACGGCTACTCCGGCACGGTCACCTATTCCATTTCGCCCACGTTGATCAATGAATTCACGGTAGGCGAGAGTTGGAATACCTGGTCTTACTATACGACCGACGGCGGCAAGAGCCAGGACCGTTCGCTGCTGCCCAGCCCTCCATCGCTGTTTCCGATTCCGACAACCACGCCAACCGGTGCCTCCGCCACCAACGGATACTTCAACCTGCTGCCCGAATTCCAATTCGGATCGGTGCAGTCCGGCGCCTCCGCAATGAACTTCACGCGCGTGGGGACTTCGGCCGGAAACTACGAGAACTTCAATACTATTTGGACCTTCACGGATAACATCAGCAAGATCGTTGGCAGGCACACTTTCAAAGCCGGTGTGTATGTGGAGAACAATCACAAGATTCAGCCGTCGACTCCAGCTTACGAAGGGAATTTCAACTTCAGCCCGGACACCAACAACGCATTAGGCAACACCACGAACGGATATGCCAATGCATTGCTGGGGTACGTGGACAGCTACAGTCAGACCACTGCCCGGGCGGTGTTCAATACGGCTTACTGGAATGCTGAGTTCTACATCCAGGACAACTGGCGCGTCACCTCGCGGCTGACTCTGGATGTAGGCCTTCGCTTCTACCACCAGACGCCTCAAGTCGACATCAACAAGACGTTTTCCAACTTCTTTCCGAGTCTGTACTCCAAGTCAGCGGCTCCCCGCATCTATATCCCTGGCACCAGCGGCGGGAAGCGCGTAGCGATTGATCCCGGTACCGGGACGGTTGCCCCGGTGGCGTACATTGGTCTCTACGTGCCGAACTCCGGGAATCCGGGCGACGGCTTGCAGATACTTGGTTCGAACAACGTGCCCCTGGCGCCCTACGACCAATCGGCTCTCGCGCTGGCGCCTCGCTTCGGATTTGCCTACGACCTTACCGGTGACGGTAAGACGGCTTTGCGCGGCGGTTTCGGCATTTTCTACAACCGTCTCGATGGCAACCAGGTCTATAGCTTGTCGGGTCAGGCGCCGTACGCTTATACGCCGCAGGTGAATTACACCACATTCGCGCAGATCGCATCCAGCGGCAACAGCCTGGTATTCGGCCCCTCCACCATACAAATGTGGCCCTCAGCCCAGATTCCATGGGACCGGGCCCAGAACGCCAGCCTGAATGTCCAGCGGTCTATCACCAGAAACACGATTGTGGACGTTGGCTATACCGGCAACTGGGGTTACAATCAGCAACTCAACTACGATGTCAACCCGATTCCCGTCGGCACGCGCGCACCTTTCAACCCAGCGAACGCAGATCCGACTAACGGCAATAAGACCCTGCCGGACATTCTTCTGCGAAGCATCTACCCGGGGTTCAACACCATTAACAGTTACAACCATCTGGGCCATACCAACTACCATGCCTTGACTTCGTTCCTGCAGCAGCGCCTTTCCAACGGTTTGACGTTCGGCATGGCTTACACTTTCTCCCGCGCCATGGGTACGACGTCGTTCAACCCGGTGGTGCCGAACAACGAAGTGTATAACTACGGGCGCCTGAGCTTCGACCGGCGCCAGAATCTGCAGGTGAGTTGGGCCTACGACTTCCCGAATCTGGGACAGAAGTACCATTCCAAGATCCTGGGAGCATTTGTGGATCGCTGGACTCTGTCTGGAATTTTCTCCATGCAGAGCGGCGCACCCTTCAATCCCGGGTTCAGCATTGTCACCGGAACGCCGGACTACACAGGGACCCCGGACGTTGGCGCGAGGATCAATGTGGTGGGAAATCCCATGAAAAACGTGCCGGCCGGCCTGTACTTCAATCCGGCGGCCTACGCCCCACCGGCACTGGGGACCACCATCACCACACCCGTCCTCGGCAACCTGGGCGGCGGCTCGGGACTCCTTTCGCTGCCGATGGTCACTAATTGGGATGCAACCATGTCGAAGTTCATTCCCCTGTTCGGCGAACGCCGGGGTCTGAAACTCCAGGCGCAAGCGTACAACGTGTTCAACCATCCCGAGTACAACGGTGTGGGTACAGGCCTTACGTACGACGCCCTCGGCAACCAAACCAGCCTCACCGCTGGCGTGTTTAACAGCACGTTGCCGGCCCGCGTCATGGCGCGTCATGGCATTCTCGGCCCGCATCGAGTTCTAAAAGGTAGCGCCGGCGGTCTCGCCGCCGGTATGGTGGCTGACCGGCGACAAGATCGCCGGCGTTACCAGAAGCGTTGTAATGGGCAGGCCTTCGGTCTGCCCATTTTTCCGTAACTCCAGTCACATCTGCAGCGCCTATCTACCGAAGCTCCAGAGAAGACTTTCATGATCCAGACCAGACCGGGAAAAACCCTGCTCCTCGTGCTGTACAGCGCTTTGCTTCTTGCGGCACAGGGGCCACCCCAGACACCGCCCGCCGGCGCACCTGGGGGACGAGGCGGACGCGGTGGCGGCTTCGGAGCAGCTTTCCCCCAGCACCCTCCAGCCGACCCCGCCGTGGTGGACCGAGGCAAGGCGCTCTACGGTGTCCATTGCAATTTCTGCCACGGGTCCGACGCGCGGGGAGGTGAGGGTGGACCCAACCTCCTCCGCTCCGACCTGGTCCTTAATGACAAAAATGGCGAACTCATTGCCGCTGTTGTCCAGAACGGCAAAGGCGAAATGCCCAGACTGAGTCTGAGCTACGAACAGGTCTCCGATATCGCCGCCTACATCCACAGCTTCCGCGTGGGCGGCTACGACGTTTCCCGCATGGTCCCGCCGAGTGTCCTGGTGGGCGACTCCACGGCGGGCGAGGCCGTTTTCAAGACCAAGTGCGCGTCCTGTCACTCCGCCACCGGCGACCTGAAAGGCATCGCCTCGAAGATCACCGATCCCAAAATCCTGCAGAATGGCTTCCTCATGCCCGGCGGTGGCGGCCGGGGTGGACTCGGCGGCCGTGGAGGCTCTCCTTTCAACGTCCCCCCGGCCACCGTGACAGTGACTCTGGCGACAGGACAGAAAGTCACGGGCCGCCTGATCCGTATCGACGACTTTATCGTCACCCTCACTGACTCCGACGAAGCCCAGCGCACTTTCCGGCGCGATGGCGATGTACCGAAAGTCGAGGTTCACGACCCGCTCCAGCCCCATAAGGAGCTGTTACCCACTTATACCGATAAGCAGATTCATGATCTTACATCGTACCTGGTGACCTTGAAATGAGACCATTCCTTGCACTACTCTTACTGCTTTCCGGCATCGTGGCAGCACAGCCGCTAGACCCTGCCCTCCTGACTAAGCCGCTGGGAGACTCCTGGCCCACTTACTCAGGCGATTACTCCGGCAAACGGTATAGCTCGCTCAAACAGATCAATCAGGGTGCGGGCGGTGCCGGCGGCGGCGGCCGCGGTGGGTTCGGCGGGTTCGGCGGCGGTGGCGCCCCCACAATCATTGGTGGCGAAGGCACTGCCGATACTAGTGGCGGCGGCAACGCCAACATCCGCGCCTCCATTCTCGAAATCAACGGCACGCTTTATCTTTCCACGCCCGATAATGCCTGGGCCGTGGATGCCCGCGACGGCCACGAATTGTGGCACTACTTCTGGAAGACTAAAGGCGGCACCCATATTGGCAATCGTGGACTCGCCATGTGGGGCAACTGGCTCTACCTGGAGACGCCCGACGATTATCTGGTCTGCCTCGATGCCAAGACCGGCAAGGAACGCTGGCACAAGGAAATCGCCAATTTCAACCAGCAGTACTTCTCCACCATGGCGCCCGTCGTGATCGGGAATCACATCCTCACGGGAACCGGCAACGACCTGGACGAGCCTGGCTACGTGCAAGCCCGCGATCCCGAGACGGGCGATGTGCAGTGGACTTTTTACACAGTCCCCATGAAAAAGGGCGACCCTGGCCTGGAAACGTGGGGCAGCCTGGACGGCGCAAAGCACGGAGCCGGCAACGTGTGGATCCCCGGTACCTACGATCCCGAAACGCACTATTACATCTTCGGCACCGGCAATCCCTCGCCCGCTTACACGAATCCTCCCAGCCGTGCGGGCGACAACCTGTACACCTGCTCCATCGTCGCGGTCAACGTCGATACCGGCAAAATGGCGTGGTATTACCAGTTGAATCCCCACGACACCCACGACTGGGATTCCACCGAGACTCCCATTCTGATCGACGGCGATTTCAACGGTAAACCTCGTAAGATGGTTCTTCATGGCGACCGCAACGGCTACTTCTATGCCCTGGATCGCATCACGGGTGAGCACTTAGTCACCAGTAAGTTTGCCGAATCCGTGAATTGGGCCAAGGAAATCAATGCCAAAGGTCAGCCTGTCCGCGACCCGGCCAAGGATTCCACTGTCCCCGGTTCATTGGTATCCCCCAACAACGGCGGTGCTACGAATTGGCCGCCGCCGGCTTACTCGCCGGATACCGGCCTGTTCTATGTCCCCACCAACGAAGCCTACGCCATGTACTATCTCACGGAGACGGACCCGCGGGGCGCCATGGGTCTCGGCGGTAAGGAGGAAGATGGGCTCGGGTCTCTGGGTTCCTTCCTCACCGCCATCGATTACAAAACCGGTAAGATAGCCTGGCGTCACCGCTATCCCGGCACCGGGGGCAACCTCGGCAACGGCATGCTCACCACCGCCGGACGCCTGCTCTTCGCCGGCGATATTGCCGGCAACCTGGTGGCTTACGACCCGGCCAACGGCAAGATTCTGTGGCACACGCGTCTCGGCAACGTCTCCAACGCTCCCGAGACCTACATGCTGGACGGCCACCAGTATCTCCTTGTGGCTGCCGGTGATACGTTGTACTCTTTCACTCTGTATTGAGGAGTCCTATGATGACCACCCGTCGCTCGTTTCTCGCGGCCTCCGGCGCCGGCCTACTGCTGGCCAACCAAGCGCGCAACCTGATGGCGCAAATTAACCCCTCCTGGAAAAATCAAATCGGCCTCGAGCTGTTCACCGTCCGCGATCTGCTCGGTAAAGATTACGAAGGCACGCTCGCTAAAGTCGCTGAGATTGGATACAAGGAGGTGGAACCCGCCACTAACTACGCCAACATGGAGCCCAAGCAGTTTCGCGCCATGTTGGATAAGTTCGGCATCTCCGCCCCCACCACGCACGTGGGCGCCACCGATGGCCCCGATCTGGAAAAGCAGCTCGAGGGCTTCCAGATTATGGGCATCAAGTACACCGAGATCCGCGGTGGAGCGCCGGGCGGCGGCGGCGGACGCGGCGGCAATGCGCAGACCGAAGAGAGCGTGAAGCGCACCGCCCAGCAGATCAACAAGCATGGCGAGGTCGCTAAGAAATTCGGCATGAAGATGCTGATTCACAACCACACCCAGGAGTTTCAGCCTCTGGAGGGCGGCACGCTTCGTCCCTACGATGTCCTGCTGGCCGAAACGGACCCCGCGCTGGTGGCGATGCAACTGGACATTGGGTGGGCCTCCGTGGCTGGACAGAACATTCTCGAAATGTTCCAGAAGCATCCCGGCCGCTTTGAGTTGTGGCACGTCAAGGATGCCCGCGGCATCAAGATGATGACGCCGCAGATGATGCAGCAGGAGCGGCAGCGCTCAGCCATGTTGGTCCCCGTGGGCCAGGGCGAAGTCAACTACAAAGCCATCTTCGCCGCTGCCGCGCAGGCCGGAATGAAGCATTTCTGTATCGAACAGGATAACGCCGCCGATTGGGGCGACGCCATAGCCGCCGCGCGGGTCAGTTACCAGAACTTACTCAAAGTGCTCGGGTAGGGTAAGCTTCAGCTTGCCCAGTTAGGGAGGTTTTATGTTACCTACGTTTTCCCGGCGTTACTTCTTTTATGGGACACTTGCGGGAGCCCTCCCGCGTGGAGGATTCGGCAGCACGCCCTCGTTGAAGGCAGCGGGCTACAAGTCTCCCAACGAAAAACTGAATCTCGCGGCCATTGGCGCGGGAGGCCAACCTGCCGGCGACCTGCGCGGCGCGCATGCCGGCGTAGAGAACGTGGTCGCGCTGGCCGATGTCGATTGGGTGCGCGGCAAAGAATCCTTCGAGCGCTTTCCCAAGGCTACCAAGTACAAAGACTTCCGCCAGATGCTGGACAAGCAGAAGGATATCGACGCCCTGATCGTGGCGCCTCCCGACCACATGCACGCCACCTGCGCGCTGGCCTGCATGCAACTCGGCAAGCACGTCTACGTGGAAAAGCCCCTGACGCGCACGCCGTGGGAGGCGCGCCTGTTGACCCTCGCCGCGCAAAAGTACAACGTGGCCACCCAAATGGGCAACCAGGGATACTCGCATGACGCCACCCGCGCGGCCTGCGAAATTCTATGGTCGGGCGAGATCGGCGATGTCAAGGAAGTGCACGCCTGGCAGGGCCGGCCCAGTTGGCCGCAGGAGATGACCAAGGTCGCCGCCCCCACCCCCGTGCCCGATACGCTGGACTGGGATCTGTGGCTTGGCGGCGCCGCGTTTCGGCCGTTCACAGCCGGCGATGACGACTACAAAGCGTTCGTCGAGAAACGGAACAACGGCCGCCCATCCGACGGATTCGGCTTCTATCTGCCCTTCAACTGGCGCGGCTTTTACGATTTCGGCAGCAGCCTGATCGGAGATTGGGGCGTCCACATTCTGGGACCCGCCAACTGGGGCCTTCAGTTGGGTCCCGAGCATCTCATCAGCGTGGAGTGCATCAAGAAGGACTCACTTCCAGCCTTCACCTTCCCCGACGAATTGGCCCTCAAGTTCGAATTCGGACCCCGGCCCGGCATGCCTCCCGTCACGGTCTACTGGTATCATCATGCGGGTGGCGACGCCTACCTGCCGCCCGAAATGACGGCGGAACAAGCGCGCAAGATCCCCGGCCAAGGTCCGCAAGTTGGCCCGGCCGGCGGTGGTGCTGGACGCGGCGGCGGACGCGGCGGTCCGGTGACCACCAGCGGCTACAACTGCATCTTCGTGGGATCCAAGGGCTACCTTGGCACCAGCGGAAGAGGCGAAGGCGTAGGGCTGCTGCCCGGTTCGCGCTGGGCCGAATACAAGCTTCCGCAGCCTTACCTGCAGCGCTCTCCCGGCGCCAGCACCGGTTCCAACGGCACTGCCCACCTGCGCGATTGGGTCCGCGCCTGCAAAGGCGGAGCCCCGGCCTGCTCCAATTTCAGCATCGCCGGCAAATACACCGAATGGCTCGTGCTGGGCGCCGCTGCCGTGCACTATGAGGGCAAGCTTCTCTGGGACAACGCCAAAGGCGAAGTGACTAACATCAAAGAGGCCAATAAGTGGGTCAAGCCCACCTTCCGCAAAGGCTGGGAACTCAAAGTATAATTTGAGTTACATTCACAGGCTCGACCGGCGACAGGATCGCCGGCGTTACCCACGGCTCCCATAGCGCAAAAAGACCTCATACCCTTTCTTAGAGTATGCTGAGGTCATGAAGCTCTGCCTCTGGCTTTTCGGAGCCGCGGCGGCCGTAGCTGCGACTCCGGGCTCTGTGGAAGGCACTGTATCCAACTCCATCACAGGTACACCAGTCAAGCGGGCCCTCGTGACCCTGCAGTCCACACAGGTGTACTCCGGCTATCAGGTTCTGACCGATCTCTCCGGCCGCTTCCGGATCGACAACGTCACGCCGGGCAGCTACGCGATCTTCGCGACCGCGCAAGGCTACATCGCCAAGATCCCGGACGACAGCCTCGATCCGCCGCCCGACAACGCCGTCTCAGTCTCCGATGGACAGGCCGTCAAGGACTTCCCGCTGCGCCTGGTGCCCTTCGGCGCCATCTCCGGCCGCGTCCTCGATGAAAACGGCGACCCCATTCCGGGCGCCGCCGTGGAAGCACTGCGCTATGCGTATTCCCGCTATCGCAAGGTGTGGCGCACAGTGCAAACTGCGACCACCAACGATCGCGGCGAGTATCGCCTCTTCAACCTGGCGCCCGGACGCTGGTACCTCGAAGTCACCAGGTATCTCGGCATTCCTCCCGTCCCCGGCCGCGTCCACAGCACCGTGGTCGAAGAAGGATATCCCGCGACTTTCTATCCTGGCGTCACGCAACCTTCGGCCGCGGGCGCCATCGAAGTCGCCCCCAATACCGATCTCCGCGAAGTCGACTTTCGCCTGCACCGCACCCGCGTCTATCACCTCCGCGGCACCTCCGCCCCCGGAGCATCCGTGTACGCCTATCGATGCGCCGAAGACCGCGTCTCTTTCGCCTCACTCAAGACAAGCCCCTCCGGCGCGTTCGACTTCAAAGGCCTGGCCCCGGGCTGTTACTGGCTGGCCAGTGAGCTTGCCGGCCAACCCAAGCTGGTCTCCCAAGCCCGCCAATTGAACATCACCGATTGCGATATAGACGACGTGACATTCCGCCTGGAACCGGCATTTTCCATTCAGGGAACCATTCTCGTGGAGGAGGGCTCGATGGATAAACTGCGAAGCGCCCGCATCGTACTGGAGCCCACCGGCGGCATTGCCACCGGATCCAACGGGGCCATTGGCGGCGACGGCGCCTTTACCCTGACGAACGTCGCACCCGCTGCTTACCTAATCCGCGTGGACCACGCTTCCGGCCTGTATCTGAAGACCGTCCGCTTCGGCAATCTCGATATTTCCGCCGACTGCCGCCTCGACGCGACACCGGGCGCCGGTCCGCTCACCATGATCCTGCGCGGCGATAGCGGACAACTCAGCGGTGTCGCGCGCCCGGCCGTCAACTGGCTGCCCTTGCGCATCACCGTGGCGCCCGACAGCCCCCTCGCGGCGCGGCTCGATCTGCTCCACACGGTGTGGCCGGAGTCCGATGGCACCTTCCACATCGAAGGGCTTGCCCCCGGCGCGTACAAAATCTTCGCATGGCAGACGGACGACGAAAGTCTGACGGAATCCTCGGAACTCCGTGCGCTTCTGGCGGCCAAAGCGTCATCCATCACCGTGAACGCCAGCGCCCGTACCACCACTGAGGTACAAACCATCACGGCGGCCGAAATCGAAGAAGCCCGCGGGAGGTTGCGCTGATATGATCCGCTTACTCGCCCTCGCCCTGACCCTTACCGCGCACGCCCAAAACCGCGGCAGCGTGGAAGGTACAGTCAGCAATACCGTCACTAACAAACCAGTGGCTGCCGCTTACGTCACGATCGAAGGCTCCACCGATAGCTATGTCGCGCAGACGGATGCGAACGGTTACTTCCACTTACAAGATGTGATCGCCGGGAATTACTTGGTCAATCCGCAACGCGAGGGGTTTGCGGCCGCGGCCCGAGTGCCCACACGCGTCACAGTTGACGCCGCCGGCCAGCCCCGCCTCGATCTTCGCCTGGTGCCGCTCGGCGCCATCTCCGGCCGCGTCACCGATGCTGATGGCGAGCCCGTCTCGAACGCGTTGGTGGAGGCCGTCCGATACGCCTATCCTCACGGCAAAAGGGAACTCACGACGGCTGGCAAAACGTTGGCGGACGATCGCGGCGAATATCGCATCGCCGGCGTTCCTCCGGGACGCTATTACGTGAGGGCGTCCCTTTTCTTCAGCAGTCTGGATACCGGGACCACGGCACTGCGCATTCGCGGCGCCAAGCCTTCCCCGACCTTCGGGCTCACCTTCATGCAGAGCGCAGTTGATGTGGCTGAAGCCATGCAACTCGACTTGCCGCCCGGCGGCGAGTTGGCCAACGCCAACGTCCAACTCCGCCCTGACCAGCGCTACACCATCCGCGCCACCGTGACGGCCCCCCAAGGGACGCGCGTGATGATCTCGTGCGGCGCGGCCGACCCGCGCCCATCGCTCGGCGGTGTCTTCGGTGTGTCGGGCTCGGCATCGAACCGGCCGACGCAGTTTGTCAATAACGTACCGGGGATGTACAAAGTCGAGGCTCGCGACGAAAAAGGCACGCTCCACACCGCCAAGGCTGTTCGCGTGATCGATGCGGACGTCGATGTCGCGCTGAACCTGGCGCCCGCGCTTAGCATCTCCGGAGCGGTGCTTGTGGAAGGGAATGCACCCCTTTCGCGGGCTGCCATGCGAATCACCCTGGAAGCTCCCGACCGGTGGGACAACCTGAGCGCACCGGTCACCGCCGCCGGCACCTTTGTCGCGCAGTTCGCCCAACCCATCGAATATCGAGTGCGCCTCGCCAACCCCGCGGGCGGCTATCTGAAATCCATCTACCAGGGGACGCACGCCTTGGCCACGCCGCGAATCGATCTTTCCCGCTCCCCCGCTCCCCTCAGCATCACCATCGGCACCGACGGCGCAAAGCTGGAAGGCGTGGTTGTGGATGCGCGCGGCCAGCCGGTGGAAGGCGCCGCCCTCGTGCTCGTCCCCACCGGTCCTCTACGCGATTGGCCCGACCTGATCCGCTCCACTAATGCGGGACTCGAGGGCCGATACCAATTCGGCAGCATCGCCCCTGGCGCATAGCAACTTTTCGCGTGGGAAGACGCCGAGCCCGGCGCTGAGTTGGACGCCGACTTCCGCGCACCGTTCGAAAAGTCGGCCACACCAGTCACTCTGAAAGCCGGCGAGAGCCAGACGCTCCGGATCACGGTCCTGGCATCCCGGTAACGCCGGTGAACTGGACACTCCGCGACTCCTGTCCTACGCTGAGAGTGTGATTCGCATCCTTCGATCGCTCTGGATCTGGTCTGCCAGCGCAACGCTCATTCTGTTCTGGACCGCGCTGTTGGCCATAATCCGTCTGTTTGACCGCGACCCACAGCGGCGCCGCACCGGCCGCTGGTTCCGGCTTCTCGGCACATCGCTCGCGCGCGTGAACCCGTGGCGCATCCACATCTCAGGAGCGGAACATCTGGACCCGCGGCAGGCCTACGTGATCGTCAGCAATCACCAGTCGCTGGCCGACATCCCGCTGCTCTCGCACTTGCGGATCGACGCCAAGTGGATGGCCAAGTCGGAGTTGTTCAAAACGCCGCCGCTCGGTTGGATGCTGCGCATGGCGGGCGACGTTCCGGTGAATCGCCGCGACCGGCGCAAAGGCGCCATGGCTTTGCTGCAATGCGCGCGCTACCTGCGGCAGGGCTTGTCGGTAGTCTGTTTTCCGGAGGGCACGCGCTCCACCGATGGCGAAGTGCTGCCGTTTACCGAAGGGCCATTCCAGTTGGCCATTCGCGAAGGCGCGCCAGTGCTGCCGCTGGTGGTGGAAGGCTCGGGGAACGCACTGCCACGTGGATCGTGGATCTTCGAAGGCACGCGGGATATCTGGCTGCGTGTTCTGGAGGCGGTGCCGGTAAAGGGATGTCAAAGCGGGGCGCTGCGGGATGCGGTGAGGCAGAAAATTGTGGAGGAGTTGGGGAGAATGAGGAGTCTCGCGGATGCTTCCGAACGCGTTCATTGGCAGGACAAGCCGGCCCACGGATGAAGAACTCGCCGAGGTTCTGGGTCCGGCC
>OKRF01000121.1:7264-19594 GCA_900290315.1 Candidatus Sulfopaludibacter sp. SbA3 | reverse complement strand
ATGAAGAACTCGCCGAGGTTCTGGGTCCGGCCAGGCCTCTCTGGGATGAGTTGGCTAAAGATATGGCGACGGAACCCCGCGCTGGTGGCCATGCAACTGGACATCGGGTGGGCCTCGGTGGCCGGACAGAACATTCTCGAAATGTTCCAGAAGCATCCCGGCCGCTTTGAGTTGTGGCATGTCTGAGTTGTGGTATGTCAAGGATGCGCGCGGCATCAAGATGATGACGCCGCAGATGACGCAGCGCAGGCCGGAATGAAGCATTTCTGTATCGAACAGGATAACGCCGCCGATTGGGGCGACTCGGTCGCGGCAGCGCGAGTCAGTTACCAGAGTTTACTCAAAGTCCTGTCATAGAGGATCGACGCAGGCCTCGCCCAGGCCGTCACCTGGCGTCCGAAGCCAAGAACCTCAAGCTCATGTCCCTCTACGAAAACCGCGCCCAGCGCCTGGAACGGAATATGCCCATGCTCAAACAGCTCCAAGCCGAGCGCAAAGCTGCGTTCCAGCAAATCGTGGAAGACGCTAACCTGCTGGCCCGATTCGCCGCCAGCCAGGAAGAACCCTACCACGTCGAAAGCGACTTCCCCCGCGAAGCGTACCCCCACAATTCGCTTTTTCGCTCTCCCAGATCGCTAGTCTGGCCACCCACAATCGCCGCCTCGCCGACGCCAAAAAGCAGAATCAGGCCGCCAAATAGCCCCTCCGCAAGGCTGCCTGAGCCGTTGTCACCCGTCCAGCGCAACCGATCTTTGACAACCCGGTGTACTGCTCAAAAGAGGTCGCGCGAAGCGCATCCGTCCCCGTCCCCTTCCCTTACGTCTTCAACTCCGTCACAATCTCGGCGGCGATCTGCCGGGCCTTCTCCAACTCTCCAGGAGGCAAGCTGATGGCGCCGACACGGGCGTGGCCGCCACCGCCATAGCGCTCGCAAATGGTGGCCAGATTGTGCCGGGGCTCCTGCGCGGCCCAGGGGTTGGAGCCTACCGAAATCTTCGTGCGGAAGCTCGAAGGGCTCACCGATACGGTGTAGGTGGAGTTGGGAAACAGATAGTATGGGATGAACTTGTTGTAGCCTTCTACGTCGTTACCCGTCAGGTCGAAGAACACCACTCCGTCGGTCTCCCGGGCGCGGCTCTGGATGATCGCTTTGTTCTCCACGTGGCGCTGGTACAGAGGTTCGTACAGCGATTGAATCTCCGGCTCCGTGATAATATCGGTGAGCGTCCGCCGCTGCATCCAGCCGATGATCTTCTGCACGATGTCCGAGCCTTTGGCGGCCTCGATCACCAGCGTCAGCTTCATGGCCGGAGCGCCCAGCTCCACGGCGGTCTTCGCATCGGGATACTGCGCCCCATCGATCACCAGCGACCAAGCCACCAAGTCGTCCAGTTCCGGCGCGCTGAAGCCGAAGCGGACGCCAGCCACCCGCGCGATGAAAGCGGTGCAGGATTTGTAGCTGGGGTCGTAGAGTTTCCGGCCGGTGGTGTCCCGGCGGAAATGCTCCGCGTCTTCGGCGTTGAGGAAAGCACTCTGGTGATGGTCGAACCACCAGGTGAGCCGGGGATCGCTGCAATATTTGAAGTCCACGATGGCATTTTCATCCCCATCGAACAGCCCGGGGTCGAACATCTGGGCTGCCTTGTGGGCCATGCCCGTGTAACGAAACTCCGCAGCCGGGTGGATCGCCCCGGCTATGAAGCGGCTGAAGTAGGCAGCCGACGCTGCGCCGTCAAAGCAATGGTCGTGGTACAGCACGCGTTCGAGCATGAGCAGTTTGCGGAAAACCTTCCAGCTTGCCTGAAAGCCAGAAGAAATGCAACTTTTTCTGCTACTTTGGGTAAACCATGCGAAATATTCCCGGCTGGGATCAATACTACCTGGACATCTGCAGGGTGGTTGGCGCGCGCAGCAAGGACCCGAATACGCAGCTCGGATGCGTGATCGTGGGCCCCAATCACGAAATCCGCTCCACCGGGTACAATTCTTTCCCCCGGGGCATCCGGGACGACGTTCCGGAGCGTTTGGTGCGTCCCACCAAGTACCTTTGGATCGAGCACGCCGAGCGCAATGCTATTTGTAACGCCGCGCGCGCCGGCACGGCTACCGAAGGCTGTACGATTTACGTCGAGATCATGCCCTGCATGGACTGCGCCCGCGCCATCGTCCAGGCCGGAATCGTGCAGGCCGTAGTTTCGGCGGAAAGGATGGCTCAATACTCCAGCGAGTATTACAACGAGCACTTCGGCATGGTGGAAACGCTCTTCAGCGAAGCCAGAGTGGCCATTCGGCGAGTTTAGTGAGGCTCGCATAATACGGTGACTCCCTCGAAGATTGCCCGGGGGTGGCCGGCGTGGGCCAAATCCAGTGACAGGGGAGGGAACTTGCGACTGTACCCAATCGTCCATTTTCATGCCTACCGTTACCCGCGAGCGGGCCCCTTCAGGGTCGAAAAACCGGGGCCAGGGCCCGGGGTTGTGTGCGGCGACAAGATCGCCGGCGTTCCCAACCGCCGGTTTTTCGTGAAGTTTCGCGGGCAGAACGCCCATCCCAACAGGGTCGAAAAACCGGCACAGCGAATGCGTAACGCCTTGTCGCCGGTCGGCCAGTGCAACCGGCGGCGAGACCGCCGGCGCTACCCCGCCGGTTTTTCTTGGAGTTTCGCGGGCGGAACTCCCAACCCGACAGGGTTGAAAATACACCCTAACCCATTAAAAACAGGTGTAGCGGAAAAGGCGAAAATCTGGTGAAGGTTGGGCGGGTGGCTGGCCCATTTTCATCCCGTTTTGCGGGGCGGCGCCCCTACTTGACAGACGACAAAAAACGATCGTCTGTCCCACGGGGCTAACGAATTCTCATCAGGCGGGTGAAGCCCCGCCTCATGAGCCGACTGTCACCGTATTATGCGAACCTCCGGTACTGCTTGCCTGGAGCGTGCCAATTCTGCTTTTGCCTAATGGCCCGTCATGAGCCTCGGCGGCGGCGCGGTAGAATCTTCGGGAACATCCCCGGCAGCGGTGCGGAACCCTTCGCAGCAGCGTCATGAAAAAATCCAGTAGGCTGTGCGAGTACGAATGGCGAATGTCCCTCCCGCCGCAACGGGGACAGCGAATTATGTTCTCGGCTTCCATGCTCTCGTCCTTCAAGGAAGAGCTTAGCAAGCTTTGTAAGTACGGCCAGTCCCAATTTTCTTGCGCGAAGTTCTAACCCGGTACTATACCCGCAGCTTCTCCAGATCTGCTGGCGAACCGATGGCGATGCCGGTGAGCGCCGGATCGATGTTCTTCAGCAAGCCTGTCAAGACCGTGCCTGCTCCCACTTCGATGTACTGGGTCACCCCCCGACCGGCCAGGTAACGGATGGTCTCCAGCCAGCGGACCGGGCTGGGCACCTGCTGATACAAGCCTTCCCGTGCGTCCGCCCCGGTCCGAATCTCGCGCGCCTGCCAGTTGTTGACCAGGGGAAATGCCAGGCCGGCGAACGCGGCGGTGTCCAGATCGGCTTTCAGGCGTGCCTGCGCGGGCTGCATCAGGGCGCAATGGAACGGTGCGCTCACGGGCAGCAGAACGGCGCGCCGGGCGCCGGCGGCTTTGGCCAGAGCCACCGCGCGATTCACCGCTCCGGTGTGTCCCGCAATCACCAGTTGGTCCGGTGAATTCAGATTGGCGGCGCTCACAATTTCGCCTTCCGCCGCCTCCGCCAGAATGCCTTCCAGCTTGCCGTCGGGCAGTTTCAACAGTGCCGCCATGGTGCCAACACCTGGTGGCACGGCCTCTTGCATGTACTCGCCGCGTTTACGCACCAGACGGACGGCGTCGGCGAATTGCAGGCTGCCCGCCGCCACCAGGGCGGAGTATTCGCCCAGGCTGTGACCTGCTACGTAGTCCGGCGAAAGGCCACGCTCCTTCAGAACCGCGAACGCCGCGATCGAAACGGTCAAAAGGGCCGGCTGGGTGTTGGCGGTGAGCCGAAGCTGATCGTCGGGGCCTTCAAAGCACAGCCGCGAGAGGGCCTCGCCCAGGGCCTTGTCGGCTTCATCGAATACCGCGCGCGCAACGGGGAATGCGCCCGCGAGGGCCTGACCCATGCCGACCGACTGGGATCCCTGGCCCGGAAAGAGGAATGCTGTTTTGGGTATCAACCCAGAATTATAACGGCTGTCACTTCGCCCGTGCCATGGCCTCCATCGTGTCCTTCAGGAACGTTTCGTCGAAGCCGGCCTGCCGCTCAAAGCGCAGCGTGCCCTCGCCATCCACAATCCAGTTGCGCGGAATGGCGTCCACCTTCATGGTGTTGTCGATATAATCGTGCGCCAGCACCACCGGAAAAGTGAATCCGTGCTCCTTCATGAACTGCGCGATGACGCCGGGATTCTCGTCCACATTGAACGTGAGGATGGCGACGTCGCGGTGGTCCTTCACTGCGTCGTACAGCCTCTGCACCCACGGCAACTCGCCCTGGCACGGTCCACACCAAGTGGCCCAGACATTGATGAAAACCGTCTTGCCGTGGAAGTCCGCCGCGCGGACCGGACGGCCCGCGCTGTCTTCCAGCGAGAACTCGGGCATGGGGCCGTGGACGTCTCTCCACTGAGCCTGCGGCTGGCTGCCGGCGGCGTCGGGGTTGTAGGCCAGCCAGGCGTCCGCCGTACCGCCCAGCTTGCTCCAGGCTTTCTCCGCCAATGCCGCAAAACGGCCGCGTCCCACTGGGTCAAAGTTGCGCGGCGTGGCATTGGTGGCTCGCATGTAGAACGCTACGGCGTCCGCGGAGCGGCCTTCCAACTCGGAGAGGCGCGCGCGGGATTGCCAGTAGTCGGCCTCATGCATGCCGTGAGTGCGTATTTCCACCGGCGTCGCCGTCGGCTCTGTGGCAAGCGTGTTGCTCATCCGGGCGATGGCATCGCGAGCCAGCCCCGCGGACTCCGTCAGCAGCGCCGCCTCGCACGCCGCGGTGATTCCGCGCCACGCCAGCAGGCTGTCGCCCGATGCCGCGTCTGTCGCCTTCAGCAGCGTTTGCAAAGTCGCGTGAGAGGCCACCGCTTCGCCCTGGCGCGCTTGAAGAATGGCTTGCACTTTCCGGGTGACCCAGGACTCGGACTGGAAGTTGCGGGCAATCTCTGCTTCAGTCATGGGACGCACGGCGTACTTCCGGTCGCAGTCCAGGCGGGCCTGGCTCTGGGTTGCGGCGCGATCGAGCAACGCAGGAATCAGATCGAGATCTACGCCGGCCGCGGCCAGCCGTTCGGCCACCATCAGGGTGGGCTGATCAGTGAATCCCAACGTGCTGTCGGGGTTCTGTTGCAGAAACGCCGCGATGCGGCGGCCCAGCGTCGCCACCACGTTTTTATCCTGGCCTTCCGCGCGAAGGGCGGCCAGCGCAGCAGTCCAGGCTGGCCCGTAGTTCGGCCAGCGGTCGATCCACGCCTTGGCCGCGTCCCATCGCTTCTCGTGATACGCGATGAATTCCGCGAAGGGCGCCGAGCGGTCGGGATACGGATTCTGCTCGTCCCACTGTTCGATGCCCGCGTCGGCCGCCGCTGCCGACCCCGGAGCCACGCGCATCAGTTCGGTGGCCACCTGGCGCCGGCCGTCCGCGTCGTTGGCCAGAGTGTAACCCTGGCGCATCGCGTCCAGCTTGCCGTCCGGAGCGTCCGTCTGAATCTCGCGTAGCGCGGCTATATCCTGCTGGATGCGGGTGCGCAACTCACCGTGCTTCGCGGCCGGCGTTACCTGGAATTCCATCTCCCACAGCACCGGCCACGCCCGCAGCGCCTGCCAGTCGGCCCGGCCGGCAAGCNNACTGCCTCAGATGTTCCAGCACTTTCGCGGTATCCAGCGGCTTGATGCGGCCGTAGGCGTGCGTCAGGGCGAGGTGCGGCCAGGGCGATTGGGGATCCTGGCGGACCAGTTCCTCCAGCATTACGGCGGAGTTCTTGGGATCGCGGAGGATGGTCGCCTGGGCGAAGAGGTAGCGCGCCGCCGGATCGTCCGGATGCGCGCGCAGAAGCGCTTCGTATCGCGGCAGTTGCGAATCATAGACAGGCCGCACATTGTACCCGCTGAGACGCGACAGATAGAAGCGATTGACGAACGAATCGGTGGGATAGCGATCCAGCAGCGCCCGGAATGGCGCCATCCGGGCCGCAAAGGGCAGTTGTGGATCGCCGGCCGCGGCGACCGCCTTCCGGAGTTCGGGAGCGATCTGGGGATCCACGTCGCATGCCGTGAAGGCCGATTGCGCCAGCGCAGTTCCGGCCAGGAAGAGCAGAGCCATCGCGCGGAATGTTGCCATGCCTGATCAGACGGCGGGAAGACGAGAGCGGTTAGGCACTGGTAACGCCGGCGATCTTGTCGCTGGTGGCCCCACTAAAAAGATACCGGCGGCAAGACCGCCGGCGTTACCCTACCCACTGCAGGTAAGCGTAGATTAAAGGCAGGGCAAAAAGGGTGCTGTCCACGCGATCCAAAAATCCGCCATGGCCGGGCAGAATGCTGCCGGAATCCTTCACTCCGGCGCCCCGCTTGATGGCCGATTCAGCCAGGTCGCCCACCTGTCCCGCCACATTCGCGGCGGCGGTGAGCAGCACCGCGTTCAGCACCGGGACGCTGGGCACGAAGTGCACCAGGTACCAGCCGGCGCCCAGAATGGATGTGGCCACGGATGCAGCCGCGCCTTCCCAGCTCTTCTTGGGACTCACCTGCGGAGCCAGCTTATGCTTGCCGAAGCGCCGCCCCACGAAATACGCTCCGCTATCGCCCACCCAGTTCAAAAGCAGGGCATACATGAGCCAGTGCCCGCTGGCCTCGCGCAAAAGCAGGGCGCACTTCCAGCAGCCGAATACGTACACAATCCCCGTCACCAGAAGCGCCGATTTAGGCAGAGCCTTGGACAGGTCGGCCAAGCGCAACGCCAGCGTGAAAGCGGCCAGCGCAGCCGCCACCAGCAGCAGCCAGGGCTGCCCTTCCCACACCAGCAGCAACAGTCCTAATCCGTAACCCAGCGGCCCCGGAGCGCCGAAGCCGTAGGTCGCGGCGATATCGTTGTATTCGCGATAGCACAGGCACGAGACCGTCGCCAGTACCGCCAGAAACAGCCAGAAGCTCGGCCCCAGCACCACATAAACCACAATCGGAATCAGGGCCAGCGCAGTGAGAACGCGCCTCATGACGAGCGTAGAGCTTCGATGAGCGTCTCGTCACCGTCTTTGACCGCGCCACTCACGGGCGCCGCGCTCAGGCCGCCGTACCGGCGGTCGCGCTTCTGATACTCCACCAGCGCCTGCAGCAGGTCTGTCCGCGTAAAGTCCGGCCACAGCGTCTCGGTGACGTACAACTCCGAATAGGCGATCTGCCACAACAGAAAATTGCTGATGCGCATTTCGCCCGAGGTGCGAATTAAGAGATCGGGGTCCGGACAGGAGGCCGTGTACAAAGCCGTGGAGAGCGTGTCTTCATCCAGCTTCAACGACCCGATGCTCCCGTCCAGCCGCGCCATTTCCAGAATGGAATTGAGGGCATCCACAATTTCCGCCCGGCCGCTGTAATTGATCGCCAGATTCACCAGCAGTCCGCGGTTGTTAGAGGTAGCGTCGATCACCGATTCCAGTTCGCGGCGGACCTGTGGAGGCAGAGCCTCCAGGCGTCCGATGGCCTGCAGCGGGATGTCGTTCTTTTTCAGATCGGGCAATTCCTGTTTCAGGTAAAACCGCAGGAGCCGCCACAGCGTCTCGACCTCATGGCGCGGGCGCTTCCAGTTCTCGATCGAGAAGGCGTACAGTGTGAGAACCTTCACGCCCAGGCGCGCACACGTTTCCACCGTGGAACGGACGGGTCCGATTCCCGCCTTGTGGCCCGCCACCCGCGGCAAACGCCGCCGGCCGGCCCACCGCCCGTTTCCGTCCATGATGATCGCGATGTGTGCAGGCAGACGGGCGGGATCGATCGCCTGGGCCAGATCCCAGTCCTTCTGCCCCGGCTGGAGCGATTCCAGTAACGCCTTCATGAATAACCCATTATGGTACAACACGGACAGTAGGACAGGCCATCGCCCTTCGTGGCCTGTCTTCCCGCGTTGCCCTTACGCCGAAACGCGGATGGGGTCTTCGGCTGACTCCGCCACGCGGAACTTGCGCGAGGTCATCCGGATAGCCGTGTGGTGAGAATCGCTGCGGACAATAAATCCCGTTACCAGCATGTCCACCGCCAGGACGCCGCCATACTTGGCGGGCCAATCGATCACCATTTCGATGTGCGCGCCCACCGGCAGTTCCCGGCGGCATCGAAAACTGACGCCGCTGCTGCTCATGTTCATCGTTAGTCCGGTGCCCGATCGCGTGATGCTGCCCTTCTGAGACAGGTGATAATGAACGGCGAGCCGGACTCCATAACGGGCGTGTTGCCGGCGCTCGGGGTAAGAGTTCTCCATGCAGGTCCCTTTGGCGTTTGGCAATCCGGCGGCCACTCGCTGAAATCCCTAAGAAACGCGCTTGCCGCCCGGGGGGATTGCGTACTTCTTACCTGGTGGACTGGTCAGAATTACCCCAAGACGGTCCAACGCGCCTTTTGATATGCTCAAACACATGGCAGACCGTAGTTTCGGCGACGTCGGCGGCACCCCCGGCGGCATTGGCCATTTCCTGCTCGGCTTCGCCATGGCTTGCATTGGCGCGTACCTTCTGGCCAACCAGGTGACCGTGGCCGGTTCCTACTGGAATTTCTACGGGGGCAACACCTTCGGCATCACCCTTCTTCCCATGTTGTTTGGCATCGGCCTGCTGTTCTTTAACGGGAAGAGCGTCATTGGTTGGCTGCTGACCGCCGCCGGCGCGCTATTCATCGTGGCTGGAGTAATCGCCAACATGCACATCTACTTTCAACCCACCAGCCTGTTCAACACTATCGTGATGCTGGTTCTGCTGGTGGGCGGCCTGGGCCTGATCGCGCGTTCCATGCGCGCCCACTAGAATCAGCGGGCCCTTGCTCCACTTTTGGTACGATGAGGTTTCCCCTCAATTCCTATGGCGCTGCGATTCTATAACACGTTGTCTCAGCAGATGGAGGAGTTTACTCCCGCGCGCGACAATACCGTCCGCATGTACAGTTGCGGACCCACAGTTTACGACTTTGCCCATATCGGCAACTTCCGCACCTTCACTTTCGTGGACATCCTGCGGAAGTGGCTGCGAGCCAGCGGATTCCAACTCAACCATGTAATGAATGTTACAGACGTGGACGACAAGATCATCCGCAATGCGGTGGCCCAGCACAAGGGACTCAACGAATATACGGCGGTCTACACCAAGGCGTTTCTGGACGATTGCGCCACTCTGCGGCTGGAACGGCCTGAGAAGCTCGTGCCGGCGACCGAACATATCGACGATATGGCCGCGGCCATCGAAAAACTCACGGCCGCCAACCACACCTACACCAGCGACGGCTCGGTCTACTTCCGCATCGCCAGCTTCCCCGGCTACGGTAAGCTTTCGCACAACGATTTCAGCGGCAACATCGCCGGTGCGCGCGTGGACGTGGACGAATACGAGAAGGCTGACGCGCGCGACTTCGCCCTGTGGAAGGCGCCGAAGGAGGGCGAACCATTCTGGCCCACGTCGATGGGGCCGGGCCGTCCCGGCTGGCACATCGAGTGCTCCGTGATGGCCATCAAGTACCTGGACGAGACGTTGGACATTCACTTAGGTGGGGTGGACCTGATCTTTCCGCATCACGAAAACGAAATCGCGCAATCGGAATCGCTCACCGGCAAACCCTTCTCCCGCTTCTGGCTGCACGCCGAGTTTCTCATGGTGGAAGGCCAGAAGATGTCGAAGTCGCTGGGTAATTATTTTACCCTGCGCGACCTTCTAGCCAGGGGATATGCGGCCGAGGCCATCCGCTACCTGCTGGCCTCGGCACCCTATCGCAAGCAGCTCAACTTCACTTTCGATGGCCTGAAGAGCGCCGCCACCGCCATCGACCGCCTGCGCAATTTCAAGCTGCGCCTCGAGACCGATCGCTTCCCGGCAGGCGCCAACCTGGAACTGGCTGCCCGCACTGCCGGCGCCACCCAGGCATTTCACGCCGGCATGAACGAAGATCTGAACACCGCCGAAGCGCTGGCTGCCATATTCGAATACATCCGCGACGTCAACAGCGCCATGGACTCCGGAGCCTTTCGCGCCGGCGACGTGCCGGCCGCGCTGGAACTGTTGAAGCTGTTCGATTCCGTGTTTGACGTCCTGCAGCCCTCCGGGGGCAGCGCCGGCCTCCCCGACGCGGAAGTGGAAGCCCTCATAGCCGAGCGCACCGCCGCCAAGAAGGCCAGGGACTTCGCGCGCGCCGACCGGATTCGCGGGCAGTTGCTGGAGCAGGGCATCATCTTGGAAGACACCAAAAGCGGCATCCGCTGGAAAAGGAAATAGCGTTGCAGATTCACACCAAAGCCGTGCACTCGGGCGACCGGAAGAGGAACGGTGCGCACGTGCCGGTGACCACCCCCATCTATACGGCCACCAGTTACTTTTACGACTCCATGGAGCAGTTGGACCGCGTGTTCGGCCAAGAGGAAAAGGGCTATTGCTACACACGCTACGATAATCCCAACGCCGCCGCGCTGGAAGAGCTGATATGCGCCCTGGAAGGCGGCGCGGGCGCGCAATCCTGCGCGTCCGGCATGGCCGCTTTGCAGCTCGCGATTACCAGTGCTCTGGCCGATCGCCGCAAGAGCATCGTGGCTGCCAATGCGCTCTATGGATCCACCATCGGTCTGCTCATGAACGTGTTCGAACCCATGGGTGTGAGCGTGCGCTTCGCCGATGTGTGCGATCTGGACGCGTTGCGCACCCTGGTGGCCGAAGCCAAGCCCGGCTGCATCGTGATCGAAACCATTTCCAATCCGCTGCTGCGCGTGGGGCAGATCGACCGCATCGCCGAAATTGCACGCGAGGGTGGCGCGGCGCTGGTAGTCGATAATACCTTCGCCACACCGCTCCTGGTGCGGCCCCTGGAGTTGGGAGCGCACTTCAGCGTGCAGAGCGTCACCAAGTACCTGGCCGGCCACGGCGATGTGATGGGCGGTGCGGTGATTACCAACCAGGAGCACCTGGAAGGTCTGCGCTCGCTGGCGCGCACGCTCGGTCCGGTGCTGGGGCCGTTTGAAAGCTACCTCACCATGCGCGGCATCAAGACATTCCCCCTGCGCATGGAACGGCAATGCGCCAACGCCTGCCGCGTGGCCTCCTGGCTGAGCACGCATCCCGGTGTGGCGCGCGTTTATTTCACGGGAGACCCCGCGCATCCCGACGCCGCGGCCATCCGCCGTCTTTTTCCAGCCAATCTGTACGGCGCCATGGTCAGCTTCGAAATCAAAGGCGAGGGCAGGGAAGAGGTCTTCGGCTTCATGGACCGCCTGCAGATGATCGTCCGCGCTACTTCCCTCGGCGACGTCCACACCATGATGCTTTACCCCGCCATGAGCTCGCACCGCGAACTCTCACCCAAGCACCGCCAGCGTCTGGGAATCGGAGACACCCTGGTGCGCCTCTCGGTAGGCATCGAAGCGCCCGAAGACATTATTGCTGACCTGGAGCAGGCGCTGGCAATAAATCCGTCAGCCTGATCTGCGCGATTTATTTCGGCGCGGCCCTCAGTTCAGTTCTCGAGATCCGAACCGAACAGGCGCTCCATATCCTTGGCGCCCGGGTCTTCAATTATGATCTCCGGAAGCGGATCCAGGTCCCCAGCGCAATTTCGGTAGTGATTCCTCCACACAGGAAGCCGATACCCCAACTCATCGAAAGTCTTACGCAGGAAGGCCTCTTCTGCCCGGAAGTGGGCTCGCAGGAGATCCATCGGTGGGCTGTCCGACACCGTATCCGCCAACACGAAGCCTTGTCCGATCAAACGCTTGCCTGCCGTACGCGTGATCCCGACGACGGTGCTTGAAACCGGACGAAGGCGTAATCCGCACTCTGGAACCGGCTCCACTTCCAGGACGAAGACGGTCAGATAGACATCCGCCAACGGCTTCACCTCAAGCTGGGCTAGCAGGGACAGAGAGCCTTCGAAGGCCGGCTCTGCATGAAGGCTTAGAACAGCCTCGCGCGGGAACAGCAGCCGCATTGTCAGATAATCCATAGACTCTTACGATAAGCTACCTCTAACGAGGTTCGCATAATACGGTGACAGTCGGCGCTTGGGGCGATGGCTCTCCCGGCGGGATGGAGATGGTGGGGAAACTCGTCGGGATTTCGCGAAAGGGCAAATTCGAGCCAGGCACGAAGATTCGCCAAAAGGCGGCGAATTTCGAGCCTGTTGGGGTGCCCGCGGCAGCGGG
>OKRF01000121.1:3678-7254 GCA_900290315.1 Candidatus Sulfopaludibacter sp. SbA3 | reverse complement strand
TAAGATTAAGATGCCCCAGAGTGAAATTGGCACCGACCTGATGCCGGTCAATGGACGGGATGGGGTCGCCAGCCTAAGGATGAGCGATTTTCTTTGCGAAAATAGAAGGTGGGAGTACCCTACCGTGAAACCAATTTACATCGCCGCCTTTCACCAGTCGCGCTTCGGCAAGCTGATGGGCATGACCGTGCCCGCCATCATCGATTCCGCCATCACTGGCGCCTGCCGGCAGATCGATGCCCCTGCCTCTGCGCTGGACGTAGGATCGATCGGCGCTGCCTGCAACTTCACGCTCAACGAGCAGGGACTCCTGGCCGGCCTGATGGCCATGACTCCCGGCCTGGAAGGCAAGCCCATCGAGGCCGTGGAGAACGCGTGCGCCTCCGGCGGCCAAGCCGTGCTCTCCGTCATCCAGAAGCTGCAACTGGGGCTGGGCGAGACCGGCTACGAGAAAATGCGCGATGCCGAGGGCAAGATGGATGGCAAGCTCATCGGCAAGGTACTCGGCTACTTCTCCCACCCTGGCGAACGCGAAGGCAAGGTCTTCGTCTTCCCCCACATCTTCGCCGAAGTGATGCAGCAGTATCAGGACGAACACGGCGTCACCGAGCGCGACCTGGCCCACATCCCCGTGCAGGAGTACGCCAACGCCCGCTACAACCCCTGTGCGCAGATGAGCAAATTGCAGATCACGCTGGACCAGGCCGTGACCATCGAAGGCATCAACCGTTACGTGGTGGAAGGCCTCCCGCTCAAGACATACGATTGCTCGCAGATCACCGATGGCTATGCCTCGCTCATTCTGGCCACCGAAGAAGGCCTCGCGCGCCTTGGTGTGAAGCGCGTCGACTGCGTCGAGATCGCCGGATGGGGCCAGGCCACCGATCCCATCCAGAAAGCCGGCCGCGACGTGCTCCGTCCCGCGGGTGCTTACAAAGCCATGGGCGCCGCATACGCCACGGCGAACGCCGCCGCCGGGGACGTCAACGTCGCTGAGGTGCACGATTGTTT
The DNA here is from genome assembly GCA_900290315.1 of Candidatus Sulfopaludibacter sp. SbA3. Classification (GTDB taxonomy): domain Bacteria; phylum Acidobacteriota; class Terriglobia; order Bryobacterales; family Bryobacteraceae; genus Sulfopaludibacter. The sequence goes on along the minus strand of OKRF01000121.1, from coordinate 6,243 downwards.
TAGCGTCATGGGCGCCATCGGCACGGAGGTGATCGGCAAAGCCACTCCCGGAAAGGGCGCGCAATATTGGGTGGAGGGCAAAGCGCGCCCCGATGGCGAATGTGCCATCAACACCTCTGGCGGCCTCATCGCCAAAGGCCACCCCATCGGAGCTACGGGGNNNACACCTCTGGCGGCCTCATCGCCAAAGGCCACCCCATCGGAGCTACGGGCATCGCCATGATCGGCTGGTCCGCCCTGCAGTTGCTCGGCCGCGCGCCCGCCGAACTACAGGTGAAGAATCCCAAACTCGCCGCCACCTTCAATATCGGCGGCCCTATCTGCGCCAGCGTGTGCACGGTGCTGCGGTAGTCAGAGAATGCCCAGGCCGTTGCGGCGGTCGTAAGTGTAACGCCCGTCCAACGTCGCGCGGAATCGCACCAGCCCGGACCACGCAAGAATTCCCAACACCGGAATCAGGATACCGGCCGCCAGACCGGCGAGGAAGCCCGGCACGAAGCCGCTCAGCATCACCATTCGGAATACCACGATACAAGCGGCAGCCACGATGGCCACGGCGATCACGCCGGTTGCGACGCTCTGCTTCGTGGGAACCAGCTTGGCGTGGCATGCCGGGCATTCCTCGGCGCCCTCCTCCGGGAAAAGCAGGACGTCAGTGCTCTTGAGCGCCAGCATGGGCGAAATGCGCGCGTTACAGCGTGGACAGACAGCCACGATTCGATCCCTCCTGATTCTGTTCTAACACCACTCACAACGCCCCTGCAGTATGAGGAAGGAGGAGCCGCAGCGCGTCGCGGCCATGAGAATTCCGTGTCTCTTCACAGAATCTTCGCGGCATCTCTCTTCCTCGCGCCTTCGGGGCTCAAGCCTTCGGATGGGACCTCGCAAACCAAAGCGCCCGACATTAGGGAGAAGGGTCCAAAGCGCGAGGGGGCCGAGTCAATTCGTCAGATCCCCTGCGGCTCGGTCGGAGCGAATTTCGCGCACACCTCGACCGAGTTTGCGTCTGAGGAGGTTGCGAAGCGTCACGCCATCTGCGTAGCCGACCGCTGCGGCGATCTTCTCCACGTCATCCCTGGAAGTCCGCAGCAGATGCACCGCACGCTCGACACGTAGGTCTTGGAAGTAAGAGAGCATGCTTTTGCCGAGCACCTTGTCGATGCGCCGTGCCAGCGTCCGCTTGGCCGCCCCGACTGCGTGGGCGGCCTCGTCAAGCGAGAAACCGCCGGCAAGGCGGTCGCGGGCCCAACGCTCGAATTGTTGCACGAGCGGATCGGTGTGCGCGAGATGATCGCGCATGGCGTAAGCTGACTGCGTCGGTCGCGAATCCACGATCAGGTAACGCGCGGTGGTCTCGGCAAGCAACGGGCTTGCCTGCCGGATCAGCCAGAGCGCCATATCCGTGTGGCTGAGCGCTGCGCCCGCGGTTAGCACCCGGCCCGAGCGAACAAGCATGCGTCCGTCCTCGAGCCGAACGAGGGGATAGCGCTGGCGGAAATACGGCGCGAGCCACCATGTAGTCGTTGCGACCTCACCGTTGAGCAGACCGGATTCAGCGGCGACGAAAGTGCCAATGCATGCCGCTGCGAGGTGCACCCCTCGATCGCCCCACTGCCGCAAAAGGCGCGCGGCGGCGCGCGCCTCGGGCGCCGCGAGCGCTGCGGCCAACGGCTCCGGGGCCCTTTCCCCGATCGCCGGGACCACCACCCAATCCGGCGGCGTGCGGGCGCGCGCGGGCGAGACTGGAACTTTGAAACCCTGGTTGCTGCGCACTTCGCAACGGAAACCGACGACGGTGACGTCAAACGCCAGGGACGAGAGCCCTTGGGCGGCACCGAGGTCGTTCGCCATCGCAAACGCGTCGAGCACCGCGGCCAAGCCGGTAGCGAAAACCCCGTTGAGGACAAGTACATCAATTTTCACGGCAATATTTATATCAAAGATATGGTCTTTGACAATAGGCCAGCGTGGCTAAAACGATATCAAAGATGTCGTTATTGACAATAGCCGCGCGCCATCCACGCCGCTACACTGGATGTGCTTCTCGATATTCGTCCAGAATAAAACCCATCATGGAGATGGCCAAAAAGGAACCCACCACGATTAACTGGTTCGCGCTCAGGCTATCACCCAGTACGTTCGGTGTGTTCGACACCTTCAACGATGAGGCTGGGCGCCAGAAACACCTCAACGGCCCGATTGGGCAGGCGCTGATGGCCCAAGCGCCGGAGTTGTTCTCTACGCCACCCCCGCCCTGTCCGCGAATAGGAAGTACCAACCAGCCAAGGCTTCGCTTTGATCCGCCACGGATGGGAGTCGAGGAAGTCAGGAGCCAAGAAGCGAGAATGGCGATGGCGTACGCGTTTACGTAATATAGCGGCAGTTTCTTGACGCTTTGAAATTGAGATCCTCCGGTAAACCGTTCAGGGACTACAATGCTTGTATGCAACGCCGTCTGGCTCTGGGTGCCCTGTTGCTCATCGCGGCCGTGAGTCTGGCTCAGCGCGGCCGCTTCGGCGGCGGACGCGGCATGCAGGCGGACGATAACGAAGCTCCCCTGCCCCT
>OKRF01000121.1:0-3668 GCA_900290315.1 Candidatus Sulfopaludibacter sp. SbA3 | reverse complement strand
CGCTTCGGCGGCGGACGCGGCATGCAGGCGGACGATAACGAAGCTCCCCTGCCCACTCGTGAAGCCGAGTATCATTTCATCCGTGTGGAGTACACCGATCTCCCGCAGTTCCACCGCCGTTGGGGCTACTCATCGCGCGATGGCATGGGCGCGGGCTGGTGGCTGGTGGATTGGCCCAACGCCGATAATCATTTCACCACCGGAGTGCAGCGGCTGACTCGCATCGATACCGGCGATCCGCGCCACCTGCGCCTCACCGATCCGCGCCTGTTCGACTATCCGTGGATCTACGCGACCCAGACCGGCTGGTGGGATCTCTCCGACGCCGAAGTCGCGAGCCTGCGCGAGTACCTTTTGCGCGGAGGCTACCTGGTGGTCGACGACTTCTGGGGCCCCGACCCCACCCAATGGGAGATCTTCCGCCAGACTATGAATCGCGTCTTTCCCAACAAGCCGATTACCGATATCGCCCTATCCGACTCAGTGATGCATGTGCTCTACGACATTGAACAAAAGGACCTGACCTTCATTCCCGGCTCACGCCATTTGCGTCGCGGCTACGATGGCAGCGTCCAGGTGGTGCAGCCCGCGGGTACCCAACCCGCCTGGCGCGCCATCTCCGATGATAAGGACCATATGGTGGTCGCGATCAACTACAACACCGACGTGGGCGATGCCTGGGAGTTCGCCGACATACCTTATTACCCCGAGCAGATGACCGCCCTCGCGTACCGCTACGGCATCAATTACATCGTCTACTCGATGACGCATTAGCCGCTTCGAGAAAGCCGCCAGTGTTTGCCGATGACCGCGCCGATTCCTCCCACGGAAACGCCGAGAAGCGGCCCGATCGCCAGGTGTGCCGTCATGCCCGCGAACATGTCGGTGTAGAGGAAGCTCGATAGCTCGGCTTGCGTCGGGCGGACGGTGTGCGCTCAGCGCGAACTCCCGGAAGTTCGCCGGGGCCTGCATCATGGCATCGTGAAAAAGGGCCACCAGGCACAGCCCGGTCACGAACAGAATCCCGCCGCTGAGGAACCCGCTCCACACTCCCACTCGAAGTGCCGCCAAAATGCTGCCGGTCCGATATGCGGCCACCAGCCCTCCCATGCCAGTCACGCCGACCGCCCCGAGTGCGAACCAGACGGCCATGGCATAGATGCGCGGGTGTGTGGTGCTGAGATGCCCAGCACGGATGTGCCGCCGAGATTTCCCAAGAGCACTTCGCCCATCCACATGCCGCCGATCAGCAGGCCAAAGAGGATGCTCAGCCTTTTTTCCATTCCGGCCAGTGTATCAATTCCGGAGTGTAGCAGGGTGCTTGGTCTAAGTTAGAATTCGTTGTATGACCGGGCGATTGGCACCACTGATTCTGCTGGCTGCCGCAGTGTCTCTGTACGCTGCTGCGGTGCCTACCTACGTGGGCGCGGCCGCCTGCCAGAAGTGCCACAGCAAGGAATACCAGGTGTGGTCCGGCTCGCGCCACAGCAAGATGGTGCAGCCCGCCACCACCACTGCCGTGCGCGGCGATTTCGCCCGCGGCGCCGTGGAATTGCGCGGACAGCCCTTCCGCGTGAGCCTGCGCGGCAGCGATTGCTACATCACCGAGTCCTACCTCACGGGCAAGCCGGTTGAGCACCACGTCGATTACACGCTGGGCAATCGCCGTATCCAGCATTACCTGACCACGCTTCCCAGCGGCCGCGTCATCGTGCTGCCGCCCACCTGGGACGTGCTCCGCAAGCAATGGTTCCACGCCTTCGATATCGACGACCCCGATGAGACCAGCGACGTAATGGTGCAGGTCTGGAACAAGAACTGCTACTCCTGTCACGTCAGCCAGCAGGAGAAGGGCTTCGACGCGGAGAAGAACGAATACAAGACCACCTGGCTCAACTTCGGCACCAACTGCGAGCGTTGCCATGGACCGGGCAGCGCACACGTAGCCAATTATTCCGCCGCCGTGAAGCCGGCGGGCCCGGCGCGCGACATCGTTCTGCAGACCCGCCTGGATCCGGCCCGGAACACTATGGTGTGCGCCCAGTGCCACTCTTTCCGCGACATCTACGCTCAGGGCTATCGCGCCGGCGCGGATTATTACGACCATTTCCTGCCCATCCTGGAGTATAGCCAGCCCGAGGATAAGGATCCCGCCTACTGGCCCGACGGCCGCACCCGCCGCTTCTCCAACGATGCTTTCGGCCTGTGGCAGAGCGAATGTTTCCTGAAAGGCAACGTCACCTGCGTGGGGTGCCACGCGGCCGCCCACGAAACCGAAATCGAGCGCAACTCGCAACTCCGGCCGGATGCCAACGCGCTCTGCACCCGCTGCCATGAATCGCTCGGCAAAAACGTGGCCGCGCATACGCACCACACCGCTACGAGCACCGGCAGTTCCTGCGTGGAGTGTCACATGCCGCGCACCGTGCTGAGCATCAAGGCCGAAATCCGCGACCACTCCATGACCGTTCCGGTGCCCGAAAACACCATCGCGCACGCCATTCCCAACGCCTGCAATGTGTGCCACAAGGACCGCGACGCCGCGTGGGCGTTGAAACAGATGAACGCCTGGTACGGTGCGGTCTCCCGGCAGAAGTGGATTCAGCGCGCCGACGCATTTGCCCTGGCGCGCACCGGCAATGCTGCCGCCGTGCCGCTGCTTTTGAAGATTCTCGCCGCGCCGTCCGAGGGGCCGCTGGCGCGCGGCAATGCCGTGGGCTACCTGAGCCGCTTCACCAACGATCCCGAGGTCTACAGCGCCCTGGAAGCCGCTCTCACAGATCCACAACCGCTGGTGCGAGCCGTCACGGCGCTACGGCTGAATCCGCCCGCGTCGCAGAGAACCTCTGCCATGGCGGCCCTCACGCGAGCCCTCGCCGACGCGACCACTACGGTCCGCGTGGGCGCTGCCGTCACCATGGTCGGCATGGGAATCGCCCGGCTCGATGGCGCCGATGGAGAGCGGCTGGAGAGCGCTAAGCAGATCTATCGGGCGCGGGCGGCGCTCAATTCGGACGATGCGATGCAGCAGCTCGGCGCCGGGAAATTCTACCTGCTCACGGGGGACCCCATCAGCGCGCTCGGGGCTCTGGAGACGAGTTTGAAGCTGGATCCCGAAGTCCCCGCCCGGTATCTGCTTGCCTACGCGCACGCACAACAGGGCCAATATCAGAAGGCGCGCGAGGTGTTGCAGACAATTGCGCCCACGGATGCGCAGTATGGCAGAGCGCAGGAATTGCTGCGGGCGATTGCGGGGCGGTAGATGGCCGGTTCACGCGTTGGGATTTCGTAAAGGGGGCAGGGTCGAAAATCCCGAGCCGAGTGTCCGCCGCAAATCCGTGCCAGGCTCGAAATTCGCCGTCTTTTGGCGAATCTTCGTGCCTGGCTCGAATTTGCCCCTTTGCGAAATCCCGACGCGTTTTCCAGCCATTTTCATCCCGCCGGGCGAGCCTTCGCCTCATCAGCCGACTCTCGCGAAAATCCCGAGCCGCGGTCCCGCCGCAAACCTGCGCTACCCTCGAGAATCTCGCCCATTTTCATTTCTATCGCTGCCCGCTTCCGCTGTCGCCGGTCGGCCAGTGCAACCGGCGCCGAGATCGCCGGCGCTACCAACCGCCGGTTTTTCATCCCGTTTTGCGGGGCGGTCCGCCCCTAATTGACAGACGACA
>OKRF01000154.1:3484-7374 GCA_900290315.1 Candidatus Sulfopaludibacter sp. SbA3 | reverse complement strand
CATCCCGTCACGAGATTGTGGGTGCGGACCCCGGGATTGACGCTTTCCAGCGCCGCCAGGCTCTGCATCAGCAGCAGCGCTGGCGCCAACAGCGTGCAGACCAGTCCCACCTGGATGGCCACCATGACGGCACGCAGGCGACTCTCGGAGCGGCTGGCCATTCCTCCGCGATCCTGGATCCAGGCGCGGCCCCTCGCGCCCGAACCAAAGACGCTTCTCACGGGGATCGCACCGAACAGCACGCCCGCGCCGGCCGAGAGCAGCAAGGCAAACCCGAACACGCGGTAGTCCAAGGTAAAGGCATCGACTGTCGCCAGTTCATCCGGAGGCGCACTGTTCAGCGCCGCCAGTGCCGCCAGAGTCAGCAGCAGCGCCAAGGCGCCGCCCACCAGAGAAGGCAGTAGCGCCTCTACGGTGAGCTGCTGAGCCACCCGCAACCGGGATGCTCCCAGCGCCAGGCGCACGGCTGCTTCCTTACGGCGGGCCGCCGCGCGTCCCATCCACAGCAGCGCCGTGTTGGCCAGTCCCAGCAATAGCAGAATCGTGCTGGCGCCTGCCAGAGCGTATAGCGTGGGCCGCAGAGCGCCGTAGAGCTCTTCGCGCAGAGGAATCACCACGGCGTCGAACCCGCCATCTTCTCCGTGAGGCCCCATGCCGGCGTGGTAGCGGGCCTTCAAATCGACCGCGATCACGTGCATCTGGGCCCGTGCCGCGGCCAGAGTAACTCCCGGCTTCAGGCGAGCCACAGCCTGCAGATTGCCTATATCGCGCGCCACCGGATCCAGGCTGGTGGGGAGCCAGATCTGGGGAGCGTCGCCGGCCAGACGGAAGGCAAAGCCTGGTTTCAATACGCCCACTACCTGGTACGGCTGATCGTTGACTCGAATCGAATGGCCCTGGTGCGATTGCCAGAAGGCGTAGCTGAGCACCGCTACATCCATGTGGCCTTGATGGTCTTCCGAGGGATCGAACCAGCGGCCCCAGGCGGGCGACGCTCCCAGAAGACCCAGCAGATTCGCCGATGCCATCATGCCGGCCACCCGTTCCGCGCGGCCCCCGCCCATCACGGTCATTGCCCTGGGCTCGAAGGCGGCAATGTCTTCGAAGACGCGATTCTGCGCGCGATAGTCCAGAAAGTTGGGGACGCTGATGGGGAAACGCGGGAAATCCAGCTTCAGCAACTGATCGGACACCACCACCAGCCTGCCCGAATCGCGATACGGCATGGAGCGGACCAGCACCGTATCGGTGACGGAGACCACCGCCGTGATGGCCGCTACCCCGAGCCCGGTGCCGATGGCCGCCAGAGCAAAAAAGGCGGGCGACCGGGCCAGCGTGCGCGCCGCGTAGCGCAAGTCCGCAGCCACCTGCTCCAGGCGTCCCAGCGACCATACGTCGTCGGCCTGTTCCAGAATGCGCGTGTGGCTGCCCACGCCGAAGCCCTTCATGTCGACGTGGAACTGCAACTCTTCGCGCAGGCGGCCGGCCAATTCGTCTCGCCGCCTCCACCGCATCAACTTCCGCCAGAATTCACGCATCATCCCCTCCTCGCCGCAAACTCGTGCCACTCTCCCTCGAAAATCCCGAGCCGTGTGTCCGCCGCAAATCCCGACGCGTTCCCCCCATTTTCATACCTATCGTTGCCCGCGCGCGGGCACCCTAACAGGCTCGAAATTCGCCGCCGTTTGGCGAATCTTCGTGCCTGCCTCGGTTTGCCCCTTTTCGAAATCCTGCCCCGTGGTTTTCCCCAAAAGAAGCGGTCCTCATGCCCGCCGCAGCACTCTCTGTACGGCGCTGACCAGCCGGTCGAAATCTGCCTCCGGTCCACCAGCCCCTTCAGTTCCAGACGCTGCAGCGCCGGGTAGAGCGATCCTTCTTCCACCTCCAACACGTCCTGCGAGGTCATTTTGATCTGCTGAGCGATGCCATACCCATGCAGAGAGGTGCGGCTCAGCGTCTTGAGTATCAGCAGATCCAGCGTGCCCGGCATCAGGGTGGGGTCAGCAGTGGTCCGCGCCATACTAAGAAATTCTATGCATAGAATGCATCAAATGCAAGGGCCTGTGTCACAATCAGAAGTTGGCATGAAGGCTATAGTCCCGCTGGCCCTGATCCTTCTCGCACTGAGCGGTTGCCACAAGAAGCACGCTCGCGGAGTGCCGCCCCCGCCGCTTCCCGTATCGGCCGCCGTCGCCGTTGCCGAACCGGGCTACACGGAGACCGGCGTGGCCAGTTGGTATGGCCACCCTTACCACGGCCGTCCAGCCGCCGATGGCGAGACCTACGACATGGAGACGCTGGTGGCCGCGCACCGCACGCTGCCCTTCAACACCTGGGTGCGGGTGGTGAACCTGACCAATTCGAAGTCCGTAGACGTACGAATCATTGACCGGGGCCCGTTCATCGACGGGCGGATCATCGATCTTTCGCACGCCGCGGCGCAGGCGATCGGTATGGAGGTCTCCGGCACCGCGACTGTACGCATGGAAGTGATTCGGGCTCCCGAAACCATTCCGGCGGCCCTCTTTGCGGTGCAGGTGGGGGCCTTCGGTGTGCGCGCCAACGCCGAGCGGACCCGCACCGAGATGGCGTCCCGTTTCGGCTCGGCGCGTCTGGTGGAACGGCCGGAGAATCCCGGCGTCTGGCGCGTCATGGTAGGCTCGGAGACCACTTTAGAGGCAGCCAACGCTCTTCTCAGTCGAATTTCACAAGAAACTGAGACAAAAGCCTTCGTGGTCCGACTAAATTAGCTTTCCCAATTTTTCGATGAGTTCCCCTGCCACGCGCTGGGTCCACGGATTGGTGGGCCAATCGCCGGAGATTGCCACCATCCGCCGCCTAATCGATAAGGCCTCCCGAACTCACCTGCCGGTGCTTTTGCTGGGCGAAAGCGGTACGGGCAAGGAGGTGGTGGCGCGCGCCATCCACAACGCCAATCCGCGCGGCCGGTTCGTGCCCATCGATTGCGGATCCCTCGTTGGCACCCTGATGGAGAGCGAGTTGTTCGGCCACGTGAAAGGCTCCTTCAGCGGCGCCGCGGAAAACAAGAAGGGGCTGGTGGAACTGGCCGACGGGGGCACCGCCTTCTTCGATGAGATTGGCGATCTTCCCCTGGAAATGCAGGTCAAACTGCTCCGCCTGGTGCAGGAACGCCAGTTTCGCGCGGTGGGCTCGCTGCAATGGCGCAACGTGGACCTGCGGATTATCGCCGCCACCCATCGCAACTTGAAGGCCGAAGTGGCGGCCGGCCGTTTCCGCCAGGATCTGTTCTACCGCCTCAACGTCTTCACCATCCACTNNACCGACATCCCGCTGTTGATCGACCATTTCTGCGGCGCCGGCTTCGAACCCGGCTCGGAGCTTCTGGACACGCTGCTCTCTTACGATTGGCCGGGCAACGTACGCGAACTGAAAAACTGCATCGACCGCATGGAGGCGATGCATTCCGAAGGCGCGCAGCTTATCGACCTGCCTTCCGCCCTGCAATATCACCGCGCGGGCGGCAGTCTGCACCACCTTTCCGACTTCGTCTCGGCCGAACAGGCGGACTCTCTGCCGCACGAATCGCTAGCGCCGCCCTCACCTGTGATCTCCATTCCCGACAGCAATAAGGACGCGATCCAGAAGGCCTTGGCGGCCACCAGTGGCAATCGCGGAAAGGCCGCCGGCATTCTGCGTATCGGCCGCACCACGCTTTATCGCAAAATGAAAGAATACGGAATCGACTAATGATCGCGCTGGACGCCACCTATAGCGTGGGCGGCGACCTCTCCGGAGTAGGCCTCTACTCGCGAGAGATTCTCCGCGGCATGGCACAGGCGCATCCCGAGGTCCGCTTCCGCTTCTGCTACCGGCCCCATCGCTATTTCCGCTCGTGGCGGGAGAACCTG
>OKRF01000154.1:0-3474 GCA_900290315.1 Candidatus Sulfopaludibacter sp. SbA3 | reverse complement strand
ACCTGCCGGCCAACGTGCGCCGCCGCCTGCTCGCCGAGCCGCTGGGTCCGCGGAGCGCCAACCTCTTCCACGGACTCAACCAGCGCCTGCCGCACATGCCCCTGCGCGCCGCGGTATCCACATTTCACGATCTGTTCGTGCTCACCGGCGAATACTCCACACCGGAGTTCCGCGCCCGTTTCGCCGAGCAGGCCCGCCACGCGGCGCAAGCCTCGGGGGCCATCATCGCGGTTTCGGAATTCACCAAGAGCCAGGTGGTATCGCTGCTTGGCGTGGACGCGGCGAAGGTCCACGTGGTGCATCACGGAACGCGCAATCTGCTGTATCCTCCAGACGTCACCCGCGAGCGGATCATTCTGAACGTGGGTGCGATTCAAAAGCGCAAAAACATCGTCCGCCTGGTGGAGGCATTTGAGACCGTGGATCCCTCCTGGCGCCTGGTGCTGGCCGGCTCGGCCGGTTTCGGGTCGGACGAAATCCTGGCGCGCATCGAAAAGAGCCCCGCGCGGGATCGCATTTCCGTTCTGGGATACATTCCCAACGCCGAGTTGGCTGCCTGGTATGTGCGCGCCATGGTGTTCGCGTTTCCGTCGCTCGACGAAGGCTTCGGCATGCCCATGGTGGAAGCCATGGCCGCGGGCACGCCGGTGGTTGCGTCGCTCAGTTCCGCGCTACCCGAAGTGGCCGGAGATGCCGCCCTGCTGGTGGATCCGGAAGACACGATGGCACTGGGCCAGGCACTGAGGAATCTCACCGGGAAACCGGAATTGAGGAAAGAACTGGCGCTGCGGGGGCGGCGTCGCGCACGCCTGTTTACCTGGGAGGGCGCCGTCCGCCAAACTTGGGACGTCTATCGAGAAGTTCTGTTCCAGAACCTCTAGCGATTCTCCTCGTCTACTGCGATCTTCAGCGCTCGCAAAAAGCGATGGTCTTGCGAAGTGAACTTGATCTTGCCGGTAGCCTCGAAGTTCCGTTTGGGCTGCTCTTCGTTGACTTCGAGCTCTTCGTCCTCTTCGCTGTTTTCATCCCTCCGATTGAAGCCGATCGTCGCCTCCAAGACCAGGAAAACGTCGTAGCCGGCCCTCTTGATCTCGCCGATCGCCTCTGCGATCCGGTCGGACTCAGATAGGGAATCGTTGATCGCGTTTCCCAGTTCCTGCATGAGATGCTTTAATGGCTCTTCCACAGATACTCCCTTATTAGCGGATGCGCCGGACGCGACCGGCGTTCCACCCATGGGTCGGCATCCACCCGTTCCGATTGTAGTGGAGCCTACGCTCTTTCACAAGCCGACCTAACTTAACTATCGGCCCTTCCCGGGTGCCGCGCTACTGCGGAAAACCCCCGTGGCTCGCTTTTGTTACGATGAGAACGTGAAGCAGCGTCTGGCCGTCCAGCAGGGACGCGTATTTCTAAAGCACGTTATCCCCGCCATAATCAAGCCGGTCCATAGTCTCTGGCACCAGGTTATCGGCTTTCTTTTCATATCGTTCGGCGTCATTTTCGGCGCCAAGGCGATTCACTATTACCGGACCGGGCAAGGCGTCCAACTGTTCTTCGCGGCGGCTTGCACGGTGATGATGCTGGGCTACGGCCTTTCCTCCTTCCTGCGAGCACGTAAAATTTCCCGATCATGAACGACCCTCTGGGTAAGCCCGGCGAGTTTCCGTACACCCGCGGCGTCTACCGCGACATGTACCGCAGCCGCCTCTGGACCATGCGGCAGTATGCCGGCTTCGGCACCGCCGAAGAAAGCAATCGGCGCTATCAGTACCTGCTGTCGCAAGGCACCACGGGACTTTCGGTGGCCTTCGACCTGCCCACGCAGATGGGCATGGATTCGGATCATGCCATGGCGGCGGGCGAGGTAGGCCGCGTGGGCGTGGCCATCTCTTCTCTTGCGGACATGGAACTGCTGTTTCGCGGCATTCCGCTGCAGCAGGTCTCCACGTCCATGACCATCAACTCCACCGCGGCGATTCTGCTGGCTTACTACGCGCTGGTCGCCCGCCAGCAGGGTGCGGACTGGAAGCGCCTCTCCGGCACCATTCAGAACGACATTCTAAAAGAGTACATCGCGCGCGGGACGTATATCTATCCGCCGCGTCCGGCCATGCGAATCATCACCGACATCTTCGCCTGGGCGGGCCGCGAGATGCCGGAGTGGAACACCATCTCCATTTCGGGATACCACATTCGCGAGGCCGGGTCGACGGCGGTGCAGGAACTGGCGTTCACGTTCGCCAACGCCATCGCTTATATCGAAGCGGCGATGCAGGCGGGCCTGACGGTGGATTCCTTTGCGCCGCGCCTCTCCTTCTTCTTCAACTCGCACAGCGATTTTCTGGAGGAAATCGCCAAATTCCGGGCAGCGCGCCGCATCTACGCCCACCTGATGCGCGACCGTTTCGGCGCCCGCGACAAGCGCTCCCTGATGCTGCGCTTCCACGTGCAGACCGCCGGCAGTACGCTGACGGCGCAGCAGCCCGATATCAACATTGTGCGCACCGCCATCCAGGCCATGGCGGCGGTGCTGGGCGGGGCGCAATCGCTGCACACCAATTCGCGCGACGAGGCGCTCTCGCTGCCCACGGAAGAATCGGCGCGCATCGCCCTCCGTACGCAGCAGATCATCGCCCACGAGACGGGCGTCGTAAACACACCCGACCCGGCAGGCGGTAGCGACGCCATCGAGGCCCTGACCGACTCCATCGAGCAGGGCGTGCTGGCGTATCTCCGGCAGATCGATGAAATGGGCGGGACTCTGAAGGCCATCGAGACGGGATACATTCAGAACGAAATCCAGAACGCCGCCTACGAATATCAGCGCGCCATCGAAACGGGCCGACGCATCGTGGTGGGAATCAATCGCTTCCAGCAGGAAGACGCGCACGCCATCCCGACCTTCCACCTGGATCCCGAACTGGAGCGCTCGCAAGTGGACAAACTGCGCCAGGTGCGCGCTTCGCGCAGCGCCGCGAGTGTCACAGAAAAGCTCGCCGCACTGGAGCAGGCCGCGCGTTGCGGGGGGAATCTGATGCCCGCGATTGTGGATGCAGCGGGAGCTTATGCGACAGTCGGCGAGATTTCCGATCGCCTGCGCGGGGTCTTCGGCGAATATCGCGAGGGGTAAGCCTGCGTCCCGTCCCACTCGAGGCGCTACCGGGCGCGCAGATTTTCATCCGGGCGGGTGAAGCTTCGCCTCATGGGCCGACTCTCTCGAAAATCCCGAGCCGCGGTTCCGCCGCAAACCGTGCCAGGATCGAAATTCGCCGCCTTTTGGCGAATCTTCGTGCCTGGCTCGAGTTTGCCCCTTCGCGAAATTCCGAAGCGTTTTCCCCGCCATTTTCATCCCGCCGGGTGAGGCATCGCCTCATGAGCCGCCTCTCTCGAAAATGCCCGCATCGCCCTAAAAGACAGACGACAAAAAACGATCGTCTGTCCCACGGGGCTAACGAATTTTCATCGGGGCGG